>JBPCVQ010000393.1:0-3650 GCA_051010395.1 Geminicoccaceae bacterium | reverse complement strand
TCGGCTGCGACCAGGGCGATGTCAGGAGGCCGAACTTTTCGACTTCACTGGGCGTCATCCAGTGAATGTCGTCGCTCGATGCGGCTTCGATCGTGTGCCAGTAGAAATTTTCGCTACCGAGCATCTTGTCGATATAGGAGGCGTTAAGCCGGTGGTCCTCGTGGTCCCTTGGAAAGTCCGTGGCTTCATCTGATCCGTCGTCCCAGGAATGGACGCCCAGTTGAGCACCTTCCTCCGCAGCGCGCTGGACACCGGAGAGAAAGAGATCGACGGCGCCCGAGGCGATGACGGAATTGCTCAGGAGGTGGGTTGGAGGTTCTTTTCTCGAAGCCATCGGCCCATGGCAAAGGTGGTCTCATCATCGACTGAGCCGGGCATGGCCGTGAAAACCAAGGTATCGATGTCCGGATGCTCGTCGAAGACATCGCGCACCTGATCGAAAGTTTTGCCGTTCAGAATGCCGAGGATGTAGAGCTTGCTGTCGTTGACTTCGAGCTTCGTGGTTTCGCTTCCTTGGAGGCGGATGGCCAGCGCGAGTTGCTCCATGGTCTCGGTCATGCAGGACGACAGGCCAAGAATGATCAGAACGGCGGCGATAGGACGGGCAAGGCGTCGGGGCATCGAATGCTTCCTATTTCATTGGACGTTCTGCGAGAGGACGGGTTGGCCGATCAGAATGAAAACTCGTAGATGAGGCCGATAATGGTCGAGACTTCATAGGCGTCCTCGACGGCCGGACTGTCGGTGACGGCGTCGGGCAGATATTCGGCGGAGATACTGGACAGGATCGTCCAGCTGTCGGATAGATTGTAATTGGCGCCAAGCTCCAGCTGTGGAACGACATGGCCGTCCACGCGGAAGGCGTCGAGGCCGCTATCCTCGTCATCATTCTTCACGCCGTAGAGATACGTGCCGAGCCCGCCGGATCGGTAAGCGCCGCCAATCGAGGCCTCAAACTCCCAATCACCGAGCTCGTGCAGTTTGGTGTACGCCGCCTCGATCTCGACACCGGAGTAAGCGCCGGCGACATCGGTCGAAACGCCTAGGGAAAAGATGCCGAATGGTTGAAAGTATTGCAGCTCACCGCCGATTTCGACGGCCGTTTCCCGATCGAAATCGTCGATGTCATCGACGGGCGCATCTCTTGCGCTGACAGAGACCGATCCGACGAAACCATCGGGCAGAATGCGGGCATAAGATGCCTCGATATAGCCAAGCGAAAGAATGCCGCCGAGGAAATCGTCGTTCGCATATTGAACGATCGGCGCTACGCCGAAGCTATCATCTTCGTCTTCGAGCGGATCGGTTTCAAATGATCCGGCCAAGCCGATCGTCAATGAGTGTTCAGCTAGCGCCGCCGATGATGCGGTGACGAGGATGATTGCTAGAAATGTGTAACGTGGGATCGTCCCATTCTTAAGTAACCTCATCGCCCCTGCATCGTTCATTGCCATATCCGTCATCGTGGAAACCAAGCCATTGTGGAGGCATTGGTTTAGACGATCGGAATCGATCTGTCGTCCGAATGGATCGTACCGGACGCCGCCAGGCTCAATGGCGGCTTGTCTGTTAACAGGCGCATGGCGCGTTCATCGCCGGTTCACCCAAACCTGATATCGATTTATCGGCCTGACAGTCGGGGACATTCAGTTAGGACCAAGGCTCACGAAAGAAGAGGTCGGGGTGGCAGGGTTAGCTAGCGGTCTGGATTACGCCGTCGTAACCATCTGTTTTTTGGTATCCATCATTCTGATGAGCCGAGGCGGCCATCGGCGCGATCACATATGGGCGTTCGCTGCCTTCCTGCTGTGTATTGGCCTCGACAGGGTCGACGACATTCTGGTCAGGGCCGACCTCTACAACACGATCCCGGCCGTCATGGAGTGGGCGCTGCTCCTGAAGCTGCTTCAACCTTTAGCCATCTACCACTACACCCGCGCCATGACGAGCCCATCACTGCTTCGTCTGCGTTCTCTGTTCCCATCGCATCTGATCGCTTGCCTGATCGGTGTGGCGCTTGCCTTGCCTTATCTAACGCTCGACGGCGATATCAAGCTTGCGGAACATTTGGAAGTCGATCACCCCGCAGATGACAGTACCAGGGTCTTCATGGCGGATCTGTTCGGGCTTACTTTCATCTTCTATCTGACGGTCTTGCGCTATGTTTATCTGATCCGCTCATTTCGCTTGATAGCGAACCACCATCGGCAGATCCAAGATCTTTTCTCGAATGTCGATGACAAGACGCTGAGCTGGCTGCGTTACATGATTTTTATTCTGGGCGCGCTTTGGTTGCTCCAACCGGGCTACATCATCCTCCTGCTGTTTGATATTGCAGATCCGCCCGAGAGCTTCTTCAACGCCGTGGACGCCATAGCCTTAGGAACTCTAGGCTGCCTCGGGCTGCGTCAAGGTGCTATCTATGACCATGCTTGCCGCGGTGAGGCGATCAAAGTTGAGCAAGGTGATGACGAGCCGACGGCTATGCGCCCCGTTCTCGACAATGATCATGCCGTGCGCATTAGTGTAAAGCTCAACCGCGCTATGGATGAGCAGCAGCTCTATCGCGATCCGACACTGACCCTGCGACAGCTGAGCGATTCCACGCAGATTTCCGTGCACCGCATTTCCGAAGTCCTGAACCAGCATATGGGAACCAACTTTTATGACTTCGTGAACAGCTGGCGGATCGAGGAAGCAAAGCTGTTGCTTCAAAAGGACAAGAAAAGATCAGTCCTCGATATCGCGATGGACGTCGGCTTCAATTCGAAATCGACATTCTACTCGGCATTCAACAAGCTGGTGGATGAAAGCCCCGCCGCCTTCCGGAGGCAAAATAGTGAGATCGCTGGTGAAGCTGGATTGCATCACCGATCTTGCGGCTGAATGCCGCGTGTGATCGACGACGGCGGTGTGTCGAGATTAAGATGCGAGTACCATGACTAGAGTCGCAAAGAACATCTTGTTCATCATGTTCGACCAGCTTCGCTTCGACTATCTGAGCTGCAGCGGTCATCCGAGCCTGGAAACCCCCAACATCGACGGGCTGGCGGCACGAGGGGTGCGCTTTTCCAATGCTTATGTGCAGTCTCCCGTCTGCGGCGCATCGCGCATGTCGTTCTATACCGGGCGCTACGTCCATTCTCACGCCGCCGCCTGGAACGGCTTTCCGCTGAAGGTCGGTGAGATGACGCTTGGCGATCACCTCCGGCCGCTGGGCATGGGTTGCTTCCTCGTCGGCAAGACCCACATGAGGGCCGACGAGGCCGGCATGGCGAGGCTGGGCCTCAGCCCGGACAGCATCATTGGCGCCCGTGTCGCCGAGTGCGGCTTCGACGTGTTCGAGCGCGACGACGGCATGCGTCCGGAGGGCCCGGACGGCTTTTATGATCGGCGGGGCGCCGAAGCCTATAACGACTATCTCAGGGCCAAGGGCTACAAGTCCGAAAACCCCTGGCATGACTTTGCCAATGCAGGCCTGGTCGACGGCGAGATGGCATCCGGATGGTTCATGAAGAACGCGGATCGGCCCGCCAACATCAAGGAGGAGGACAGCGAGACCCCCTACATGACCAGGCGTGGCATCGCTTTCATGGAGCAGTCGGGGGACAGCCCCTGGCTATGTCATCTTTCCTATATCAAGCCGCACT
>JBPCVQ010000392.1:0-11540 GCA_051010395.1 Geminicoccaceae bacterium | reverse complement strand
TAGGTCAGCGTCTTGATGATCGAGCTCGCCATCACCGTCAGCGTCAGCTCGCCGCGATCGATCGTCGAGCCGAGAACGGCATCACCCAGGGAGGCGAGGATGTCATCCTTGAGTTCGCCAAGCGCCTCTTCGCGTTCTCTCTGTGTTGGGACGGCCATCGTTTTTACCCGTTCCGGTTGCAGGCTGGACGCTGTTTGAGCAGAACGACCGTCATCGTGCGAGTGTGCCGGAGCGCTGGATTTTCCGCTGCAAAAGAAGGATGCCGTAGACGAGCGCTTCGGCGGTCGGCGGACAGCCCGGAACATAGATATCGACCGGGACGATCCGATCGCAGCCGCGCACCACGGAATAGGAATAGTGATAGTAGCCGCCGCCATTGGCGCAGGAGCCCATGGAAATCACGTAACGCGGCTCCGGCATCTGGTCATAAACTTTACGAAGAGCAGGCGCCATCTTGTTGCAGAGCGTTCCGGCGACGATCATCACGTCCGATTGCCGGGGGCTAGGCCGAAACACCATGCCGAGCCGATCGAGATCGTAACGGCTCGCAGCCGCGTGCATCATCTCGACGGCACAGCAGGCAAGCCCGAACGTCATGGGCCACATGGAACCGGCGCGCGCCCAGTTCACCAGCTTTTCGGCCGAGGTAACGATGAAGCCCTTGTCTTGGAGGCCCTGATTGACCTCCTCGAACAGTCGGTTGTCCTGGCCTTCGACGCGCGCTGGAACGGCGGCGCCGGCGTCGGATGCTACTCCCATTCCAGCGCCCCCTTCTTCCACTCATAGATGAAGCCGATGGTCAGGACCCCGAGAAAGATCATCATCGACCAAAAGCCGAACATGCCGATGTTCCCGAGCGACACCGCCCAGGGAAAAAGGAAGGCCACTTCGAGATCGAAAATGATGAAGAGGATCGCCACCAGATAGAAGCGTACATCGAAACGACCACGCGAATCCTCGAAGGGCTCGAACCCGCATTCGTAAGGAGAAAGCTTTTCGGTATTCGGCTGCTGACGAGCGAGGATATAGGTCGCAAGCAGGATGATTACGCCAAGCGCAAGCGCAATCCCCAGAAAGATCAAGATGGGCAAGTAGTTGAGAAGCAATGCGCTCATATCATACCGGTCTCTGTGTTTTGATCCCGTCCGTCGCCCAACGCCCAGTTTCGACCGATCCCAGATAGGACACGGCAAGATCATCATATTTGCGCGCAGTGGTAGCACTCCGAACCGGGCTCGCGCAAGCCTCGTTCGCTGCAGTGCAAAATCAATCCCCGACGCGATGGGGACAGGAAATCGCCATTGTTCGGAAGCACCGCGTCATCATCGCTCAACCCTGGCGCAAGGGCTGCTCGAAATCCACTAAAATCAAGGACAAGGGGCGTCTTTATGCAGGCTGACCGACCCCGAAAGAGGGCGAAGTGCTCCGTCACTGCGGCCCTATGGAATGCCGATCATCGTGCGCTGCTACAGAGAAGATGCGCGCACATGCCACATGCCCGCCGACATCGCGCCCGACGAGACACGATGCCGACTTCAAGAATGACGCGTATCGGAGTCTAACCCCAGCAATTCAGGCGTGGTTGTTCAAGCCGGCCAGCTCATCTCGTGCCAGCCAGCTCATCTTGTGAATGACACGCTGACGTGATGCCTGCATCACTCCGCAGCCAGAGGCGTCACGTCCGCATGAAAAGCGGCGCCATTGCCGCTCGCCGCGACGATACCTGCGCGAATGACGAAATCGCCGAAATGCTCGCCATCCTCGCGATCCTCGGCATAGGCCCGGATCATTGGCGTCAATATTTCGATGATCTGATCATGATCAACGTCCTGGCGGTAGAGCTTGTTCAGGCGGGATCCGTCGAAGGCAGCGCCGAGATAAAGGTTATAAACCCCGGGCGCTCGTCCAACGAGCCCGATCTCAGCGAGATAGGGACGCGCGCAGCCATTGGGACAGCCGGTCATACGGATGACGATGTCGGTCTCGGCGAGACCTGCTTGACTTAAGGCGCCTTCCAGGGCGGTAACGAGATCCGGCAGGTAGCGTTCACTCTCTGCCAGGGCGAGACCGCAGGTCGGCAGCGCCACGCAGGCCATAGCATTCCTTCGAAGCCCGGTCGTCGGCGACGACAGGCCGTATTGATCGACCAAGGCCTGGATGGCCTTTTTCTGCCGGGCGCCAACGCTGGCGATGATCACGTTCTGATTGGCGGTCAGCCTGAAGTCGCCTTTGTGAATCCTGGCGATCTCACGCAAACCGCTCAGCAGCCTCTTGTCACCGAGGTCGGCAACCCGACCGTTCTCGATGAACAGCGTCAAGTGCCACTTGCCTTCGTGATCCTTGACCCAGCCATACCGGTCACCCGTATGCTCGAAGGTGAAGGGCTTCACCGGCAGAAGTTCATAGCCGAGACGCTCTTCGACCTCGGCGCGGAAAGCATCGAGGCCCATGTCCTCGACGGTGTATTTCAGGCGGGCGTGCTTGCGGTTGGCCCGATCGCCGAAATCACGCTGAACAGTCACCACCTTTTCCGCGACGTCCACCGCCTGTTCCGGTGTACAGAAGCCAAGCAGATCGGCTGCACGCGGATAGGTTTCAAGCTCGCCATGAGTCATGCCCATACCGCCGCCGACGGTGACATTGTAGCCAACGACCGATCCAGCCTCGTCAGTCATCGCGATGTAGGCGAGATCTTGTGAATAGACGTCGACGTCGTTCTCTGGCGGCACCGCGACACCGATCTTGAATTTTCGCGGCAGGTAGGTGGCGCCGTAGATCGGTTCCTCCTCGGCCTTGCTGTCTTCGATTTTTTCGCCGTTCAGCCAGATCTCATGATAGGCCGCCGTTTGCGGCGTCAGATGGCTACTGATGTCCCGAGCCGTTTCGAGCGCCGCCGCATGAGCCTCGGACTGATGCGGATTCGGGTTGCACATGACATTGCGATTGACGTCCCCACAGGCGGCGATGGTGTCGAGGAGGCTGGCGTTGATCGCCTGCATGGCGGTCTTCAGGTTCGATTTGATCACGCCGTGGAACTGGAAGGCCTGACGCGTGGTCAGTCGAAGGGTGCCATTGGCGTAGTCCGTGGCGATCGCGTCCATCGCCAGCCATTGTTCGGGCGCGCAAACACCGCCTGGAACACGCACCCTGATCATGAAGCTATAGGCCTGCTCCATCTTCTTCTTGCGCCGCTCATGCCTGAGGTCACGGTCGTCCTGTTGGTAGGTGCCGTGGAACTTGGTGAGCTGGGTGTCATCGTCGGCGAGCGATCCGGTGATCACTCGGCCTAGCCCCTCCTCGATGGTGCCGCGAAGCAGGTTGCTGCGGGTCTTGATACCTTCATTGGGGGAAAGTTTTTCCGACATCGTCTATTCCTCGCTGGCCTGAAACGCGAATTCGTTAACCCGAGCGTCGGGTTCGTTAACTCAGGTTTTGAGCTCTTTGACCCGAACATGGGGTCCGTTGCCCCGAACGTCGGGTCCGTTGATCCCGGCATCGGGATCGCTGCAAAAAGCGCGGCTCGCCGAAGCTGAACTTGCCGCTCTCGACCGTCCCCCCCGGCTGTCCAGCGCATTGTCTTGCCGTCCGACCGGTCAAAGGCCTCGCCACGCCATTAACCCAACCTTAACCCGCCCCTGTCATGGTCATGACCTGGTCCATGCGATCCTGGGAGTCCGAGCCTGGCCCGACCTCTCTCTTGCGGCCGGGCGGATTCCCAGGATCGCATGGACCAGAAGCCAACTTGCCACCCGGTGATGAAGGAAGGGTTAAGGGCCATGACGTTCTTTCCGTTCGGATCCCGGCATCGGCACGTCATCTGCACCGTCGGTATCGACCTTCAAGAAAGGGCCGCCCCCGGTCATCGCCAGGCCCACACAACCGCGCGGCGCGGTTCAATACACGTCCCGCAGATAGCGCCGCTCTTTCTTCAGCCCGCTCACATGCTCCGCAGCCTTGTCATCGGACCAGCCGCGCTGGTCGGCGATGATGCGGTGGAACGTGGCGTCGACATCCTTGGCCATGGCCTTCTCGTCGCCGCAGACATAAAGGCTGGCGCCCTCCTCCAGCCAGGCATTGAGATCGGCGCGCTGCTCCCACATGCGATCCTGCACGTAGATCTTCTCCGGCTGATCCCTGGAGAACGCGACGTCGATCCGATCGAGCACGCCGTCCTTCTCGAAGTCCTGCCAGTCCAGCTGGTAGAGGAAGTCATGGGTGTAGGTCCGATCCCCAAAGAACAGCCAGTTCCCGCCGCCGGCGGCGGTGGCTTGACGTTCCTGGAGGAAAGCGCGGAAGGGGGCGACGCCGGTGCCTGGGCCGACCATGATGACCGGACGGTCCGGATCCTCGGGCAGGCGGAAGTTCTTGTTGTTTTTGACGTAGACCCTGAGCTGATCACCCGCCCTCCGGCGGTCGGCGAGGAAGGTGGAGGCGACGCCCTCACGGTTGCGGCCCTGGTTGTTGTAGCGGACGGCTGATATCAGGAGATCGGCGAGATCGGGCTCGGCCTTTTGCGAAGACGCCACGGAATAGAGGCGTGGCGGCAGCTTTCTGAAGAGGCCGAGGAGTTCCTCCGCCTCCAGCCTCGCTGGATACTCGCTCAACAGATCGATGATCTGCCTCCCTGGCAGGTACGCCTGCCAGCGGTCACCTTCGAGGAGTTCGGCCAGGGCGGCGTTCGAGGTTGTCTTGGCGTAGGCGTCCATGACGGGCTTGGAGAGTTGGGTGATGTCGAAGTCCGTGGTCAGGCGTCGTTCCAGATCGCTATCGCCCGACAGACCTGCGGCCATCATGATTTCCGCCACCATCGACTGATGGTTTTCGGCGATGACGCCGAGGCTGTCGCCGGGCTCGAAGGTCAGGCCGGAGCCCTCGAGCGCCAGCTCGACGTGATAGGTCTCCTTGGCCGAGCGGCTGCCGTTCAAATTGACCAGCTCGGTAATCTCCGCTGGAAACGGATTGCCTTTGGAGTAGGCGGACGTCGGAAAATCCAGATGCACGATATCGGCAGAGGTTGCGGCGCCGTTGGTCACCTCAGGCTCGGCAATTTCCACAAGGCGCGAAAGCGCGTCACCGGTCCAGCTGGAAGCTCGGTCTTCGAAGTCGAGGTCGGCGTCGATGCGGTCGGCGACGCGCGTTGCGCCGAGTTGCTCCAGTCTTTCGTCAAGGCGTTTGCCGACTTCGCAGAAGTTCACGTAGGAGCTGTCGCCGAGCGCCAGGACGGAGAAATTAACGCCCTTGAAGCTCGACGCACCGTCGTCCATCAGGGCCTGATAGGCCTCGGCGGCGCGCTCCGGCGGGTCACCCTCACCCCAGGTGCTGGCGACGATCAGGAGGTTTTTCGACTTGGCGAGGTCGGCAGGCGTGACGTCGGCGAAATCGACAAGCTTCGCGGCAAAACCCTGCTTGCCCGCGAGCTTCTTGGCGCTTGCCGCCACCTCCTCGGAATTACCGCTGTCGGTGGCGTAAGCGATGGTCAGCGGGATCTTTTTGGCCGGCGATGGTGCCGGGGCCACTGCCGGGCTGGCGGCGGCCTGATAGCCCGCGAGAAAGCCCGAGAGCCAGTGACGCTGCTCCAGGTTGGTCGATGCCATGACACCGTTGAGGGCCTGGATGTGATCCGGCGGGAACGGGGCGGTTGGCGGCAGGATGGGCTGTGCTTGGCTGGTCATGAAAGACCTCGTTCGGCTGAGAGGGCGGGCGTCTTTTGGCCGGGGTGCGGTAGGGCGACGGCGGGTGTGGTCTGCTGCAGCGGGCAGAGGATGTCGTGCAGATCGACCACGTTTCCGATGACGATGAGGGTCGGCCCGGTCTGGTCGATCTGACGGGCGACGGAAGCGGCTTCGCCGAGCGTCGTCACGTTGCGGCGCTCAAGCGGCGTGGTCGCATCGGTGAGAAAGGCGACGGGGTCGAGGGTCGACCTGCCACCCGCCATCAAGTCGAGGCTGATCGCCCCGATCTGGCGAAGGCTCATATAGAGAACGAGGGTATCCGCGGCCTTCGCAAGGCTTGCCCAGTCGACATCGCGGGCACCGCCGCCGCCGGCGTGATGGCCGGTAACGAAGGCGACGGACTGGGCGGTGGCGCGCTGGGTGGTCGGGATGCCGGCATAAGCGGGTGCGGCGACGCCGGCAGTGATGCCCGGCACCACGCGAAACGGGATGCTGGCAGCGGCAAGGGCCAGGGCTTCCTCACCGCCGCGACCGAAGACGAAGGGGTCGCCATTCTTCAGCCTGACGACACGGTGTCCGGCGGCCGCATGCTCGATCAGGCATTGGCTGATGCGGAGTTGCTTGGCGCTGGGACGCCCTGCCCGCTTGCCAACGGCTTCCAGCCGTGCGGTCGGGTTGATCAGCGCCAGGATATCGGCGGAGACCAGCGCGTCATGCAACACGACATCCGCCTGCTCCAATGCCGAGAGCGCATGCAGCGTCAACAGGCCGGGATCGCCCGGCCCGGCGCCGACAAGCCAGACAGTGCCCGGCTCGAACGCGGGCATCTGCAGCCGCGCCATCAAGTTCGGCTCCCCGTCGAAGGTTCGGACAACCACCCCTTAGCCGCAATCATCGCATCGGTGAGACTGGCAAGTTCCGCGATGGGGCGCGCCCGCCCCTTCCAGGCTTCCCTCTTTATGCCGACAGTCTTGAGACGCTCGGCCCATTCCGGGCCGAAGGTGGCGGCAAGCTGGCGTTTGATGCGGACGGCAAGGCCGGGGCTCTGGCCGTTGGTCGAGACGGTGAGCAGGAGGTCGCCACGGCGGACCGATGCCGGATTGTGAAAGTCGCACCAGGGTTTGACATCCTCCACATTCACGAGCGTGCCGCGGGCACGGGCGGTAACTGCTAACGGCTCAGCCAGCTCCAACGGCAGGTCGGCAATCCAGACGACCTGAAATGCAGCGAGTTCAGCCGATGTCGGCAGTCTGCGCCGGAGCCGCCGCCCGGCGGCGTTCGCCAGGTCTTCTTCTGGCGTATCGGAAAAGACTGTGAGATCCGCAGCCCCAGCCTCGTCAAGCAACGCCAGTCGCCGCGTGGCGACCTGGGCTCGGCCGATGAGAGCAATGTTGGTCATCTTGGGATCGATGATGATCGGTATCATGAGGCCGCATCCCGCGTTGGTGTTCTATCCGAGATAGGCGAAGGCGGGCCGGCTGGAAACGATGTCGAAGGGGCAAAAAGAGAAACAGTTTTCTCTCTATTTGGCCATTGACAGAAAACGGAGAAAAAATTTAATCCTGAACCGAAAGTTCTAGAAAAATCTTCTACGATGGACAGAAGCCATGGATGCGACCGACCGGCAGATCCTCGACATTCTGCAGCAGGACACCACCATGCCGCTCGCCGAGATCGCGCGGCGGGTCGGGCTCTCCTCGACGCCTTGCTGGCGGCGCATTCAAAAGCTCGAAGAGGCCAAAGTCATCCGCAAGCGAGTCGCCTTGCTGGACAATCAAAAGATCAATGCCGGCGTCAACGTGTTCGTGTCGATCCGCACCAGCAAGCACAACGCCGACTGGCTGAAAAAATTCGCCGACATCGTCAACAAGATGCCTGAAGTGGTGGAGTTCTATCGGATGAGCGGCGAGATCGATTATCTGCTACGCGTCGCCGTACCCGACATCGCCGCCTATGACGCCTTCTACAAACGCCTGATCGCCGAGATCGACCTCGACGACGTCAGCTCCAGCTTCGCCATGGAGCAGATCAAATACACGACGGCCCTGCCGCTGGATTATGTGGGGTGAGGGTTTTTTGTTGTCCGTACCAGCTCGGAAAGCCGCCATTATGTTGGCATTAGCTTGGTTGCCAACTACAGCCCATCTGCATCGCTTCGTTGAAGCGCGTGTCTGAAATCCGGATCATCCAGCATCTCGACCACAGCTTGATTGAGGGCTTCCTCCAAGAAGCTCCCGAGGTCGATAGCGCTGCCGTAGATCTTGGGATCAATAATGTCGATATGATGGCTTGCGCTAAAAATGTCATCGCTACCGTCGCGATTGAAAAGACGGACCATGAGATGAGCATGAGCGTTCGTCGAATCTGATACGCTGCCATCAAGTTTTTCAACATGTCCATAGAGTTCGTAGGGCGTGGACACGTTCGTCTCACCCAACATCCCCCGGTCCTTAGCTCCCTTCTCGATCATATCTCGAACAATCCACGAGATAGGGCGGTCAGCCTTAAGGGTCTCTTTCGGGAAATAATACTTGCCCCGCACTTCACCCAGCCAATCCGGCGCTTCGCCTCGCCGATCGACAAACTGCCCAACTTTGAAGGTCGCGGCTTCATCGGCGACTGGCACGACGAGATCACTGGATCTGTAACCTATATCCACTTGGGTCGTCGAGCAGCCTCCCAAAGAGCTAACCAATATCGAGACAATCAAGGCCGCAAGGTTCCGCCTGCGCGTATCTGTCATGACGAAGTCACCAGACCACAGTTTGAATGTTCATTAATATCCAACTATAGACTGTAAAACTCAGGGGTCCACATCATATCTGCGATCGATGCTGCCCAAGCATTCGGTGACCACGCTCAATTTTCCATGCTCTGACGTGTAGGTGACAAAGCGACCAGATCAAATAAACGCCTGCAGGGCTCGAGAGGTTTCATTGGTAAGATCTATCTGCTGTCTTCGTCCGGAAGGGGGCAAAATGTTCTATTTGATGCTGACTCCACATGGGCTGACTCCAAATGGCTGGCTTCGCCTTATAAAGCCGCCACAGACATTCACGACACCGAAAGAGCGGAATGTCAGCTGCGTATGACGGCCTCGCAGATTTGACCACCTCATGGGGGGCACCGCTTTCGAAGAAAGGGCCTGGAAATCCGAGGGCATGCGTTCCTTTGTCGGGCTCGATCTTGGGATGTGATGGAACCATTGGCTGTTGTTTTACGTATCAGCATCGATAAAAGGTCTTTTCATCGATGAAGAGGGTGCGTCATCCATGTCCCCTGCCCCGATTTTGCTCTGGTTTCGTCAGGATCTGAGGCTCGCCGATCATCGTGCGCTCGCGGCGGCGATTGCGGCGGGACGACCGGTTATTCCTGTTTATGTTCTGGATGATGAGACGCCTGGCCTTTGGAAAATGGGCGGCGCCAGTCGTTGGTGGCTGCACAACAGCCTGGAGGCGCTCGCCTCCGATCTGGAGGGGCTGGGCAGCCGGCTGATTTTCAAGCGTGGGTCCTCTCGTGATTTGATCATCGAGCTGATGGAGGAGACCGGCGCCGACAGCGTGTATGTTTCTCGGAGCTACGAGCCCTGGGCACGGGCGCTGGAAGAAGATCTGGCGGAAAATCTAGAGTCCAGAGGGTGGACCCTCCACAGGTTTCAGGGCGCGCTCCTATTCGAGCCGGAGACGCCAAAGACCAAGGCAGGCGATCCGTTTCGTGTGTTCACGCCCTTCTACAAGGCCTGTCTTTCACTTGGAGCGCCAAAACCTCCGCTGCCAAGACCCAAGTCAAGCCTGTCGGCGCCCGCCGACTGGCCGGGAAGCGAAGGCCTGGATGATTGGGGGTTGCTCCCCCGCAGCCCGGATTGGACGGGTGGCCTTCGCGAAGCCTGGCAACCCGGCGAGGCGGGGGCTGAGGCCAGGCTTTCAGCCTTTCTCGACGAGGCGATGACTGGCTATAGCGAAAAGCGCGACCGGCCGGATCAGCCCGGCACGTCCAGACTGTCCCCCCATCTGCATTTCGGCGAAATCAGCCCGCATCGATGCTGGCAGGCCGTGGAAAACCGGCTGGCAGCAGGTGGCGGGGGCAAGGACGCGAACGGCAGCCGGTCGTTTCTGCGTGAGCTGGTGTGGCGGGAGTTTTCCTATCACCTGCTGTTCCACTGGCCGGATCTGCCGACGAAAGCGTTCCGCCCCGAGTTCGAAGAGTTTCCTTGGGACAAGGATGAGGCAGCAATTCGGGCCTGGCAGAGGGGGCTGACCGGATATCCGATCGTCGATGCGGGGATGCGCGAGCTCTGGGAGACCGGGTGGATGCACAATCGGGTGCGGATGATCACGGCGTCCTTTCTGATCAAGGATCTGCTGATCCCTTGGCAAGTTGGAGAAAAATGGTTCTGGGATACGCTGGTGGATGCGGATCTCGCCAGCAACTCGGCGAGTTGGCAGTGGGTCGCGGGGTCCGGCGCGGACGCCGCTCCGTATTTTCGCGTGTTCAATCCTGTTCTACAGGGCAGGAAATTCGACCCGAAAGGCGATTATGTGAGGCGTTACGTCCCAGAGCTGGCGAAGCTCGATGCCAGGCATCTGCACGCGCCCTGGGAGGCTCCGGCCGAAGCGCTAAAGGCGGCAGGCATCACCCTTGGAGATACCTACCCAAAGCCGATCGTCGATCACGGCCATGCTCGGCAGCGCGCACTTCAGGCCTATCAGACGATCAAGACGAGGTGAGACAAAGCCCTCACCGAAGCCGCCATCCTTTGCTGCCTATCGTTTGCCCGATTCCCTGTTCCTGGAGCCAGATCAGGGCTTCATCGCCGTTATTGCGAAGCGTCCCATTTCAATCTTTTTGGGTACATTGCCCGCAGCTTGCCGCGGGAAAAATGGAGGTCGGCCTCGAAGCGGCTCTTTCGTTTTCAGAACCGGCATGACGCATCGACAAGCAGGCGAGGTCCAGTAACCGCAGGCCGGCGGCCGGCCCCGGCTCTAGCCTTTGGTGGCGCCGAGGGTGAGGCCGGCGATGAAGTGGCGCTGCATGAGGAAGAACATGATGACCGGCGGAAGGGCGGCGACGATGGAGCCTGCGGAGATCAGGTGCCAGGCGGCGACCCATTGGCCGTTCAGGCTGTAGAGGCCGGCGGTGACCGGAAGGGCGTGGCTGCCCTGGACGAGGACGGTCGCCCAGAAATAGTCGTTCCAGATGAAGGTGAAGATCAGGACAGCAAGCGCTGCGATCGCCGGGCGCATCAGCGGGAGGACGATGTACCAGAAGATCTTGAATTCGTTCACGCCTTCGACGCGCGCACTCTCGATCAGCTCCATCGGCAGCGCCTTGATGAAGTTGCGCATGAACAGCGTACAGAAGCCGGTCTGGAAGGCGACGTGGAACATGATCAGGCCGAGCGTGGTGTCGTAGAGGCCGAGATTGAGGGTCAAATCGCGCACCGGCACCATCAGGATCTGGAAGGGGACGAAATTGCCGGCGACGAACATGAAAAAAACCAGGAGATTGCCGCGAAAACCGTAAACGGCGAGCGCGAACCCGGTGAGGCAGGAAAGCGCTACGGTGCCAATCACTGTCGGGATCGTGACCTTGAAACTGTTCCAGATATACTGGCCGATCGGCGAGTTTTCGAAGACGGCGGTGTAATTCTCGACCAGGGCGATCGAGGACGGCAGGCCGAAATAGTTGCCGGCAGCGAGGTCGCTGGATGGTTTGATCGAGGTCATCATCACGCCGATCAGCGGTAGCAGCCAAAGAAGGAGTGCGATCGGCAGGGCGACGTTGTAACTAAATCGAGTAGCAGACCCCGCCTGCTCTATCGGTTTCGGAAACATCAGCGGCCTCCCTGCTCGTCGGATACCATCTTCC
>JBPCVQ010000391.1:0-2710 GCA_051010395.1 Geminicoccaceae bacterium | reverse complement strand
GTTGTGACCGCAATGCGGCCGCTAGCACGCCTTCGCTGAGCATCCCACCGGCGGGGCGTGACTCATCTCGGCCGGTCTCACCACTCGACATCGCATTCGCTTCCAAAATGCTTCTTCAGATGTTGCTTCGTTGATGCCTCAAACTCTTCGGGCCAAACCAGATCCAACTGCGTTGCCAATTCGCGCGCTCTTGGAAAGAACTTTTGTGCAATCTCAATGTGCGCTTGGACAGCTTCAGCTCTGATCGCGCCGGGAATTGTTAGGCCTTCCAATATTCTCATATCTTCTGGCGGCAAGAGCCTGCTTAGATGCAGAGCACCACCTCGATCCGGAATCGTCACGGCCTCCAACAAGAGATTGATCAAATGATCGCGCAAAATGCCGGCGCCCGCCGCCGCCGTGACATATACTTCACGGCCGACCACGACACTCAATAGGCCGAGAACACGGATGAACTCGCCAATTAGGAACTTCACCCGGCTAACGCTGGGCTGCCTAGGAGGAAGGCTTGCCGGTAGTTCATCAAAAAGCCCATCACGATCCAGAAGGGCAATGACAGTGTCTTGGGCTCTGCCGGTAAAGGCTTCTCGCGGCTGGATATAGAGATCGCAACGCAGCCAGCCCTCTGTGATCGAATTTATGAGAATCCGATCTTTTCCGCGCTCGCGCCAGAAAACAATGGGCACGATGCTCTCCAAGAGAGAACGCCAGTCGCGGGTGACGTCAGAAAAATTCTTAGGTTCGGCTATGGCAATCAAATCGACGTCACTGAAGGGGTCGGCGGCATTGCGACCGAAGCTTCCCGCAAGGAAAAGTCCCCGGACTTTCTCGGCGTCGGTGATCCGTGTGCTGATCTCCTCAATGAAGGCATTTTGATCCAAGATCTGTCCCGACTTTTCTTGAGACTCGTTCTAATGATCTTCGAGAATACAGGTTTCGGAGCAGAGGTCGCAATGACCGCAGCTGGCACTCTTCGGGAACGAGGCTTGCGTCAGAAAACCGGGGCAAAACAGGAGCGCCACGCGCGAGCGAGCCGTAGAGGCCGGTTTTGGGCGCAAGGCCCGCATTGCAAGCTGGGGTGCTTGCTACCGTCGTTGGCCCTGACCGACCCGAGGATGGCTATGATCAACCATCAATAGGTGCAAGATCTTAGGATTACATCGGCTTCTGGGATTTAATGCGCCGACCTTTGCCTGCGAGAGGTAAGGTTTTTCTAACCCGACCCTGCTGGCTTTGAGGCATGGAGTTTTCAGGCGTCGACCTTAATTTGACTACGTGCTTGCCTGCTGCTCTGACCCATGGTGACAGAACCACATCCCCACACAAGACGACCTAGTTGTCGGCCACCGACACCTCACGCAATCCCGCTGATTGCATAGGCTTTGCCGATTTTTGCCTTGAGCGTCCAGCCGTCGTCGGTTTTTTGCCAGACATTGCTGGTAGTCGGGGTCAGATCCATTTTCCCGGCTTCAGGCTCCTTGCGGAAATCTGAATTCTCAAAGCCGTAGCGGAGATAAACCTCGCACACCTCCTTACTGAGAGCGCAGAGAGAGACGTTACCGGAGCGCCCGGAGCGTTCTGACCAACGTATGGCTGCTTCGATAAGCACGCCACCAGCGCCAGAGGTTGCGGGGCTGGCGACGATATCGTTGATGTAGACATAGGTAGGAAACATCGAAACCGTCATGATTCCCATTGGGACGCCATTGAACATATACACGAACCCATCGAGGCATGCCCTTCCGCTACCTCTCCGTCCGCTCCGTTGGATAGCACTGATGACCCTGTGTCCGTCCGCGAATTTCTGTTGCCATGCATCGAGACGGGCTTTGGCCCGCGTCGATGAGAAAAATTTCTTCTCCCATTCCTTCCCAGAAGTCCAATCGATCATGCCTTCACGCAGCTGCTGGGCATAAGCGATTGTGCTTTCGAGATTGATTGGCCCGATGATGGGGTTTTTCTCGGATGTTCCGAGCATCTATCTTTGCCTATTTAAGTGTTGCGATCTGGCTCAGCGCAGCTGGAGTTATGCGTGGAATTGGGTGACGACGGATTGAAGGCGGCGACGTATCGAGGTGGGTGAGAGCCTACCTGAACCTCCCAGAGGAGCGATACGCGCCATGACGAAGGATACAGTCACCGAACCTGCTGGTCACCCTGCCGATATTGATGATCCGTTGACCGAAGTTTTGCGGTCAGGCGCGCAGCGCCTGCTCATCCAAGCTGTCGAGGCGGAAGCCGAGGCCTTTTTGGCCTTGATGGCTGATTGGAAGCTTGAGGACGGTCGCGCTCGCTTTGTCCGACACGGCCACGGCCCCGAGCGCAGCATCCAGACAGGCATTGGTGCCGTGCCTGTTCAACGGGCCAAGATCCGCGATCGCGGGATAGGCGAGGCCGAGGCGCGGATCCGGTTTAGCTCAGCGATCCTACCACGCTGGTCACGCCGCTCACCAAGTCTCGAAGCGCTGCTGCCGGTGCTTTATCTGCGCGGCGTGTCGGCGGGCGACTTTCAAGAAGCGTTGTCCGCCCTGCTTGGCCCGGACGCCCCGAACCTGTCGCCGTCGGTGATCGGCCGGCTCAAGGGGAAATGGGATGCCGAATATCTTGCCTGGCAGGAACGGGATCTCACCGGGAAGCGCTATGTGTACATGTGGGCGGACGGCATCTACCTGCAGGCCAGGATGGAGAGCCAAGCCGAATGCATGCTTGT
>JBPCVQ010000390.1:0-59502 GCA_051010395.1 Geminicoccaceae bacterium | reverse complement strand
ACCGGGCCCGGCACGATGCTGCAGATTTCTGCAATCACTTCGAAAAAATTACGCCCGGATTTCGCGATCAGCGAGGGATTGGTGGTCACCCCGTCCAACAGGCCGGTGGCCGCAAGATCGCCGATCTCGTTGACATCGGCGGTATCTGCAAAGAATTTCATGGAATCGAGCCTTTCTGATTGGCGATATCGCAAAGGTAGCGCCGAAAAATCCTATCACAAGCTCGACCGCAAGCAAAAAAGCGGGCAAAACAGGCCGATCTAGATGTTTAAAGGACTAAAGAGAGATCGAGGATGCCCAGAGATAACGCCATTTTGCTCGGTAAAGGCGAAACGCATCAATATCTTAACCTAAATCTCGCTAACCGCCACGGTCTAATCGCCGGCGCCACCGGCACCGGGAAAACGGTTTCCTTGCAGGTCCTGGCCGAAGGCCTTTCCAAAAATGGCGTGCCCGTGTTCCTTGCGGACGTGAAAGGTGACCTCTCAGGCCTTTCTCGGCCCGGCAACCCGCATCCCAAGATCGACGAGCGGATCGAGAAGATCGGCATTGACGACTACCAGCAACGTCCGTTTCCGGTGGTGTTCTGGGATTTGTTTGGCGAGCAGGGCCATCCTATCCGCACCACCATCTCGGAGATGGGACCGCTATTGCTGGCGCAGCTTCTCGGGCTGAACGACACGCAGGAAGGCGTTCTGAGCGTGGTGTTCGAGGTGGCGGACGATCAGGGCATGCTGCTTCTCGATTTGAACGACCTGCGCTCGCTGCTTCACTATGTCGGTGAAAACTCGAAGGATTTCTCGCTGGAATACGGCAATGTCAGCAGCGCTTCGGTCGGCGCGATCCAGCGGCGGCTCTTGACTCTGGAACAGCAGGGCGGCGAGAACTTTTTTGGCGAGCCCGCGCTTAAGATCGAGGATCTGATGCGCTCGGATCTCTCCGGCCAGGGCATCGTCAACATCCTTGCCGCCGACCAGCTGATGCACTCGCCGAAGCTCTACGCCACGTTTCTGCTCTGGCTGCTGTCCGAGCTGTTCGAGGAACTCCCTGAGGTCGGCGACCCCGACAAGCCGAAGCTGGTGTTTTTCTTCGACGAAGCGCATCTCCTGTTCGACGAAGCACCGAAGGCGCTGCTCGAAAAGGTCGAGCAGGTGGTCCGGCTGATCCGCTCCAAGGGCGTCGGCGTTTATTTTATTACGCAGAATCCCCTGGATGTGCCGGACAGCGTGCTTGGCCAGCTCGGCAATCGCGTGCAGCATGCGCTGCGGGCGTTTACGCCGCGTGACCAGAAAGCGGTGAAGGCAGCGGCGAGCACGTTCCGGCAAAATCCCAATTTCGATACGGAAGAAGTGATCACCCAGCTCGGCGTCGGCGAGGCGCTGGTCTCGACGCTCATGGACAAGGGTGTGCCGTCGATCGTCGACAAGACGCTGATCTGTCCGCCCTTTTCACGTATTGGGCCGGCAACGCCGGAGGAGCGCGCCCAGACCAGGGCGGCGAGCCCGGTCGGTGGTCGCTACGACGAGGCGGTCGATCGCGAGAGTGCCTACGAAATCCTGACCCGGCGAGCGGAAGAAGAGAAAGCCTTCGAGGCGGCGGAAAAGGAACGCCGTTTGCGTGAAAAGGAACAGGTCAAGCGCGAAAAGGAGCGCGCCAAGGCCGAGCGCGCGTCCCGCCCTCGGCGCAGCAATCGCCAGGGTGTGCTCGAAGCAGCCGCCAAAAGCGTGGTGCGATCCGTCGGCAGTCAGGTCGGCCGCCAGATCGGCCGCTCACTCCTTCGCGGCATATTAGGCTCCTTCATGCGTTAGTGGGTCGAGTGTCGACTTCAGGGACTTATAAGACAATGCGTCAGCCGATCGTGAATAGCCTTTCAGTCGCCGGTGCGTTCGCCGTCTTTCTGGTGCTTGGTTGCAGCGCCCAGACGGCAACCGTAACGCCAAGTGATGCCATTACCTCGGAGCAGGCGACGTTTCACGTCGAGTTGGTGACTGGTGGGCTCGAACATCCCTGGGGCATGGCTTTCCTGCCAAACGGGGACATGCTCGTGACCGAGCGTCCGGGCCGCCTCCGCGTGGTGGCAGGCGGTGCCCTTGTGCCGGACGCCGTCAGCGGTACGCCCAAGGTATTCGCACGAGGGCAGGGCGGTCTCCTGGATGTCGCCCTCGATCCAGCCTTCGCCGAGAACGACCTCGTCTACCTCTCCTATGCCGGCATCGACGACGACGGCCGCTCCAGTACGCGGGTCGCCCGCGGGCGGTTACTTGACGGAGCGCTGCAAGACGTTGAGGTGATCTTTCGCTCCAACAGTGCGCGGGATGGTGGCGTGCATTGGGGATCGCGGCTTGGGTTTGATCCTGCGGGGTATCTCTATGTCACTGTTGGCGAGCGGGGTAACCAGGCTACGGCGCAGAATCTGTCACGCCATGGCGGCAGTGTCGTCCGGATTAACCCGGATGGCGGTGTTCCCGATGACAACCCCTTCGTCGGCCAGAGCGGCACGCTCCCCGAGATTTACAGCTATGGCCATCGCAACCCGCAGGGCCTCGCCGTTCATCCCGAAACCGGGCGTGTCTGGACGCAGGAACACGGGCCGCGCGGCGGGGATGAGGTCAACCTGATTGAGGCCGGCGCCAATTTTGGCTGGCCGGAGATTTCCTGGGGCATCAACTATAGTGGAGAGCCGGTCGGAAGCGGCCTGCGTGAACAGGACGGCATGGCCCAGCCCGCGCATTTCTGGGACCCGTCAATCGCCCCTTCTGGCATGACCTTCTACGACGGTGACGCCTTTCCCGAATGGCAAGGCGATCTCTTCGTAGGCGCGCTGAAATATCAGCTGATCGCCCGTCTGGAGATGGATGGCAACGAAGTGGTCGGCGAGGAACGCCTGCTCCAGGGCCAGCTCGGCCGCATCAGAGATGTGCGAACTGGCCCCGACGGCCTCCTCTACATCCTGACCGACGCTCCCAACGGCGCCCTCTTTCGGGTGGCACCCGATAGCTGAACTCGCCTGAACCTAGAAGAAACGAATGAGGAAATTCGTATGCTTTATCGTTTGATTCCTACCGTTCTAATGGGCGTCGTTCTGATGTCGGCCCCGTCCGTGGCAACGGACCCGAATGGGGCTTTGGCTTGCGAGAAGGCGGCGGCGCTCGGCGGCAAGGTGGACTATGGAGCAGCGCTGGAGGCTTGCTCTTTCATTGTCGATACGCTCACCCTTGATGATCCCGAGCGGGCGAAGGTGCTTTCCTTTCGTTCGGCCGCTCATCGTGGGCTCGGTGATTTCAGCCAGGCGCTTGCCGATGCCGAAAAGGCCTCGAGGCTCGATCCCGAGCTGGCGCTCGCTCACTACTACCGGGGTGCTGCGCATGGCGAACTCGGGGAAATCGACGAGGCGATGGACGCGCTGAATCAGGCGCTTGAGATCGACCCGGATTTCGCCCCGGCCCTCCATAATCGCGGCGTCGCCAAGATGATGCTTGATGATATCGAAGGCGCTCTTGCCGATCAGAACGAGGCGATCCGTCTCGTTCCGAATTTCGCCTTCGCCTATAACGACCGTGGCCTCGCGCATTTTGCGGTGGGCGACCTCGAAAACGCGATCGCGGATTATGATAAGGCGCTTGAGCTGGATGACGGTTTCGCGCTCGCTTTTCGCAACCGCGGCAGCGCCTATGGCGGGTTGGGCGATCTCGACAAAGCGATCGCAGACTTCGACAAGGCGATCACCCTCGATCCGAACTATGCGCAAACCTACAAGGATCGCGGCCTCGCCTACCTGAACCTGCAGCAATATGATCAGGCGATAACAGACTACGGCAAGGCGCTGGAATTGCAGCAGGGCCTAGTCACCGCCCATTTCGGCCGCGCTGTCGCCTATCTCGAAAATGGCAAGCCCGAAGAGGCGATCAAAGACCTGGACCGCACCCTTCAAGTCTACCCCAACGATCCCCAAGTCTATGCCAAGCGGGCGGAAGCCCATGTGCAATCCGGCGACCTGGCGGCGGCCAGGAGCGACTACGAGAAGGTTCTGAGCCTTGATCCCGAGGACAGTGAGGCCAAGGACAAGCTCCGGGATCTCGAGGGCTCGTAGAGGCGTTCAGTCGCCGGTTCGACATGGGATCAGCCTGATCTAGCCATTCTCTACGGAAAGAAGCATTGATGAACCCGGAACGTTTGCTCGAACAGTTTCTCGGCCAGGGTGCCGCTGGCCGCGCCAGCGGGGCTCTCGACAGCGCCAAGGGAAAACTCACGGAAAGCGGCATGGGCAACATGGCCGGCGGCCTTGCTGCAGGCGGTCTCCTTGGCCTCTTGCTGGGCAACAAGAAAGCACGGAAGACGATCGGTAAGATGGCTGGCGGCGTGGTCGGCTACGGCGCCGCCGCTGGCCTGGGCGCGCTCGCCTTTCGGGCCTATCAGAACTGGCAGAATGGTCAGGCGGCGCAGGCTTCACCATCCTCCGGCCAGGCGCAGCTTCCGCCACCGTTGCCCGAGGACTCGAAGTTCATGCCGAGCGCCGCACCTGCGCGCGATGGTAAGCCGTTCGAGCTTGCGCTCGTCATGGCGATGATATCAGCCGCGAATGCGGATGGTCATGTCGATGCCGACGAGCAGAAGTCGATCTTCGACAAGGTCGGCGAGCTGCCGCTTGATGCCGAGGATAAGGCCTTCGTCTTCGATGCGCTGAGCAAGCCCCCCTCGCTCCAGGACATCGCCAACCTTGCGGAAGGGCAGGAGCAGGCGGCCGAACTCTACCTCGCCTCACGCCTGGCGATCGACCCCGATCACCCGATGGAGCAGGCTTATCTGGAAGGCCTTGCCAGCCGCCTCTCTTTGCCGACCGAATTGGTCCAGCATCTGGAGCAGCAAGTTCAGGCGGCGCTGCCGGCCTGAGCGTCAGCTCTGCTCGGCCCCCGGGACGGGGCCTGCAGGTTCGACCTCGAACTCGATATCGTCGAGCGGCAGATCCATGATTGCGGCTTCGAAGGCCCGAAGTCGCTTATAGACGGACATCAGCTGGACAATCGTCGTCCAAGAATTGATCAGATATTGGAACGAACTCTCGACTTGGCTGAAAGCTCTCGAGATTTGTTGGTAAATGCCGAACGTGATGGCACCAGCAGCAATGGTCGGAGTCAAAGCGATTAGCGGCACCAATACGCCAACCTGCAGATAGCTTATGCGCACGACATTGAAATAAAGATAGTTGATGTAAAGGCGAAAATAGTTGCGGCGGACATCGGTGAAGAGTTCGCCGAGCGTCGGCGGTTGAGCCCGCGTTTCGTCATCCTCGCCATAGACCAATTCCTTGCGATAGGCCGCCTCGACGCGCTGATTGCGAAACTCCAATCCTGGAAGCCTGATCCCTGCCAAAGCTATCAGCCCTGTTCCGAATACTGACCAGAGAATGGCGACGATGACGAGAGCTTGGGGCACTTCACCGATGAAGGGGAGCTCGGTAACGTAAACGGATAAGCCCCAGAGAATCGGCAGGAAGGCTATGAGTGTCATGAACGCGTCGATGAGCCTAACACCAAGGCTTTCCATGATGCGTGCAAATTCCATCGTGTCCTCTTGAACACGCTGTGAAGCTCCCTCGATGTGGCGGAAACGGGACCAGTTGGCGACGTAGTAGTCGTTCATCGCGGTCCGCCAGCGAAAAACGTAGTGGCTGACCACGAAGTGCGTGATGACGCCGACCGTAACCGCGGTCAGGGCTATGCTCAAAAACGTCGTGGCCTGTTCGAACAGCTGGGCCTGTGTGACTGTCCCAGGTTCGGTCAACGCCACCTGCACCAGGTCGTAGAAAGTCCGAAACCAGTTGTTAATCATGACGCTTAGCTGGACCTGGAACCACGTCACGAAAACGATGAACGCTGAAACGACGACGGACCAGCGGAACCATCGGTGCGGTGCGAACCAGTTCCAGAAGACACAGAATATGGCGCCAATGATGAACATATATTGGTAGAGCCAGACGTTGATGGCCTTGTCGAGCGGCGTTTGGATTCCGGCGGCCAGCTCTGGAGCGGCATCAGCTGGCAGCGTTTCCGGATACTCGAAGCCGATAACCCAGCCGAGGCTCAGCGACTGCCCGAGGTCACGACCGAACAGATACCAGACTGCGATCGAAATCGCGGTCCACAGGACGGCGGAGCCAAAGAACAATCTGGGAGCAGGGAAAAAAGATCTAAACATCGCCGTCTCTCAATGCAGCCATCTGTAAGGGACGCAGCTGGGATCGTCTCATCCGGGCTCTACTGCCACAAATGACGGCCGAGCGATACGTGTCAAAAACGACCGGGCCAGCTCACATCATGTCAAGAGATAGTCACCCGACGGCGAGCGCCGCACCTGGCAAGTCAACGCTGCCGGTCGCACCGGCTTAGTAGTTGAATTTCCATTTGAGGCCGACGCCGCTGTTGGAGTCTTCGCTGGTGTCGGCTTCGAGGGCGATGTTGGGGAGGAGTTCGATTTCGACGCGGGCGCGGCCGCTCTCGTCGCCAGCACCTTTTTCGACTTCGACATAGACATCGTCGTTTAGATATTTGCCGGCTTTGACGGCCGTTTCTCCTTCGTCGTCGCTGACCACGTCGAGGGTGTCGATCTTGAGGATGTTGCGGATTTCGCCAAAGGCATCGAAACCGCCGCCACCGCGCAGGCGGTTGAGGGCGAGGGCCAGTTTTCCGGCTTCGATCGCACCGATCTGACTGAGTTCACGATTGAACAGCAGGCGGGCAAGGACCTCGTCCTCGGGCAGTACGGGCTCGCTGGAGAGCAAGAGCTGTGGGTCGTCTGCAGGACCATTCACCTTGATGATCGCTTTAAAATCATCATCTTCGGCCACGGCTTCGAGCGCGATGATCGGGTTGGGCGGCGTGCTGCCGGAAAAGGTGATCTCGCCGAGTGCGAGGGCGAAGCGCTTATCGACAAAGTCGAAATGTCCTTTTTTGATCTTGAGGCTGCCGACGATGATCGGGTTGCTGGCCCTGCCGGAAATACGAAGATCACCCTGCCATTCAGACTCGAGGCCGCGGCCGCGAACGTAGATCTTGTTCGGCAGCCGAACGCGGACGTCCAACGTGGGGTCGAATGGCTTCTCCTCGCTCGCATCCTCGTCTTCTTCCGTCTCCGGTGGATTGACGATGCGGCCACCGACTTCGGTGACCTGGAGTTCTGGAAGGTTGGACCCGCCGCCGTCGGGTATCGAGATTTCCGCCCGATCGATCAAAAGGTCCCCTTTGATTTCCGCATGGCCAAGATCGCCGGTCATCGCGATGTCGCCGCTGACCCTGCCATCCATGTCGTCCCGGTTGACCAATCGCGCTCGGTCCAGGCTGAGCGACAGCGACAGCGGAAACTTCGCATCGGCATCGAGTTCCAGCCAGCCTTTGGAGGCGAGCGTTCCTTTCTTCTTGCCGGTCTTGCCAGTGAGTTCGGTGATCTCAATGCGCTCATTGGAGGCAATGGCCGTCAGGACGAGATCCCGGATGTCGGTGCCGGTGGCGCCGTTTTCGTAGCCGCCGCCTTCGAGCCTGACAGGGCCTTGGATCTTGGGTTCACCGATCGTGCCGTCAATGCTGATGTCGGCAGACAACTTGCCCTTCAGCGTCTGATCGTCGAGGGCCATGAAATCGGCGAGGCGGGCGAGCAATATTTCGGCGTCGATCCGGCCATCGAGTTCGCCGTCCTTCTGCATGTCGAAGGTGAAGGGTTGGAGCGTCAGTCTTACCGGAATGCTGGCGGTCGCTGTGATGGGTTTCCTCGTCAGGCCGCTGGCTTTGAGATCGGTGGCCAGTCGGCCCCGGTCCAGCTTTGCGTTCAGCGCCATATCGAGCAGGACATCGCTTGGCGCCACGCCCTCGCTGAGCACACCATCGACTTGAAGAGAGGCGATCACCTTCGGATCAGACACATTGCCGCCGATTTCGATATCAGCCTTGGCCTCGCCCTTCAGCGGAGGGCCGCCGAAAATCTCACTCCAGCTGAGCGGGAGTGAGCGAAGGGCGAGAGTACCGGCTGCCGTCTGCCCGCTGATATCGACATTGCCTTGCAGGCCGGCCTCACCGAGCCGTAGGTCGAGATCGGTGAGCTTCAGGCCGTTATCCGATTGCCTAAGGGTCAGGGGGCTTTCGAGGCGAAGTGGCTCACCGGCGAAGGCTCCCTTCAGTGTATCGATGCCGAGTGTCAGGCCGTCCTTGAAGGCGAGCGAACCATCTGTCGATATTTCGAGCGGCTTGATGACATCGCCGGCGACATCGAGTTCGAAATCGAGATTGTCGCCATTGCCGCTTGCATCTAGGGTGAGGGCATCGATGGCATGGGCGCCCTGTTCGAAACCGGTGAGCGTCGCATTGGCATCGAGCACAGGCTCGGCTCTGAGGTCTTTGACCCTGACATCGAGGTCGAGCGTCTTCAGGTCGCCGAAGTCACCTCCGATGTTCCGACCGTTAAGCGTGAGGGCGGCATTTTGCTGCTCGCCTTCAGGAGCGAGCGTCACCGAAAGATCGATACTGCCGTCAAATGGCTGCCCGATGAGCGGCTCCAGAGCACCAAGCTCGGCAACACGGCCTTGAAGTGCGCCGTCGACCAGGCTTGTTTCGAGATTTAGGGCGAGCGCGCCGCTAATGTCGGTTTCCGGCGCCTTCAGCTCGATGGCGTCGAGTTTGAGGATGCCGTCTGACAGGCGATAACCGAGCGCCAGTGTCGCCGGGGTCTCGCGGGCGGTGACATCGACCCTGAGATTGCCGCTTGGCGCGGCGATCAGGTCTTCTCCGGCCATGGTGATGTCGAGCGCTTTGATCCGTTCGCCGGCGACGACGAGATTATCGCCGGTGACGCGAAGGTCCACCGATGGCGCATCGAGAGTGCCGTCGATTTCAGTTTCGAGCTGGATCGCACCGGTGGCGCCCTTCGGATTCAACGTGTCCAATATGGCGAGGTCAGGCAAATCGACGGTGAACCGGCCCGCCAGATTCTTCTCATCCAGATTGAAGTCAGCCTGACCCTTCAGCTCGATATTGGCCCCGTCGACGATCAATTCGCTGAGGTTCAGCGTTCTCTTTGGATCAAGGGTCACGCTTGCCTGAATGCCAGCCTGCCCGCCAAGAAGCTCCGCAGCACCGGGCGGCAGATCGTCGAGCGCATCCAGGTCACCATCGAGATCGACGGCGATGTTCGTCGCCTGATCGGCAAATTGGATCGCAGCCTTGATCTCGGCTTTGCCGTCCACAGGTTGGCCATAGGGCGCGGCCAGTTGCTGAAGCGATGGCGCCTTCAAGACGACATCGACAGCGCCTTCGAGCTTCGCAGGATCGATCGTCCCGCTCGTCACCAGGGATGAACCGGCAGTTTCGATCGTGATATCGCTGAGTGTGAGTTGCCCTTCGAGAGGTGCTGCGATGTCGGCGCGCCAGCTGATATCGGGATCGGGAAGCACTGTGCCTGGGATTGAAAGCCCCAGAGCCTGACCGTCGATCGCGACATCGAAGGCGGGCAGATCCGAGGAAAGGGGCGCGGTCGAGGTCAGATGGATGCTGGTATTTATGGTCGAAGCCGTGGTGCCGTTAACTGCCGGCTCGTCCAGCTCAAGCTCGAGATTGGCTTCGGGCGCATCCAGTGTTCCGCTCAAGGTGAGCAGGGCGTTTGCCTTGCCGGCAAGCGTCACGGTCGCAAGCGGACCAAGAGGTTCGAGATCGGGGACGGCAAGTCGGGTCTGGAGGGCGAGACCCCCCTTATCGAACTGGACTGAACCTTCGGCATCCACCGTCGCGAGTTTGGACGCGATAGCCACCTTTCGAAGATCGAGGGCTTGTGCTCCGGTCTGCACGACGTCCAGGCCGATCGAAAGCTGCTCGCCGACCAAAGACGCTATGTCCTCGGGAAGCGACTCTGCTGCCGGTTGAACCACGCCCCTAATCGCAAGGCGCGGCTGTTCGACCAGCGCCAAACCGAGATCCGCCTCCATCAGCACCAGACCGTCGACTTTGGCACGAAGGCGGCCGGACCAGTCTTCGAGCGGGCCCTTGCCTTCGAGGGTGAGGTCGACCTCACCAATCTCCGCTCGGTCGGCAAGGTCCCTGATCAAGCCGCCGCTTTCGCCTGCATCGAGGGTAAGATCGAGGGTTCGAGGATCGAGACCTGCGGTCGCCTGTAACTTGACGAAAGCCGTCTGCTGGTCGGTGCGCTCCAGTTCGAGCTTTGCGGTCACGGCATCACCGTTGTCGTTCGCCTGCACGGCCCCTCGAAGCGCGAAACTCGCCGCCTCGCCGAGTAGAGGTTCGGCCAGCATGATTTCAGGCATGGCCAGGCGTTCGACGGTGATCGGCGGCAGGGATTTTGGAAGCTCGGGCAGACGAAACGGTTCGTCACTTACCGGCTCCGGCGCAGCGTCGTCGCCAAGCGGTGGGCGAGCCAGCTCGATACGATCGGCACCGATTTCGTCCACTTGGACACGGCCGCTGAAGAGGGCGCTCGGCGACCAGTCGAAGGTGACGCCTTCAGCTGTCAGCCATACGCCTTCGCGATCGATGAGCCGAAATGTTCCGACACGCATGTCGAGCGGAATCCATCCGCCGATATCGGAGATCTCGATGCCCGCCTCCGGCGTCGACAGCAACGAGGAGAGTTTCGCCGCGAGCAGGCGCTTGCCGGGCCCCGTCTGTATGAGGCCGGCAACGGCGATCAGGATGATCAGGATCAGACCGACCGAATAGAGAAGCCAGCGGATGGCGCGGCGCATCAGATCGGAACCGCGTCTTCAGGCCCGCTTATGGGCGTGGTGCTGTTGGGCCGGTGGATCGGGCTGTGGCCAATGGGGGTCATCTTTCTGGACGCGGCCTTTTCGAGAGGACTTCGCAGACAGAGGCGTTACGAAGACTTATGTGCGCTTCGTTGATGGCCTGTTCAATAAGGCGGCAGCATAGATCCATTAATGACAGGCCGAAAAGGAGCGCGAAGGGTGCTGGTAAAAAAAGAACCCCGGCGTTGCCGAGGTTCATCTATCCGGTAAGACCTTCCTCGTCGAGGAGTCAGATTTTGCTCAGCTGATCCAGATCGTTGATCGTGTAAAATCCGCGCGCCCAACTGATCAGTCCTTCATCACGCCACTGACGAAGCTGCTTGTTGATGCTCTCTCGGGTCATGCCGACCATATCGCCCAACTGCTGCTGGGAGAGGGCCATATCGACGAAAATACCACTCTTGACTTCTTTGCCGCTGAACTCCGCGAGATGAACGAAACGCCTTGCCAGGCGCGATGGCCCCTCGCGAAAGGCGACATCTTCGAGAAGTTGCGTCGTACGGCGCAGACGCTGGGTCAGGACCTCGAGCATGCGCACCGAGGCGTCCGAATGTTCCAGGAGAAACGGTATGAAATCCCGTCGATCCAGTACCAGGAGTTCGCAATCGTCGATGGTGACGGCATCGGCCGTGCGTGGCGAGCCGTCCAGGAGGGCAATCTCGCCGAAGACTTCGCCCGGCCCGAACATGCTGAGCACCAGTTCCTTGCCGTCCTCCGAATGTGTGCAGACTTTCACGCGGCCTTTTCGCAAAACCATCATGCTGGTGCCGGGATCATTCTTTCGAAACAGGACGGTACGCGCCTTGGGCTGCGTCCATCTCGTGAAGGCCACGAGCCGATCGAGTTCATCCGCTCTCAGCTTGCGGAAGAGATCCAGATCCGCCAGCAGCCCACGTTTGTCGTTGCCATCAGGCATCCGGCTGCTCCTTTCCTCGCAATTGTTGACGCTTAGAAATCGAACCCAATTGTCGAAAAAATCTTATCGAATTCACGAAAAGCGCGAGAACCCAGTTAATATGATGCAGCGCGGCAAGTTCATGTTCATCCATCCCACGGCTATAACTGAGATCTACCGAGCTAAGCCGAGGCCTGCTAGCCGTTCCCGGCTCTAAGTTGGTGCAATTGTGATCAATTTCGCTTAAAAAGTGACGCAAATGTGAGTTTTGCCACATGGGTTCCGTCCTCGCCGGAACTCTTGCCGACCAGGGACTTTATGCCTGCGAATTTCTTGCTCTTTCTTCGAATAAGGCGGGGGCCGGCGATTTTGTCACACCGCTAGAATGCCTGCCCGATACTTACATAAATCTGGAAGGCATCGTCGCTGTCTCTGCGATCCAGCGGAAAGCCGACGTCGAGCCGGATGGGACCGATCGGGCTGAAATAGCGCAGGCCGCCACCGACACCGAAGCGGAGGTCCTCTTCGAAGTCCGGCACTGTCGATCCATAGGCAGCGCCGCTATCCACGAAGAGGGCGGCGCCGAGCGTATCGGTGAACCTGCCTCTGAGTTCGAGCGCCGTTTCGAAGAGGGAACGGCCGCCGATGGGGTCGTCGTCCCCGTCGAGTTCGCCCGCCTGCTGAAACTTGAAGCCACGCACCGAGCCGCCACCGCCTGCATAGAAGCGCTCGTCGGCCGGCACGTTGTCCCGTACGGCGCCGAACAGGAACCCGGCCTTGGCACGCCCGGCCAGGATGAGGCGCGGCTTGGCCTTTTTCAGGCGCACATAGCGGGTATAGGCAATGGACGTCTTGTTGAACGCGACGTCGTTGCCGAAGACGTCGACGAAAGGCTCGTTCTGGATGCTGAGCCGTCCGCCTTTGGAGGGATCGAGTAGGTTGTCGGAATGATCCCAGCTATAGCTTGCAGGCAACGACAGGAGCCCGAATTCATCCTTGTCGCCATCCTGCTCGACTTTCAGGGCGCGAAACGCCACGCCAGCGGACAGATCCATGCCCTTGCCAACCGACCGTTCGATGGCCACGGAGGAGCCGATTGACCGGCTGTCAAAGGCATCGGTATTCTCGATGGCAATCTCCGCACCGATGACCAGGGCCTGTCGGCGTCTAAGAAAATCGGGCTCGCGCGCTTCACCTTTCAGGTGCCAGCCGAGCTGCGAGCCGTCGAGTTCGAAACCGAGTTGTTCGCCGGTCCCGAGCAGGTTGCGGTGTTCCCATCCGACGCTGCCGCCAAACCCTTCGTCAGTGCGATAGCGGGCGCCGGCCTCGATCGTCCTGTGTTCGGCTTCCTTGACCTCGATGCGCACGGGCACACGGCCCTCTTCGTCTGGCCTTTTTCCAGGCTCGACGCGTACGCTGTTGAACAGGCCCGTCTCGATCAGGTTGAGCTGGGTGGTCCGCAATCGTTCTGGCGTCACCAGCTTGCCGGGCTTCCACTCGAGAAGCCGACGAATGTAACGGGCCTCGACGTCCTCATTGCCGACGACCGCCGTCTCGCCAAAGTAGATTTTTGGGCCGGGGTTAAGGCTGAACGTGATGTCCATCTGGGCAGTGTTATGATCGACGACGATGGTTCTCGGACCAAGTTCGGCGTTAGCGAAACCTTGTTTCCTAACGCGCTCCAAAAGCTCGGATTCCGCTTCGATGACCTTGATCGACGACGCGCGCTTGCCTTCGATCAAGTTCAGTTTTTTCGGCGAGGGCAGGTCGATGTCGTCTTCGGTCGGAGGGTTGAGTTCGATGGTCAATTTCCCGATGTCGTAACGCGGCCCGACATCGAACATGTAGGTGATGGTGATCGGCGACGTATCCCTGTCGATGTCGACCTCGACTTCGCCTTGGTAAAATCCACGGGCGCGTAGGGCCTGCAGAAGGCGAGGGATATCACCGAGGGCGCGCCGCCGAAGGCGGCTGAAGCTGGTTGGAGGTTGGTCGACGAGCTTTCGGGTCTCCGCGATCTGTTCCAGAATTTCTCTGGTCTTACCCTTCGAAAGGTTCTCGAAGACGACCACATAGTCGAGCCTTTCCTCTTCCTCTTCCTCTTCCGGCTCGGCGTCTTCTTCCGACGTCGATCCTGTATCCCCCTCATCGGGCGGCGCAGGTTCCTCCTGTCCGAGGCCGAATGAACTCCAGATTGCGAGCATGAGCACGACGACGAAGAACGGGGGCAACTGCCGCCAGACGCGCTTCGTCCGTCGGGGGCTTTCTCTGCTCTCCTTTGTCATATGCACACTCATAAGCCTTATCGGGACCGGGTCGTCAGGCCGACCGTTTAAGCGACATCGTTGTCCGCTCGCTTAAACATTTCTCCGACAGGATTTGTTCCCATCGCCAGGCGGTCTCGACGATGAATCGAAGATCGTCATATCGGGGCCGCCAGTCGAGCAGGTTCCTGATCTTGGCGTTGTCAGCGACGAGTTTCGGCGGGTCGCCGGGTCTGCGCGGGCCTTCATGGACCTCGAAGTCGACGCTGGAAACTTTCTTCACCATGTCGATCACCTCGCGCACGCTTTGTCCGTGGCCGTAACCGCAGTTGCATATCGTAGACGCATTTCCCTTGCGCAGATGTTCGAGAGCGGCGACATGAGCGGCCGCCAAGTCCTCGACATGGATGAAGTCACGGATGCAGGTGCCATCGGCCGTCGGATAGTCTGTGCCATTGATCGACATCGCTTCGCGCAGCCCGAGTGCGGCCTCACAGGCGATCTTGACCAGGTGACTGTTGTCAGGCGTGGCCTCGCCGATGCGACCATCGGGATCGGCTCCGGCGACATTGAAGTAGCGGAGAATGGCGTAGGTCATGTTCGCGGCATCGGCGATATCCGTGAGACAGCGCTCCGCCATCATCTTGGACGCACCATAGGGATTGATCGGCGCACTCGGCATGGTCTCGTCGAGGAGCTCTGCATCCGGTTCACCGTAGACGGCGGCAGTCGACGAGAAAATCACGTGTGGTACGCCATGGTCTTTGGCGATCTGGAACAGATTGAGCGCGTTGCCCAGGTTGTTCTGGTAGTATTTTGCTGGATCCTTCGTCGATTCGCCGACCCAGATATTCGCGGCGAAATTCAAGACCGCCTCGAAACGGTGACGGGCAAACAGCGCTTCAAGTGTCGGACGATCGCCGAGATCACCGATGACGAGTTCGGCTTCCTGCACCGACCAGTCGAAGCCGGTCGAAAGATTGTCGAACACGACGACCTCTTCCCCCTTGCCGACCAGGGCCTTTACGACATGACTGCCGATATAGCCGGCACCGCCGGTGACGAGCAGTTTTCGCTGCTGCGCGGAGTTGGACATGGGACGGTGCAACCTCTCTCACAATCAGGATGCCAAGCGGCATCGCCTACCCATTCGGGAGGAACGGTTGTGCATGCCCGGCCTTCGGGCATGTCGTCAAGAGGTCGGGACGTGCTGATGCCGTTTGCTTTTGGTGTCAGCAGCAAGATGACGCCGTCAGCGTTCTGCCATCGGCTGGCCACCGGTTGTGAGGAAGCGGATGGTATCCTCCTCCAGGACGACGCAGGTCAGGCTGCCGGTCCAGCAGGCGCCGGTATCGATGCCTATCCGATTGTGACGCACCGTTGGCTCGGCCTCTACGGTATGCCCGTGGACGACCACCACGCCGAGATCATCGGGACAGGACAGAAACGGCTCACGAATCCAGAGCAGATCGTCGGGCGACTGCTGTTCGATGGGGATATTCGGACGTACGCCGGCGTGGACGAAAAGGTAGTCCCCGATCTGGAAGGTGACCTCGAGGCCACGCAGAAAGGCCAGGTGCTCCGGTGGAACCTTCTCGGCAAGCTCAGCCTGCAGTCGCTGGAAATATTGGAGGTCGTCGCGCACCATGCCGACCCGCACACCATAGCTGTGCAGCGTTGCATCGCCGCCATAGCGAAGCCAGCTCTGGCCAATTTTGGCATCGACCAGGAAGCTCAGGAACCAGGCATCGTGATTACCAACCAGATAAACGGCGCCGAAGTCAGGCAGGGGTTCTTCGATCAAGAGGTCCAAAACCTGGCTGCTCTCCAGACCGCGATCGACGAAATCACCGACATAGACCAGGATTTTCTCCGTGCCCGGCGTCAGATCCTGACTGTCCTCCATGATGGTGCGATGCATCTCGATCATCAGATCGGCGCGGCCGTGAATGTCGCCGATCGCATAAATGCAGATGCCCGGCGGAATACATGCCGGTCTGCCGCCGGCCATCGGCCGCGACCATTCGGCATCATGAGGACGTTTAAAGAGTGTGCGCAGCAAGGGTTTCGACTTCGTACCTTGGTCCGGGTTGGATCTGTCTCAGGTTGTTCCTCGGGTCGTTCTATCGCTGGACTGCATTCGGTTCAACGCTCCCAGCATTCTATCAACTTATTTTCGTGACAGCGCCAGAAAAGGGCCAAAAGCCTGGAGTTGCCATCTCGTAGTTTTCGCGTTAAAGATCAATTCGATGTTCCATTTCCTTGGAAACGAACGAAAATCCGGTTTTAGATTGCTGATCATGCAATGCTCAAAAAGCCCGTTATGCCGTTCGTTGCGAGTGAAACGGTTCAACATGGTGTTAAGTGGTAACGGTGCCGCGTGATGCCAAGGCCACAACTATAACGATTGGTTGCAAACCTGTCGTCGAGAACTCCAAATGTAGCATAGATGCCACGGCCGAGCGCTTTCCGGATGGCCATTCGGGGGGTATAAGACCGGTCACGATGAGGAAGGGTACAACATAGTTCTCTGCAAATGCCCGCCGATTGCCCTCTGTCTGGGAGATACCTTGTGACTGCTTCGTATAAAGCCCATCGTCTCTTGCTGGCTTCGGCCGCCCTTACCCTTGCGACGCCCGAGTTCGTCCTCGCGCAGCAGCAACAGCCCATCGATCCCAATACGACAGTCGCGGATCGAGCGCGCCCGCAATATGATCCGCTGGGTATTCGCGCCGGATCGTTTCTGGTCTTTCCGGAGCTTACCGTGACCGGAGCCTATTCGGACAATGTCGGTTTAGATGAGGATGATGAGGAATCGGACATCGTCACCGAGATCGAACCGAGCGTCGAGTTCCAATCCCAGTGGTCGCAGCATCTTCTGACTGTCGAACTTGGCAGCGAGATCGCTATTCACGCTGAGGAGAGCGACGAAGATTTTCAGGATTTCTTTGCGGTCGGCCGTGGTCGGATCGATGTTTCGCGTCAGACGAATATCGCGCCGAATGCCCAGATACGTCGTGCCCATGAGGGGCGCGATGATCCGGAAGATGCCGGAAATGATGAACTGACCGATGTCTACCAGTTCGGCGGTGGCATCGCTCTCAATCATGAGATCAACCGCCTCGGTTTCACCATCGGTGGCGATGTGCTGCGTTCCGTCTTTGACGATGATGCCGAAGAAGACCGTAACGCCAATGTCTATGACGTGCTGTTGCGCACCAGTTACGACATCTCGCCTGCGCTCGATGTGTTCGTCGAGGGCCGTTACAATGTCGAAGACCGGGACGACAATGTCGACGACAACGGTGTCGCGCGTGATACGGATGGTTATGAAGGCCGTTTGGGCGCAGGCCTGGACATCACTTCGGTGCTGTTCGGCGAGGCCTTTGCCGGCTATCGGGTGCAGCGTTTCGACGAGGATGACTTCGACGATGAGACCGGCCTATCCTTCGGTGTCGATCTTAATTGGAACCCGACATTGCTGACGTCCGTCGGCTTCTCTGGCCAGCGCGATTTCAGAGCGACCGACGAGGGTGATGCGGCCAGCAACTTCCGCACCGAGTTCGGCATCACCATCGATCACGAGTTGCTGCGCAACATGATTGTCCGTGGCGAGGCGCGTTACCAGAATGACGATTTTCGCGGCGATGATCGTGAAGACGACACCATTCTTTTGGGTACCGGCCTTACCTACTGGATCAATCGAAATCTGTCGTTCAATGCGGGATATGATTATTCTGGACGGGACTCGAATCAGGCCGGCGAGGACTACACGGTCAATGAGTTCTCGATCGGTTTGACGGCGCGCCTATAAACTCTTATGGGAAGTGCGTTGATGTTGTTGGTCGTAGCTCGGTGCATACATCAAAAGTTGCATTGCATGCTGACCATTGCTGCACGATGCTGAGGCTTGACCTGATGCAGGTGATCAAGATCTCAGCCGGCTTGGAAGTTCACATCAGATGGGGATGAGGCCATGATTGGGTTTCGCCTAGTTGGAGCCATGTTGTTGTCATTCAGCCTTCTTACGGGATGTGGTGCAGATGCTCCACCACCCCTATTAGAAGAAGGAAATGTGGACTTGGGCTCGGCCTATAAGCTTGGGCCATCAGACCGAATCTTGGTCAATATTTATCGTCATGAAGATTTATCAGGCGAATTGCCGATTGACGGTGAAGGGTTTGTGTCACTTCAATTGGTAGGTGAGATTAAGGCAGGAAACAAAACGATCCGCGAGCTGGAAGATGATATCGCAGCCGCTTATGTAAACGAAGGATACTTGAAGAACCCTACGGTTGCTGTTCAGGTACTAAATTTCAGACCATTTTTTATAGAAGGAGAAGTTAACCAGCCGGGAAGTCATCCCTATACGAATGGCCTGACAGTCCAAACAGCTGCAAGTCTCGCCGGCGGGTTCACTTACCGCGCCAATCAATCCTCATTTACGTTGCAACGCGGTGGTTCCAAGTCAGAGGAATATTCCGTGGGGCCGACTACCCGTGTCTTACCTGGAGATTACATTACGGTACATCAGCGTTGGTTTTAGGTCTGAGCAAGCATCGTTATCCAATATGGCGAATCAATCGGAGCAGGTATGACTTTGGTGTACCGTAGTCGATGTTGAGCAGATGGATTCGCTTGCCTCTTGACGAAGAGACTAATTCTTGCTGATCGCGGTGATAATGGGCTTAGAATTTTGCAAGCGGGTGCTTTGTGTCTAACTGCTGATGGACACACAAATGTTGGGCTTGGAGGTCTAACTTGACCGCTGAAGGGTCGTGGTTCTGTTTACCGGCTTTTCCAGCGGTCTTTCCCATCCTCTTATCCTGCAGACGCTACCGGTTTGGCTCACCGAGCTTGATATCGGCAGGTCGACCATCGGTCTTTCCGGCACTCTAAGAGTTCAAATCTGCTCGGACGCCGTTCATAGATCGGATGCCGTAGCGGCCCTGAATTACCGCCGCCTTCTTTTGGGGCGACGATGTGCTCTGGTTTTGCTGTAACCGTCTGGCGGCCTATTTTTTTTCTACAATTTGATCATCGATGAAGTCGGTTGCTCAAGCCATAGCTGTTGCGGTGCTCTGATGTTCGGTTTCTATGACGCTGAAACGCTTTCGCACCAACCACAGAAGCACGAGCGACGGAATGACCATCAACGCTGTGATGACGAAAAACAGGCCCCAATCACCGTCGAGTAAATCCACCAATGCGCCCGAAGAAGCCGCCAGAAAGGTGCGCCCCGCCGTTCCCAGTGACGCCAGTAGAGCATACTGCGTTGCTGTATAGGTACGATCCACGAGCAAGGATATAAACGTCACGAATATGACTGTCGCAATTGACGCCGTTACATCATCAACGAGAACAGCTGCTGCGAACAACCACGCCGAAGGTTCACTGACCCAGGCCATTAGAGAGAACATCAGATTGGTGACAGCCATCGCGATCCCAGCTGCCATCAGCGCTCTCACGATACCCTGTTTCACAGCAAACCAGCCGCCGATCAGGGTAAAGATCACCGTGACGATCCAGCCAAGGCCCTTGGAGTAAATAGCGATGTCAGACTTCGAAAACCCGACTTCTTTGTAGAAAATGATCGACATTCTGCCCACAAAAGCTTCGCCAAGTTTGAACAGAAAAATAAATCCGAGAATGGCTAGGGCAACTGAAACGCCGTTTTGTCTGAAGAAACTGACAAACGGCGCAATGATGGTGCTTGCCAGCCAGGCAATTATCCCTTTTTCCCCGATCAAATTACTGCCGATTGCCGCCTGATCTTGCGCTTGCGCCTGCTGTCGTTCGCGCCATGATGCTTCAGGAATTAACAAGAGCAAGGCGTTCATGCATACAATCACCACGGCCAAGAGCTGGAAGCTGATCTGCCAGTAGTTTTCGTAGCCTTGATTTTGAAGCGCTTCGGCGATCATCAGTGACAGGAATCCGCCGAGCTTGAAGCCTGTCCACCAACCGACCACAGCAACAGCGGCTCCTGCAGCCATGGCAGCCGATTCGTTACGCCCAACTTGCTCAATCCGCAAAGCATCAATGGTGATATCCTGCGAAGCGGAGCTAATAGCGATAGCGAGTCCGATTGCTATGATCAGCGCAAGATTTTCTGTCGGGCTGAGCGTACTCCAGAAAAGCAGTGCGCAAAGAATGATCAGTTGCAGGCACAATATCCAGGCCTTTCGCTGACCGACAAGATGCGTAAGCCGTGGAATACGAATGCGATCAATCAACGGTGCCCATAGGAAATTGATCGTGTAGACACCGAAAATTAATGACGCCCAACCGATGGTGGTGCGACTAATATCATCCTCTTTGAGCCACAGTGAAAGTGCACTGCCAATCAGTACCCACGGAAATCCGCTCATTGCTCCCAGCAACAAGATTCGGAGCATTCGCCGATCGTTATAGACACCGAATGAGGATCTTGAGCTTTCGATTACATGACTCATGGGGAAAGGACCCTTTGTCGTAGTTTTGAGCCACTTCAGCCAGCTCTGATGATTGCAAGTCGGATGAAACATGCTCAAATACTATTGTCAAATCACTATGGTGACCTGCCTCAAAGCCCACCACCGTGTGCAGCGCAGCGGAAGAGTCTGCAGATACCCCTGTGGGCTTTGGAATAGGCTTGGGGCAGGAATTTGCGAGGAAATGGATCGATATCTTACATGGATGACTGGTGCCTAACTGAGCCTTGCGGAGGCCTGACGCGATGTTCTAGGTGCATGGCCGGGCCTGTCGAAAACGGCAGGAAGGTAAAACGCTGCAGTGCAGCACCTGCGGCCTGATGTCGGGTCGACAAATACCTAAAAACATTGTCAAACGTCTTTGACTGCTGAGAATGGCGGTCGCTATAAAGAACAGCCTCGGGGCGCGGAACGCGACGATGTACCAAAAAATTCTCGTGCCGATCGATCTCGGTGATAAACACTCATGGCGAAAGGCGATCCCCACCGCCGTCACGCTCTGTGAAGCTTTCGACGCCTCTCTCATCGTCATGACCGTCGTTCCCGACATCGGCATGCCGGTGATCGCTCATTATCTGCCCCAGGATTATAGCACCCGGGTTAAACAGCAGATTTCAATGCAGCTGAAGGCTTTCGTTCAGGCGCAAATTCCTCCCGGCATCGAGGTCCAGAGGCGGATAGCCGTCGGCAAAGTCTACCAGGAGATCATTCACGCGGCTGCCGAAGCCGAGGTCGATCTGATCGTGATGGGCTCCCATCACCCCGAACTCAAAGACTACCTCCTCGGCCCCAACGCGGCGAGGGTCGTGCGCCACGCCATGAATTCGGTCATGGTCGTCCGCGACTAGGGCCGGGGCCGGACGCCGGCCGGCGTTGACTTTGGGGCGGTGCTATCGGGTGTATGCGCGTTCAGGATTTGGATTTGCCCACCCTAAACCGCGCGGCGCCATCTTTGATATTGCTCTGACGGCTGCGGGCGATGGCGAGATCATCGGTGGGAACATCATCGGTGATAGCGCTGCCGGCTCCAATGATCGCACCGTCGGCGACCGTAACCGGCGCGATGAGCGCGCTGTTCGAGCCAATGAACGCGCCGGCGCCGATTTCCGTCCGGTGCTTGTTGAAGCCATCGTAATTGCAGGTGATCGTGCCGGCGCCGATATTCGATTTGCTGCCGATATGCGCATCGCCGAGATAGGTCAGGTGATTGGCCTTGGCGCCCGGCTCCATCACGGTGTTTTTGGTCTCGACGAAATTGCCGATACGTGCGCCACTGCCGATCTCGCTGCCGGGACGGAGCCGTGCATAGGGCCCGATGACAGCACCGGCGCCGACCTCGGCGCCCTCCAGATGGCTGAATGACTTGATGACCGCTCCTCCGGCCACACGCACCTTCGGCCCGAAGACCACGTGAGGCTCAATCATGACGCCGGGCGCGAGTTCGGTATCGGCAGCCATATGCACAGTCTCCGGCGCCGGCATGATGACGCCGCGCTCCATCGCAGCCAGCCTCAGCCTCCGCTGCACCACCGTCTCGGCCTCGGCAAGCTGGCTTTGCGAATTGACCCCGTGGCCTTCCTCGACCGGCCCATCGATCGCCGTGCAGGTCCACCCGCGGGCGCGGGCATGCTCGACGATATCGGTGAGATAATACTCACCCTTGGGCTGCTTCAGTTCCAGACTGCCGAGCAGTGTGTCGAGCTTGGCCGCATCCATTGCCATGATGCCGGCGTTGCAAAGCCCATCGCGCTTCAGATCCTCATCCGCATGGCGTTCCTCGACCAGCTCCGCGAGCCCGCCTTCATCGAAGCGCAGGCGGCCATAGCCACTCGGATCCTCGGGACGAAATCCGAACACGGCAACAGCCGCATTTTCCTCTCGCCGCTTCGCCAAAAGCTGCATCAGCGTTCCCGCCGTGAGCAGGGGCGTATCGCCATAGAGCACGAGAACATCGCCGTCTGCCGGCAGGCAGCTCCGGGCGGCCATGAGGGCGTGGCCGGTGCCGAGCGGAGGGTCCTGAATGGCGATCGCGGTTGGCATGCTGGCTTTCGCGACGGCCGCTTCGACGTCGTCCATACCATTCGAAAGCACGACTACAGCCTTCTCCGGTTCGAGCCTGGCGGCGGTTGCCAGGACATGACCGATCATGCTGCGTCCGGCAAGCGGGTGCAGCACCTTGGCGAGGCCGGACTTCATGCGGGTTCCCTTGCCGGCGGCGAGGATCACGGCGGTGAGACTCTGGGGCATGGGGCGGCAACTCCTGTTGGCAGCGGCGGGTAGGCTGATGATGACTTTTCGTGAATGTTTAGCCTATGTAACGGAGCGACATCAAATGGCAAGTCGGAGAAGGATGTGAGCGAGCGAAGTTTAGCGTTGGTGAGGGAGCGTTTCGATGCCGTCATATTCGACCTGGACGGAACTTTGGTCGACACCGCACCCGATATTCTCGCTTTTCTCAACGAGATGTTATCCGAACTTGGCCGTCCCGGCCTCGATTTGAAAGCGGCGAGGTCGATGATCGGCGATGGTGTGAAGCGCCTCCTGATCCGCGGACTGGAAGCTTCGGGCGGTGTGCCTGATGCCCTCGACATCGACGCCCTGTTCCATCGCTATCTCGAACGCTACACCGCCGAGCCCGTGCGCTCCAGCAAGCCCTACCAGGGCATGGTCGACAGCCTGGAGGCCCTATCAAGCGCGGGCCTCTGCCTCGGTGTCTGCTCCAACAAACCGCAAGCCCCCACCGACCGCCTGCTCTCCAGGCTCGGCCTGGACCATTATTTTGGGGCGGTGCTTGGCGGGGACGCGCTTCCCGTCAAAAAACCGGACCCGGCCCACCTCCTGGCGGTGCTCGAGCGCCTGGACGTCGACCCCATGCAGGCCGTACTGATCGGTGACAGCGATACCGATCTAAAAACCGCCCGCGCCGCCGGCACCCCCTGTGTCCTCGTGAGCTTCGGTTATACCGCCATCCCCGCGCGCGATCTCGGCGCCGACGAGGTCATCGACCACGCCAAAGATCTCATCCAGGCCCTCGCCAGTCTTCCGCCATCTTCTGGACCGCTTGACAGCAGGGAAGCCGGACCCTTATAGCCTAAGAAACAAGGGCGATTAGCTCAGCGGGAGAGCACTCGCTTCACACGCGAGGGGTCACTGGTTCAATCCCAGTATCGCCCACCATCGTTTTCAATGACTTAGCGATATTCGCAGAATCTGTTTCCGTTTCGGGAGCAACGGCTGGTCGGCTTTTTAGGGCCTGAAGCGTTTGATCGATGCCAATGGCGATACCTGAGAGGGCTGTGAGACGGCCCTTTTTGTCGATTGGTCCGATGATGACTGCCTCTTGCCTTCGGCTCGCTTGGCCTTCTCACGCTTGTGATATGACGCCTTGTCAACGCAAAGCTCTTTCCATGCTCGTCGACAAGGCTATGAAATGGCCTGATAATGTTGAGATCGGATTCTGATGAAATACGTGGGTAGGCGCGGCGACATGACATGTCGAACATCGATCCATCTCTCCCGCCGGTCCTTTTTGAAGGCAAGTGCTGCGGCGTCGGCGATGTTCGTCGGATCGTCACTCGGCGGACAGACAACTCGCGCAGCTTCCAGCTTCGCGTTGCATGCTGAACCGAACCGTGTCGCGCTGGTGGGCGATGGCTATCCGGCTACCGATGTCTGGGCATTCAACGGGCGTGTGCCTGGCCCCGTGATCCGGGCCGTCCAGGGGGAGCGCCTCGAAGTTGTCGTGACAATGACCTGACCGAGCCCACGACCGTTCACTGGCATGGCCTTCGCGTCCCTGTTGGCATGGACGGTGTCCCTGTCCTTAGCCAACCGCCGATCGAGCCTGGGCGGACATTCGACTACGCGTTTGACCTCAAGGATGCCGGCACTTACTGGTATCACCCTCATATCAACAGCAGCGAGCAGGTGGGCCGCGGGCTTTATGGTGCGTTGATCATCGAGGAGGCGGACCCTCCGGCGGTAGACCGTGAATTGCTCTGGGTGCTTGACGACTGGCGCCTCGATCAGGACGCCGCCATCACCCCCTTTGGCAATATGCGGGACGCCAGCCACAATGGCAGGATCGGCAACAGCGCCACCATCAATGGCGAGATCAGAGAGAGCGAGAATGTGCGTTCCGGCGAGCGCGTCCGCCTTCGCTTGATCAATGCCGCCAATGCCAGGACCTTCGGTCTGAAATTTAGGGATCTTGATCCCTGGATCATGGCGCTGGATGGTCAGCCCGTTCAGCCGCATCGCCTCGGGGATCGAGCACTGGTCCTTGGCGCCGGCATGCGTGCCGATCTTATTATCGACATGGATGGTGAGCTCGGAAGTGAGAGCCTGGTGGTCGATGGTCATTACGGGCCGAATGTCGCCTATGAACTGATCCGCTTCGCCTATACAGAGCCTCGGGCGGCGGACGACCGGCTGAGCGAGCCGCCCCACGCTTTGCCGCCTAATCCGATCGCGGAACCGGATCTAAGGAGAGCCGAGCGTCATCGCTTGGTCTTCGAAGGCGGCGCCATGGGGGGTATGGCCGGTGCCATAATGCGGGGCCGGATGATGGACATGCGCGAACTTGTGGACAAGGGGCGTCTTTGGGCGATCAATGGCCGTGTTCCCGACGAAATCTATCGAGAGCCGCCGCTTCTTCGGTCTAAGATCGGGGCCAGCCAGATCATTGAGATGGTCAATCGCACTGCCTTCGAGCATCCGATCCACCTGCACGGCCATGTATTTCGGGTCCTCAAACGCAATGGTCGGAATGAGCCCCATAGGCCGTTGCGTGACACGGTGTTGCTCGGCGCGGACGAGACGATCGAGATTGCCTTCGTCGCCGACAATCCCAGCAAGTGGATGTTCCATTGCCACATATTGGAGCACCAGGGGAGCGGTATGATGGGGGTCGTCGAGGTCGCTTGAGTATGGTGGCTATAAGCTTCGGCGGGATGCAGGTAGAACAGGCAGGAAAGGCCGAATTTTTTCGTGAGTGTTGAGGTGCACATCCCCGCCTGTGGTCTCGATTCCCATTAATGATTGAAGCGAACAGACTTGCCGGTATTGACCAGCATGCAGCCTCATCGTTTCCAGATCCGTCTTCAAGGTAAAGGATCTCGCAAGATGCACATTCTTGGTTTAGCCTAGGATCAAAGTGCAATCCTGCGGGGGAGGTCAATCATGCAAGTCTGGGCTCGCGGCGTTCTAGTGACGCTGCTGTTGGCGAGTTTTCCGGGGGTGGCACAGAACATGCCGGCGCCGGAGGGTGTCGAACTCTCGATCATCTGGCCGCCTGACGGTGAGGTGATCCAGGGCGGCAAACTCTGGGTTCGCATGGGCCTGGAAGGCATGGGCATCGCGCCCGCTGGCATCAACATGGAGGGGACCGGCCATCACCATTTCCTCATCGATACCGACCTGCCGCCGCTCGATGAGCCGATCCCGTCCGACCGCCATCACATTCACTTCGGCGCCGGTCAGACCGAAGCCAGGCTCACTGGCCTCGCACCGGGCGAGCATACACTGCAGCTGATGCTGGGTGATCATGAACACTTTCCTCATGATCCTCCGGTAGTGTCGGAAAAAATCACGATCACTGTGCTGCCTTATTGAAGCCGCAAACGGTTCGGGGGTGGTGATCTGTGCAAGAAATTTGGCAAGGGAGATATGACGTGCGGGGCAAGTTGAGGTTTCTTCTGGCGTTGGTGATCATGCTGCCATGGACGGTCCAGGCCGGTGAAACGCCGGCGCCGGAAAATGCATATCTCTATATCGGATGGCCGAATGACGGCGAGATCCTCCGCACAGGCGGCGGTATACCGTTTCGCGTGTGGTTTGGGCTTCGCCATATGGGCGTCGCCCCTGCGGGCGTCGATGTGCCCAATACCGGCCATCATCATCTGCTGGTCAATACCCCGGTGCCGCCGCTCGATGAGCCTATTCCGGCCGATGAAAACCATATTCATTTTGGCCGAGGACAGACCCAGACTCTCCTGACCTTGCCGCGTGGTAAGCACACACTGCAGCTGATCATGGGCGATCAGGCGCACGTACCCCACAATCCGCCCGTGGTATCACGTCAGATCACGATCACGGTTGAATAGCGCGGTCAGTGATAACCCCCAAATCGCAGCAACAAGCCCGCTGATTTGAAAAGACCGACCTGAGCCGGTTCGAGCAGGCCGCGGTTGTCGCGCCGTTAGTTCGAGAGGTCGCGGGCGACGCGGAATCCGTTGGTGTAATAGCGGACCTGGGCGTCATAGTAGAAGCGACTGGATGAAGTCACATCGTCCGGACTACTTCGCCACGAGCCGCCACGAAGGACGCGCTGTGCGCAGGAAGTCAGCGATCGAGCGCTGGCGTCCTTCGGCGCATTCCGATAATCGGCGATCCAGCAATCAGCAGTCCATTCGCTGACGCCGCCGTTCATGTCATGCAGGCCGAACGGGTTGGCCTCAAAGGCGCCGATAACGGACGGGCGCTTGCGGTCCCAGTCATCACCGCATTCCGAACAGTTCGCCCGGGCATTTTCAAAGGCATCACCCCACCAGAACCTGGTCGTTTTGCCTCCACGTGCTGCATATTCCCATTCTGCTTCGCTTGGCAGGCGATAGGTATGCCCTGTTGTTTTGCCAAGCCAGGCCACGAATGCTGCGGCATCCGCCCAGCTGACATTTTGCATGGGTCGCTTGTTGTCGTCGGGTTCGAGGTCGCCGATATTCCGACAGGCACCATCTGCCGCGCAGGCTTTCCATTCGGCGACCGTGACCTCGTACTTACCGATCGCGAAGGGTTGTCCGATTGCGACGTCGTGCACCGGTTGCTCGGTGCTGCTGCCATCGGCCGATCCCATCTGAAAGCGTCCCTCGGATAGCGCCACCATGATCGGACAGGCCTCGCACTCCGTAAACTCCGACAAGGCGGCGATCGTCTCTTGGGATCCGGAGGCCAAAGCGGCTATTTCGGTCTTGGGCGTATCGTCGGGTTTGGCGGTGGGCTTAGATGCACGCTCGGTTGCAGTTGTTGGTTCGAGCTTCGATACAGATGCCTGCTCGATTTCAGTCCGGCTCTTCACGGGGCGGACCAGACGGGCGGAAATGTAGCCTTTCTTTCCTTCCAGCGTCTCGATCTCGTACCAGTCAACGCCTTCGTCCTTCTTCACGACTTTGAGCTGGGCACCGCCCGGCACAGCTGCAACCCAGCTCGCCGTGGCGGTCGGGCCGTTCCTTATGTTGGAGCCCGTGATGGTTTCGAGCATGACGACGGCAACGTCATCCACCGGCGTCGGCTCGACAGGGGTAATCGGTTTGCTGGCCGTTACAGGCCCGCTCGTCTCCTCGGCCCCCGCCTCGGTGAGGCTTCGTTCCACCTGATCATAGGTCGGAGCTTTGGCGGTGAGCAGTTCACCATCGGCGGGCTGTCGCAAATGTACCGTGGAGGAGACAACGCCACCCTGGCCATCATTTACCTGATAGGCGAATGAGCCGGCAGCTCCCGAACTCGGATCGAGCGCAAGGGCGATCAACGCCGCCACTGACAGCTCGTCACCGACCTCGACGGTTCGGTCACCATCTTTGATCTCGCCATAGGCTGGTATGGCGATGACGGTGATCGACAGCTCATCGCCGTCGGGATCAGTCGGCTCGTCGATCCCAAGCGGTATTCTTGGCCAGACGACATCCTGAAACTCGGCGACCACCGGGGCTTTGTTCGATCGCACCACTTCGATCTTCAGACGCCCTGCCGCGACGCCACCTTGACTGTCTCGGGTGACGAACAAGAACGTGCCCGCATCACCGATCTTGCCTTCGACCGGCCGATAAGTCAGCTTCTGCAACGCTGTCGCGCTGAACTCATCACCGAAGGCTATCGGCCCCTCTGCACTTTCGATGGTACCGAACGCCGGCAACCCCATGACTTCGACCATCAGCTTGTCATCATCGGGATCGACGGGAGCCTCGATATCCATCGGCACACTGCCGGCATCATCGGTCACTACGAGCGGCTCGAGTTTTGCGATCACCGGCGGTTGATTGCGCTTCGGGGCCCGGAAAAAAAATGGCGTCGCGCCCAGTGCATCGAGTGTCCTTGGCTCCTGGCGATCAGCGGTGAGTTCCATGACCGTGTCCCGGACCTTCCTGAAGAAAAGGTCGAGTTCGAGGCCGGGCTCCTCGATATGCTTGACCAGCGCCTGAGTGAAGGGGCTGAGGTCGGTCCAGCCGTCATAGGCGAGCTGATTGAAACGGGTGGAAAAGGCGATGAGAGTGTCCGGTGGCACATCCTCGACCCTGGCCATGCCCAGCCCGATAAGCTTCGACCTGACTGGGCCAAGCGACTGACGCAGGTTCTCCGCGAGTGGGTTGTTGCGACAGGCATCCAGGATGACCATGCCCAGCTGCCTTGCCTGCGCGACTTCGGCCATGACGATGTCGAGTGGGGTCGCCTCGTAGATGAGGTCACGCTCGCGCTTGAGCTGCGCATCGACTGGCAAGAGGTAATTGTTGTCGGCCACCTGAATGCCATGTCCGGCAAAGTAGACCAGCGCGACTTCAGCCGTCTCAGCCTTCAACCCGAAATCACGGAGAGCTGTTTGCATGCCTCGTTGGTCGAGGTCGAGGCTGATGTCGACGTCGAAGCCGACATTCTCCAGCGCTCCACCGATCGCCGCGGCGTCGTTCCCGGGGTTGGGCAGTCTATCGGCATATTGATAGTCCGAGTTCCCGATGATCAGCGCAATGCGTTCTTGAGCCGAACTCGAGTGAATTGGCCAAACCGTAAGTATGATAAGACCAAGGATAAATAAAACCTCTGTAGCTCGCAAAACGACGCTCTCCTCGATATGCAATTCGAAAGATAGCGGAAACGTTGACGAGTCACAATTCTCCCTTGACAGCTACGCCGTGCAGAAGAAAACGCATGAGCTCATCCTCAAGGCTAATATTCTGCCCCATATACATCTTATACGATACGGCAGTTCGGCGTATGTGAACTATGCCACTTCGATCTCTAAAAACTTGCCCCTCACTGAAGGGCTTCGAATAGGTTTTCGGAATTCAGCAAGAGTTGAATTCTCCTTATCTAAAGATCGTATTGAGAGAAGTACTTCCAAAAATGAAAGATGTACCCATCATTTTATTGGCTGCATGAAACCATCAGCGCTGTCAGCTCTCATGTGGGCACTTGGCATTGTCAGCGTCGTGCAAGCTCAGGACTTTTACGGGATGTCGAAAGGGCAGTGAAAGCAGCTCATGGCCACTTATGTCGAGATGGATGTCGTGTGTTGCTTGGCCGATGTTCTGGCTTAGTGAAAGTCTCTTGATTTCGGCATGATACGGACGTTGCGCGGGTGGCGCTGCGGCGTTTGTCGCCAACGGTTCGGATCGGTAGTCGGGCGCGTGACTTCGTCGGCATGTGTGAGTGCGGTCAAAGAGCGGGTGTCATCGGGTGGCACGGCACCATCGCATGGCACATTGCCATCGGCGAGGCGGGCGAGGTGAGGGGTCCAGTCCTTCAGGTGGTCGACCACCACATGGATGATTGATCCGTGTTTTTGCAGCCGGCCCTGCACGAGAAGCAGGCGGGCTCCCATCAGAATACGACGGTAGCGCTCCATGGTTTTGGCCCAGACCACGCAATTGGCGATACCGGTCTCGTCCTCGATCGTCAGGAACACCACACCCTTGGCTGTACCCGGCCGCTGACGCACCAAAACGACACCGGCCACGGCAACGGGCGCGTTGTGCGCATACTTAGAGAGCGTCGCCGTCGCCAGTAACCCCCGCGCCTGGTAGGCGCCTCGGAGGAAGCTGAGGGGGTGGGCTTTCAGGGAGAGGCCTGTTGTCTGGTAGTCGACCACCACATGCTCGGGCATGGGCATCTCCGGCAGGGTGACGTCCGGATCATCGCCCTGGCCGCTGATCCCGGCATGGGCGAATAGCGGCAGCGGCTTTTCCGATTTGATTGCGCGCACCTGCCAAAGCGCCTGACGGCGATCCAGGCCCATCGAGCGGAAAGCATCCGCTGCGGCGAGGCGCGCCAAAACGCTGACGGGCGTCCCCGTCCGGTCTCTGATATCGCGAATGTCGCGATAGGGACCATTGCGGCAGAGCGCGATGCGGGCAGCCTGTTCTTCGTTCATGCCGCCGACCTGGCGCATGCCCAGGCGCAAAGCAGTGCTTCCAGCACCTGGTTGGCTACCGCTGACTGGCTCCAGCGTACAGTCCCAGTCGCTATGATTGACATCCACAGGCCGTATTTCTACCCCGTGCTCGCGGGCATCCCGCGCGATCTGGGCGGGGGCATAAAAGCCCATGGGCTGGCTGTTCAGGAGGCCGCAGGCGAAAACCGCGGGATAGTGGCACTTCAGCCAGGAGGAGACGTAGACCAGCTTTGAAAAACTCGCGGAATGGCTCTCGGGAAAGCCGTAATCGCCGAAGCCTTCGATTTGTTTGAAGCAGCGTTCGGCAAAGTCCTGCTCGTAACCGCGCCGGGTCATGCCGCTCACGAACTTATCGCGCATCTGATCGATGGTGCCGCGTTTTCGGAACGTCGCCATGGCATGGCGGAGCTTGTTGGCCTCGTCAGGTGAGAACTGTGCTGCCTCGATCGCGATGCGCATCGCCTGCTCCTGGAATAGCGGCACACCCTTGGTCTTTTTGAGGATGCGCTCCAACTCGTCCGGCGGACCATGATCCGGAGCAGGCGAGGGGAAACTGACCGGCTCCAACTTATCTCGCCTTCGCAGATAGGGATGCACCATGTCGCCCTGGATGGGACCGGGGCGGACGATCGCGACCTCGATCACCAGGTCGTAGAAGCAGCGAGGCTTTAGGCGCGGCAGCATGTTCATTTGCGCCCGGCTCTCCACCTGAAAGACGCCGAGCGAATCGGCGCGGCAGAGCATGTCGTAGGTCGGCTCATCGTCAGCTGGCACGCTAGCGAGCGTGTGCGATAGGTTATAGTGATGCTGTAATAGCTCGAAGCATTTTCGAATGCAGGTCAGCATGCCCAAGGCCAGAACATCGACCTTGAGGATGCCGAGCGCGTCCAGATCGTCTTTGTCCCACTCGACGAAGGTGCGGTCATCCATCGCCGCATTGCCGATGGGGACGACTTCGCAGAGCGGGCTTTTCGTCAAAACAAAACCGCCGACATGCTGGGAGAGATGGCGGGGGAAGCCGATCAGTTCTTCTGTAAGTTCCAGCGTTTTCTTGATGGCCGGCTCGTTCGGATCCAGCCCCGCTTCACGGACCCTTGTCTCGGGCATCCCGCCTCGGGATGTGCCCCAGATCGTGCCGGCAAGCGCCGATGTGACGTCCTCGGACAGCCCCATCACCTTGCCGACCTCGCGCACCGCGCTCCGTGAGCGGTAGGTGATCACGGTAGCAGCGATGCCGGCGCGCTCGCGGCCATAACGCTGATAGACATACTGGATCACCTCTTCCCGCCGCTCATGCTCGAAGTCGACGTCGATGTCTGGCGGCTCCTTCCGCTCCATGCTGACGAAACGTTCGAACAGGAGATCGACTTCGGTCGGATCAACAGCGGTAATGCCAAGGCAATAGCAGACTGCGGAATTGGCGGCCGAACCCCGCCCCTGGCATAAAATGTCCTGGGACTTGGCATAGGCGACGATGTCGTAGACCGTGAGAAAGTAAGGAGCGTAGTTGAGGGTGGCGATGAGTTTCAGCTCGTTTCGAAGGGTTTTTTCGACTTTGACTGGAATCCCGGCCGGGTAACGTTCGGCTGCACCTTCCCAGGTCAGATTCTCCAGATGCGATTGTGGAGTTTTCCCCGCTGGCACCGGCTCGTCCGGATAATCGTAACGCAGCTCGGACAGCGAGAAGGCACAACGTTCCCTGATCTCGACCGTGCGCCGGATGGCGCCTTCATGGCCCCGGAACAAGCGCAGCATCTCCGCTGCCGGCTTCAGGTGCCTCTCGGCATGGGCCATCAGACGAAAGCCGGCGTCCGCCAGCGTACATCCTTCCCGAATACAGGTGATCACATCTTGCAACACCCGCCGCGCCGGCACATGAAAATGCACATCATTCACCGCCACCAGTGGTGCGCTGGACCGCGAACTTAGATTGGCGAGCTGGGCGAGGCGTCGGCGATCATTGCCGCGGTAGAGGTAGTGGGCGGCGAGGTGAGGGGGGATGTCGAGGTTTGTGACGATCTGCTGGAGCTGGTTCTCGAAGTACCCATCGATTGTCAGCTCGCCGGGGGGCAAAACGATGAGAGCCTGGTCTTTCACAGCTTCGAAGACGTCCTCCAGATAAAGCTCGCAATCCCCTTTCTCCGCCCGTCTCTGCCCTAACGTCAAAAGACGGCAAAGCCGCCCATAGGCAGCTCGATCCTCGGGAAAACAAAGAAAGCTCGGCCCATCCCGAAGATCCAATCTGCAGCCAACCACCAGGGGCAAACCCGCGTTCTGCGCGGCGTTGTGGGCGCGCACCACGCCTGCCAGCGTATTCCGATCCGTAACGCTGATGCCGGCAAGACCAAGAGCGGCGGCAGTCTGCACCAATTCCTCAGCATGCGACGCCCCGCGCAAGAAGCTGAAATTGGTCGCGACCTGCAATTCCACATATTCGGGGCGTAAAGGTCTCATCGACGAGACCACCCCCACATGCTCACATCGCCGATATGATCGGCAGCATTGCCGGGACGTCCGGCAGCGTTACCGGAACGTCCGGCGGTGTTGACTTGGCCCATAATGCGCGGGTCGGGACCTTGACGGGGCGGCCGCTCATCTTTTGTTAACCCCTGTCCGTCATGATCATCTTCTGGTCCATGCGACCCTGGGAATCCGCCCGCCCGCCAACTTTGCTTAGGCGAGGCTCGGATTCCCAGGATCGCATGGACCAGCGAGGCAGGTCGGTTATGACGGGAAAAGGTAAAGAAAGCGTGAAGAGCCAGGCGGCCAAGTGGTCGTGACAATCTGCAAAAGCTGGGATGATCGGGGTTGGGACTCGTGTGATCGGTGTCAACCATGCCAAGCCTCACCCAAATACCCCGTGAATATACCAGCCGATATGATCGGCAGCGTTGCCGGGACGCCCGGCGGCGGTGACCTGGTGGTCGACATCAGTATCGGCATATCCGGATGTGTCGTAGATACCTTTGCGGAACAGCCAGTAGCGCTGGCCCTGGTCATCTTCGACCCGGTAGTAGTCCCTGGTTTCCGCCGCCAAGTTAACGTTGTCGGCCGTGCCGACCGCATTGCCGGAGATGCGTTCGGGGCCTTCGGATCTGACGATGCGGTGGGTGATGCGGCGCCAAGTGAAGCGAAGAGGCGGGCCGTCAGGCACCTCGGCTAGCGCCTTGATCGGCTCTGGCCGCAGTAACAGGCATGAGGGCCGGGGAGGTAGCTGAGGCATGTCCGCCCACGCTTTTGACGTTAAGACTGGGTCGCCTCGTTCCTTGCAAGCCAAGCCAGGGGTGGATCGCCCCTCGGCGTGTTCGGGGATGTGATTTTCGAAGGGGACAGTTACCGTTACGGCTTCGGGGCCGAGACGGTTGGCGAGGCGGTCGATCAATTGATCGAAGCGTTCGTCCAGGTTGGTGATATCGCTGATGCCGCCTTCGAGCTTCTTTTGCTTTTTCTCGATCGCTGCGGTGTGTTCGGCATGCAGCGCCAGCTTCTCGATGCCGAAGCCGGGATCGATGGCCGGCAGCTTCTCGGCGAACAGGCGGCCGATATGATCGGCATCATGGGTTGGCTGGCTTGCGCCGACCTGGAGGGTCTTGACGTCCCCATCGACGCGAAAGGCGAGAAAGGAAAGCCGTTCGGCGCCCCGGCTTGCCTTGTCCAGGGTTCGGCAGAGATCGGTGATGAGCAAAGCGAGGTTGTGAGCAAGGGCGGCCGGCTCGATCAGAGGTTCGAGAAAAGCCTGCTCAGCCCGGTAGACAGGTAAGGGTTTCCGTGGGCAAAGCGGCTCCTCGCGCCGGCCAAAGAACTGATCGAGGCGCATCAGCACGCCCTCGTAAGAATCCTTCGAGGAGAACCGTTTGCCCAAGGTGACGCGGGGCAACGCATCGAGCTGGCCGATGGTCTTCAATCCGAGCCGGTGAAGCAGCATCACGATGTCGGGCGCGAGACGAAGGCCTGCTACGGACAGTTCTGTCAGAACTTTACGCTCATTCTTCAAGTCAACGCTGCGGGCGTTCCCGCCGTTCCCGCCGTAGCGGGCAAGCGCCCAGGCAGCGCCCAGGGTGTCAGCAATGCCTAAGCCGTGCCGAAGGCCGAAGCTTGTTAGCCGACGCTCAAGATCGGCGAGCAGGGCTTCCTCCCCGCCGAACAGATGGGCGCACCCGCTGGCATCGATCCAGATGCCGTCGTCGCTCGAAAAGCCATCGTTCCCATAGAGCCCCTCATTGCGGTCGACGCCGCATGACGGGCTGTAACGCAGGCACCAGTCGGCGAGTTTTTCGAGGAAGAGGCGATCGCCTTCGGGATCGGCCGGCGCTGTCCGGACGTCCGGGATGAGGGCGCGCGCGTGGCTGAGTGTCATGCCCGGCGTGAGGCCTGCCGCAGCGGCGGCATCGTTGACCGCGGTCACCTGCACGGCGTTCTTGACAGTAGCGATCAGTGCCAGGGGCGAGGTCTCATCCTTGACGGGTGCTTTATCCTGTACGGTCGAAGGCGATGATGTCAGCGGCTTGCCTGCCCGGGTCGTTGCGCCCCGTATCTTTGTCCGGGCCGCCGCGCCTCGCGGCCGTGGCAGGTAGATGGAAATGATGCGTCGCATGATCCCACTCCACGATCCAGCGGGCGGTGCTGCCGTTTTCCGAGCGTTCCAAAGCGAGCTCCCAGCTGGGCAGGCCGAGGCCCTTGAGATCGAGAGTGTCCGGGAGGCTGGGCGCCGTCCTGATGCGCCAGCGGGTTCGGGCAGCACTCGGCTCCCGACCATGCCGTAGCGGGAGGAGAAGGCACCATGTGCTATGCGCTCTTGCTGCAAGTGACAGCCGCCGGCTGGCGGTCAGGCCGACGCGGTCGACAGCGCCGATAACCGCGAGCAAGCTTCGAGACGCAAGCCCCTGTTCCATCGCCCAGAGACAATCGGCATCCCGCCTGCCGGTCACCATCAGCAGGCGGTCCGGCGGAAGGCCGAGGGTTCGAAGGCCTGGCCCGTAAGGCTGTCCGAATTCGAGCGCGTCCCGCTGCCGCTGACACCAGAGCACCATACCCTGGCGTTCTTGCCTGCGATGCAGAAGAGAGGCTGCCAGGGCAAGGCCGAAATCCCGAACCGAGGGCTGGCTGCCATAACCATCGGCCACCAGCTCATGCAAAGCGGGTTTGCCTCCGCCGCCTAGAAGGAACGGATCGATCTTTGCCGGATCGAAAACGGCAGGCTTGGCCTCGTCGATTGATGAGGTGTTGAAACGACCGCGTTCGATCATTCCTATTCGCCGTCTGAGCTCGGCAAGGCAGGCCGATCGATCCGATGAGATAGGCATGACGTTCATGACGTGCCGGTTACCCTTCTCAATGTCATGCGTCTTTAGAACCTTCCTTTATAATGTTCCTATTTTGTTCTTATTGTCAAAGCCAATTCTCACCCTCTTTTGGCCATTGCCGCTTTAGCCGTGGCGGTAAGCGGATGCATCGCCTATCGTCGGGCCAGAACAGGAACTGAGAACTGCCGGGCAAGTCAGAAAGAAGAAAGGCAACGCACCTTCATGCACTCCTCTTCCGCCGCAAAAACGCCCACGGAATGTGAGCCCGAGCTGATCGGCGTTGATTGGGGAACCAGTTCATGCCGTGCTTATCTAATGGGCAGAGCAGGCCGGATCCTGGAGGCTGTGAACACCGAAAAAGGCATTCTGCAGGTCGAAGGCGGGGCTTTCGCCGAAACTCTGGCTGAGTTGATCGGCGATTGGCGCCGTCCCGGTCTGCCGGTGATCCTTTCCGGCATGATCGGCTCGCGCCAGGGCTGGATCGAAGTGCCTTATGTCACCATTCCCGCGACCTTCGATGAGATTGCAACCGCCCTGGTCCGTCACCCCGACGACCAGGACATCTATATAGCGCCTGGTCTTGCCCAGGACCTGCCGGGACAGGCGCCCGACGTGATGCGCGGTGAGGAGACCCAGATCATCGGTGCCGTCGGCGAGGCATCGGATCGCCAGCTCCTGGTCATGCCCGGTACGCATTCCAAATGGGTGCTGGTCGAGAACCGCAAGATTGTCTGGTTTGCAACCTTCATGACCGGCGAGCTGTTTGCCATCTTGAAAAACCACTCCATTCTCGGCCGTCTGATGGCCATCGGCGATGGCGAGCAGTCCTCCAGACAGGACAGAAGTGCGTTCGAGCAGGGCCTCGATGCTACCAAAACGTTGCCGGGCGGCCTGCTGCAACATCTCTTCAGCGCGCGGACGCTTGGTCTGTTCGAGCGGTTGCCGGAAGATGGTGTCGCACCTTACCTCTCCGGCCTCCTCATCGGCCACGAGCTTGAAGAAGCGCTCGGCAATCTCGCAGCATCGGCTGGTCTTCCACCGATTACGGTGGTTGGTGCGTCAGCACTTGCAGGTCGTTATGTCGATGCTCTCGGCCATGCCGCGCTCGAAGCCAGAAATGCCGGCGAGGATATGGCGGCCTATGGGCAAGGCCAGCTTGCCAGGGTCGCAAACCTTCTATCCCCCTTAACCGGATGATCTCTATGAATGGTCTTGACGAGGCACTGGATCGGCTTCCTCTGGTTGCCATTCTCCGCGGTCTGCAGCCAGCACGGGCGATCGAGGTCGGCGAGATGCTGGTCGATGTCGGTTTTCGGGTGATCGAAGTGCCGCTGAATTCTCCGCAGCCATTGCAAAGTATCGAGCGCCTGGCGACCGCATTCGGTGATCGAGCGATCATCGGCGCCGGCACGGTTCTCAAATCTGCAGATATCAGTGCCGTGGCGAGTGCAGGCGGTCGCCTGATCGTCATGCCGCATGCCGATTGCAGCTTGATCCGCCAGGTGGATCACCTAGGCTTGTTCTGCATCCCAGGTGTGGCGACACCGACAGAAGCCTTTGCAGCACTGAAAGCTGGTGCGGATGCTCTCAAGATGTTTCCAGCCGAAGCCATGCCGCCTGCCGTAGTCAAAGCCTGGCGTGCCGTTATCCGCCCGCCGATCAGGCTCTTGCCGGTGGGGGGGATTACACCTGAGAGCATGGTCGCTTATTTCGAGGCCGGTGCTTCCGGCTTCGGCCTCGGATCCGCACTATTTAAGCCAGATCTCTCGCTTTCGACCTTAAGCGTGAATGCTGAAGCTTTCGTCGATGCGATCGGCGCGTACACATAAAAAACCGCCGCTCGGAGGAGCGGCGGTGATATGGCGAATGAGAGAACGTTGACGTGTCGAAGACGTCAGCCTTCCGACTTCTTCGAAGTCTTGGGAATCACGATCGGTGTGCTCTGTGTCTTCGTGGCTTTATCGGTGGCGACAATCTGCTGCTCACCAGACTTAGCCGACTTCATGGACGGGCAGGCCTGAGCCATCGAAACGGCGCCAGCCGAGAAAACTAAAGCTGTGGCAAATGCCAGGAAACGCATAGTCAATCCTCCTTGGATCGCGACCGCAATAGATTGACGAGATTCGGCGCTGTTGGCAACCGGCGGAGCGCTTCGGGTCTCGATAATTCTTGAGCATCAGCGGATTTGGCGCTTCCCATCTCCGGCCTTGATCATCAGGCTTTTGAAGGAGCCGTCGGCGCCTGTGGTCCGGCGAGCGGGCTTCCGCTTGGGTCCCCATAAAGATCTTTCGCGCGTGCCTCGAAGGCGCCTACCATCCTTGACACCGCCTCGTTGAACAAAAGGCCGATCAACGCCTGCAGCATCTTGGAGCGGAACTCGAAATCCACGAAAAAGTCGATGACGCAGCTGCCGTCATCCTGCGGAATGAAGTGCCAATGATTGTTCAAATAGCGAAAGGGTCCATCGATATACTCGACATCGATCTGGTCATATTCATGAAGTGTGACCTTGGAGGCAAAACACTCACTGAACACTTTGAAACGCACGACGAGGTCGGCGTAGAAGCTGTTGCCCTCCTTCCGTTTGATCCGGCAGGCGGTGCACCACGGTAGAAATTCCGGATAGCGATCAACTTCGGCGACCAGATCGAACAGCTGCTTTTGGCTGTAGGGAAGATGACGCTTTTCCGCATGTGTCGGCATTTTTTGTTACTTGCCTGCGCGCGAATTGGCGACAGCGGAGGTCTCGGCGGACGCCGACATTGACATCATGCCGCGGCCACGTCGCTTACTCCGCCGCTGAGAGGCTGGCATGGCGCGCAGCTTGCAACCGCGCGAAATCATCGCCTGCCAGATAGGAACTCCGGGTCAAAGGCGAGGCCGAAACCATAAGGAAGCCCTTGGCGCGTGCCATGCGGGCATAGTCCTCGAACTCACCGGGTTCGACAAACCGCTCCACGGCATGATGACGCGGCGTCGGTTGCAGATATTGGCCGATCGTCAGAAAATCGACGCCCGCCGAGCGCATATCGTCCATCACCTGGGAAACCTCCCGCTTTTCTTCACCGAGCCCGACCATGATGCCGGATTTGGTGAAGAGGCGGGGATCACGTTCCTTCACACGATCGAGCAGGCGCAGCGAGTGAAAATAGCGCGCACCCGGGCGCACAGTTCTATAGAGGCGCGGCACTGTCTCCAGATTGTGGTTGTAGACATCCGGCCCTGCATCGACGATCGAGGCCACGGCGTCGAATGGCTTTCGGAGGAAATCGGGCGTCAGGATTTCGATTGTGGTTCCGAGCGAGGTTTTTCTGATGTTCTCGATGCAGCGGACGAACTGAAAAGCGCCGCCATCAGCCAGATCGTCCCGATCCACCGAGGTGATGACGATATGCTTCAGGCCGAGCTCGGACAAAGCCTCTGCCAGATGCGCCGGTTCATCCGGATCGACGGCGCGCGGCAGGCCGGTCTTCACGTTGCAGAACGTACAGGCGCGTGTGCAGGTGTCGCCGAGGATCATCACCGTGGCGTGGCCCTGGGTCCAGCACTCGCCGATATTCGGGCAGGCGGCCTCTTCGCAGACGGTATGCAGATTTTTCGCCCGCATCAGTTTTCGCGTGGCGTGGTAGCCCGTGGAGTTGGGCGCGCGCACCCTAATCCAGGGCGGCTTTCTCTTGATGTCCGTCTCGGTGACGCGATTGAGGATTTCGACCATGGGACCTGCACATGAAGGTTATCGTGTCAGATTTGGTCAATTTGGTCAGGAAATCAACGATGGATAAGCCCTTGTAGGAAGAGGTCGACTGCTGTCGATGTCGCTGCAGGGCACCGACGACGCGGGTCATCCGGTCGGTGTCAAAGGAAGCGGCAGCCCTTTGCTCTGCTGATTTTACAGCCGATAACGGTCAAAAATGCAGTGATTTCAGGGTGTTGGTTGTTTGGGGCGTTGATTTCCACTGCGGCGTGTCAAGTTTTTTTACAAGAGCTCTTGGAGGTAGTCGTCATGTTGCAGGATCAGGATTATGCTAACATATTGATTATTATAGGTAAAATATAATTGGCATGGCTATTGCTTTCAATTCAATCACCAGTAGCGAACTGCTTGTGCATTTTGCCTTTTTGGAGAGATTGATGCCCAACACCCTGATCAAATCGGCGCTCGGCCTTGCGCTTGGGGTCCTCCTGATCAACCCAGCATCGGCGGTACCGCTGACACCGCCGACCAATGTGAATGGTACGTTCAACTTCGACAACGACGTTGAGCAGTTCGAGTTCAGCATCGCCACGACCTCGATCGTCACGATCGAGTCGATCGGCTATGGCGGCGGTTCTTTTGCTTCGAACCCGGCCATCGTCATCGGACCTGGTGGTTTCGATACAGTTTTGTCGCTTTTCGATGAGACCGGCGCATTCATCGATGACGATGATGACGATGATGACGGTCTCGGTGCAACGCTGGTAGATGCATCGACAGGAAATGCCTTCGATGCCTTCCTGCAGCCAACGCTCGCTGCCGGCACCTATACCGTCGTTATCACCCAGTTCGACAATTTCTTCACTGGCGTGGTCGGTGACGATATCAGCCTCGGCTTCGATTTCGACGGTGCGCCTAACAATTTCACAAGCTTCCTCGGCTGCAGTAATGGCGAGTTCTGCGATGTCGATGCCAATAACCGCTCGAACTTCTTTGCCATCAATGTCGCGGCACAGGCTGTTCCTGAACCCTCGACCCTGGCCCTCCTGGGCTTTGGCCTGGTCGGTGCAGGCCTTGCCTACCGGCGTCGCCAGCAGGGCTGACCAAGTCCTCCAAAGCTTGTCTTGACGAAATGAGGCCCTCGGGGATCGTCTCCCACCCCGAGGGCCTTTTCGTGTTCTCGTGAGCGGTCGAAGGTCAATCTTCCATCGTGGGGCCGTCATGCAGCCAGGATCGGGAACGACGGTCGCTTGACGCCAAGCCACAGGCTGGCAAAGTAAAAAAGGGAGGCAATCATGGAGAAGAACGGTTTGGGCAAGCAGCGTTGAGCGGGTTGCGAAATGGCCTTGAGCGGATTTTGGAGATCATCTGCATCGCCTTGATGATCGGCCTCGCCGTTTTGGTGGTCATGGCCGTGATCTACAGAACGGCCGGATCTTCGCTTACCTGGTATGACGAGGTTGCGGCGATCATGCTCGCCTGGTTGACCTATTACGGGGCAGCGCTCGCCGCCATGCGTCGCGCCCATCTCGGCTTCCCCGGCCTCTACGCAGCAAGTCCGCCGGCCTTGCGTGTGCCGATGCTGGTCATCGGTGAGGTGCTGTTCATCGGCTTTTTCGTCATTCTCGCCTGGTACGGCTACCAGGTGATCATCCTCCTCTATGGCGACACGCTGACCAGCCTTCCCTGGGTTTCGGTCTCCTTCACCCAGTCGATCATCCCGATCGGCTGCGCGCTGATCACGCTTGGCCAACTCTCGACGCTTCCCGAACGTTTCCGCGAAGCACGGCTGGGGTTGGCTCTGCATGACGAGGAGCATCAGGCAATCGAAGCGGCCGTCGAAGACGTGACGGCGCGTGAGCGCGATCGATGATCGTTCTCGTCATGCTTCTCGCTTTGTTCGTGTTGGTGCTGATCAACGTGCCGATCGCGGTCGCGATCGGCGTGATCGCGACCGTCGCGATGGTCGCCAAAGGCGGTATGGACAATCTTTTTTCCGCCGCCACCACCATGTTCGACGGCACCACCAAATTCTCGCTGATCGCCATTCCACTATTCGTGCTGGCCGGTGCGATCATGAATACATCAGGCATCTCCCGTCGCCTGATCGCGTTTGCCTCGGCACTGCTGGGCTTCATACGCGGCGGCCTTTCCATGGTGAACATCGGAACGTCGATGTTCTTTGCGGAAATTTCGGGCTCTGCCGTCGCTGACGTCGCCGCTATCGGCTCGATCCTGATGCCGGCAATGAAGAAAAAGGGCTATCCCAAGGAGTTCGCCGCTGCGATCACCTCTTCGTCCGCCTCGCTCGCGATCATCATCCCTCCCTCGATCCCGATGATCCTCTATGCGGTGATGTCGGGGGCTTCCGTGGTGCAGCTCTTCGTCGCCGGCATCGTGCCGGGCATCATCGGCGCCATCGGCCTGATGCTGGTCTCCTACTGGTTCGCCGTGCGCTACAATTTCCCTGTCGAGGAAGTCTTCCAGCTCAGCCGCGTCTGGGCCACGTTCAAGGACGCTGCCTGGGCGTTTCTCCTGCCGATCATCATTCTCGGCGGCATCTTCGGCGGCTTCGTCACGGCGACTGAAGGGGCGGGCCTCGCCGTGGTTGCAGCGCTCTTCATCGGCACGGTCATCTATCGCGAGCTCGACCTTCGCCACCTGCACACCGCGCTGATCGACGGCGCCGTCCAGACCGCCGTAGTCATGCTGCTGGTCGCGACCTCCGCCCTGCTCGGCCGTTACCTCACCGAGTCGCGCCTGCCTCAGGAACTGGCGCTCAGCATCATCGAGTTTACCGAAAATCGCTATCTGATCCTGGCGATGCTGAACGTGCTCTTCCTGATCCTCGGCTGCTTCCTCCATGGTGCCGCGGCGATCATCCTGGTGGTGCCGATCGTGCTGCCGATCGTGAACGCCATCGGACTCGACCTCGTGCATTTCGGCTTGATCGTCACACTCAATCTCGCCATCGGCCAGCAGACCCCGCCGGTCGCAAGCGTCCTGATCACCGCCTGTTCAATCGCGAAAGCAGACGTTTGGGACGTCACCAAGCTCAACGTCTATTTCATCGGTGTGCTCGCCGCCGTCCTGATCCTCGTGACCTACGTACCCATCGTGCCGCTGGCACTGGTCGAATTTTTCTATCGCTAGGTCGGACCCGACCGGGGGGCGGCCACCTGACTGGGAGGAGTTTCTTTGATGGTCGAGCTCATCAACGTCGAGCTGCGCGAAGCCATCGCGACCGTGACCTTGAACCAGCCAGCGAAGCTGAACGCGATCAGCCTTGCAATGTGGGACCGTCTTGGCGAGGTTTTTTCCGAACTTGACCAGGAGCACAGCCTTCGCTGCATCATTCTCTGCGGTGCTGGCGAGCGCGCCTTTTCGGTCGGTGCTGATATCAGCGAGTTCGAGGAGCACCGCAGCACAGCCGATAAAGCCAAAGCCTATGGCAAGCGCACCCATGGTGCCCTAGAGGGAATTACCGACTGCCGTCATCCGGTGATCGCTCGGATCGACGGGCTCTGCGTCGGCGGCGGACTGGAGTTGGCGACCACCGCCGATATCAGGATCTGCAGCCGGCGGAGCCGCTTCGGTATCCCGATCAAGCGCCTGGGCCTCGTGGTCGCCTACGCCGAACTCGCCCCGCTGGTCGATCTGGTCGGCCCCTCCAATGCCAAGGAGATCCTGCTCGAAGGCCAGATCTTCGACAGCACGCGCGCCTATGATATGGGCCTCGTCAACCGTGTCGTCAGCGACGACGGGCTGGACCAGGAAGTTCAAGCGACCGCCGCCAGAATAGCCGAGGGCGCACCGCTCGTCGCGCGCTGGCACAAGAAATTCACCCGCCGCCTGCTGTCGCCGGAACCGCTGAGCGCTGACGAGCAGGACGAAAGCTACGCCTGTTTCGCCACCGAGGATTTCCAGATCGGCTACCAGGCTTTCCTCGCCAAGAAGACGCCGGTCTTCACCGGAAAATGAAGGCACGGCCTTCACCGTTGACGTTAGAAAGATGAGCTTGGTGAGGGGGGAGAAATATATGGGACCGTTGAGCGGTATGAAGGTCATCGACCTCACCCATGTCATGGCGGGGCCTACCTGCACACTCATGCTCGCGGACATGGGGGCCGATGTCATAAAGGTCGAGAAAACCCCGGATGGCGACGACACCCGCCGCAGCCTGCCGCCCGCCATCGGCGACGAGTCCGCTGCCTTCATGATGATGAACCGCAACAAGCGCGGCATCGCCCTCAACCTCAAAACCGAGGGGGGCAGGAACGTCCTGCAGCGGTTACTTGCCGGAGCGGATGTAGTGGTTGAGAACTATCGGCCGGGGACGATGGCGAAGCTCGGGTTTGATTATGAGGCGCTTCGACAAGACAATCCGGGGCTGATCTATTGTGCACTTTCCGGGTTTGGGCGAAGTGGACCTTACGGCCATCGCGGCGGCTTCGACCTGGTGGCGCAGGCGATGAGCGGGCTGATGAGCATCACCGGAGAAGGGCCGGGGAGGACCCCGGTCAAATGCGGGGCTCCGGTGACCGACATCACCTGCGGCATCCTTGCCGCCATGGGCATCCTCGCAGCCTATAGCCATCGCCTCCAGACCGGTAAAGGCCAGATGGTCGATACCTCGCTACTCGAGGCGGGCATCGTCCAGACCTACTGGCAATCCGCCATCGCGCTTGCCACAGGTGAGGCGCCGGGGCCGATGGGCTCGGCCCATCCGCTGAATGCGCCCTATCAGGCCTTCGAGACCGCGGACGGCTGGATCGTGATCGGCGGCAGCAACCAGCGGAACTGGCTACGTACTCTTGAAGCCCTTGATGCAGGCCATCTGGCCGACGATCCTCGCTTGATCGACAATGCGGCAAGAATGGCGCATCTGCAAGAACTTGAAGATGCGCTCGCCCCTTATTTCAAACCCCACAGATCCGCTGACCTGCTGGAACGTTTCGAGGCCGTAGGCGTCCCTGCCGGACCGGTCTATGATGTGCTGCAGATGCAGGCCGATCCGCAAGTCCGCGCCCGCGAGATGGTGACGACGGTCGAGCACAAACATGAAGGTGACGTCGAGACCATCGGCCTGCCGGTCAAGTTTTCGGACACGCCCGGCAAGGTGCGAAGCGGCGCCCCGGTCTACGGACAGCACAGCCGCGAGGTGCTGAAGGAAGCTGGCTTTGACGACGCCGAGCTCAGCGCCCTGCTCGCTGAAGGGGCGGTGATTGCCGATGACTGAGCCAACTGGAAAGCCAGGAATGACCAACCCTATGCTGCGTGACCTCGCCGCCTCCGATCTCGACTGGCTGGTCAATCTCAACAATGCCTCGGTTCCCCACGTCAATCATATGGAACGACAGAGACTGGCCGATATTATCGCGCTTGCCGCCTACGCACGCGTCGCCCTCCAGGATGGTACGCCTTCCGGTGTGTTGATAGCACTCTGGCCGGGAACGAACTACGCCAGCAGCTATTACCGTTGGTTCAGCGAGCATCACGCCGACTTTCTTTACATCGACCGTGTGATGATTGATGCCACGATCCGCAAGGGTGGTCACGGTCGTCGGCTCTATGCTGATATCGAAAGCTTCGCGCGCGCCGAAGGAGCCCAGCATCTTGCTTGCGAAGTCAACAGCCAGCCGCCGAACCTGGTGTCCATGCGCTTTCACGAAGCTCTCGGCTTCCGTCCTTTGGGCGAGCTTGCCAACGAAGATCGATCGAAATGCGTCGTGCCGATGATGAAGAGCTTCGATCCTCGCAGCTAGGCCGGATCTGGTGCGCGTTTGTCTCTTGAAACAGATGGACTCCCAGCCCATCCTCATCCCCCAAGGCAATCCGACCGTCAAGGATGGGGTGGCCGTCGAAGGGATCATTTGCGAGCAGCAGATTGCCATCGAGGTCGACATAGTCGGCAAGCGGTGCGCTGTGCGCGGCGGCTGCGATGCCGAGGGGTGATTCGATCATCGAGCCTAGCATCACGCTGAGCCCATAGCGTCTGGCCTGTTCGATGGCCTCAAGCACTGCAAGCGCACCGCCGCTTTTCGCCAGCTTAATGTTGATGCCGTGATAGGCGTCGACGAGGTCAGACAGATCTTTCGTGCCTGAAAAGGCTTCGTCCGCGATGAATGGCAGTGGGCTGCGTTCCATAAGCCATGCCATGTCGTCTCGATTGGCAGCGGGTAGCGGTTGTCCGTGCAAATCGACACTTTGTAGAGCGAGCCACTCGATCTCCTTGAGTGCTGTCTCGCGATCAGGATAGCCTTCATTTGCATCGCCCCGGATCGGCACGTCCGTGACCTCCCGTATCGCCTCGACCATCGCTTGATCGTGATCATCGCCAAGCTTGAGCTTCAGCAGGTGAAAGTGGCTGGCTTCGCGCGCACGCGCCCTTTCAGGCGTGTCGATCGCGATGGTCTGCTGGTTGGCGGCATGGCTGCTGGATCTGCATCGTAAAGACGATGGAGGGACACGACCTTGGACTTGCCGACCCCCTCCATGTGGAAGGCCTGCAGCTCAGCTGCGCGCAAAGCCCCCATGCTGGCACTGCCGAGAACGTGTACGCCTTTGGCCATCGCGCAGAGATTTTCCTTATGCCAGACCGGGGGGACCTGATGAAAATAACCGTCGGCAATGCCGATCATGCGTGGGCGAAAACGTTTGATGGCCCGGTAAATGTCGCCTTGACGGACCGGCGGCAGATAGCTGGCGGTCAGTATCCGGTGCGCCAAATCCACCGGCATGGTCGGTCCGAGAAAAACACAAGCGGTCATCCTGCCGCCTCCATGATCTTTCTCGCCAGGACGCCTAAGATATAGTCACTATGCCTTTCCTTGAAGGCGCATTCCAGCCCCGGCACGACGACCTGGACCACCGGAATGTTGAACCGGGTCTGGATCAGATCGACGACCATGGCCTGATCGATGCCGACCTTTCGAAGCCGTTTGAGCGTCCAAGTGATGTCCTCGGCCAGATTGTCCGACACAAAGCTAGGAACGCTCTCAAAAGGCTGTGTGCGACACACGTGTGTCATCAACTCACGGCAGGCGCGAACGCGAAGAGCGCGCGCGGGCACCAAGTAGATCTCGGGTGAAAAGTCGTCCCTCGAGCCCGCGATGTAGGTCGTTCGTGCATGGACGGCCTCGGTGAGGGCTTTGAGCAGGGCGACCTCACGCACGGCATGGCAGCCAGAGTCGAATTCAGGCTCGGCATCATCATGGTTCATTCCGATCAGAAGGCGCTCGAAGCAGGTGGTGTCAATATCGGACGTCACGTCCCAGGCCCTGACGTCGAGGCCGGCCTGATCGAAGCGGGCGAGCAGGTCGAGACATGCTGGATCGTCGATGCTTACAAGGTCCAGCGAGTCCTTGATGTGCAAAGGTTGCGCCAGACGAGTCAAGGTCAACGCGTCTCGCTCGATCACCCCGTAGAGGGTGTGAGCGACGGCCTCCACTAGATGGTTGCCGGAAGTGAGGCCGTTGGTATTCGCGGGAAAACAGCCGCTGCCCGTTGGCTGCGACAAGCGATAGTCGGTGTGCACCAGCTCATAGGGAAGCCAGAGTGGCTGGTCGTCGAACAGGTTGCAGCCCTCGATCCATAGGAGCGCAAGATTGGACCGGTAACGACTGTCCGCCGAATGCGGCAGATGCTCGACGTCGATCAGCGCATGTTCATCTCGGAGTTCATCGAAAGACGCCAGTTTCAGGGGCAGGGTGATGTGTTCGGCATGCCAGGTCTCGACTACCTCCATCAGGTTGGATGCCTTGGCGGTGTCGAGATCGGCGACCTTTCCCAGAGATACGGATATTGATCGGGAGTTTGGCCTGCAAACCATGACCACCGGGATGCCGATGCCGCCGAGGCCAGTCACCTTGGCAATGTGCGTGATCTCCATGGCAGGCATATGCGGCGTGACCCGTTTCAAGGTTTCCTTGGGATCGAGGGGCCGGTGGGTGCCGCGGCGGTGGGTCTTGATGGCATTCTGGCCGAGGGCCTGCCACATCCCTTCTCCGCTTCGTGATGCGACCACAATGAATGATTCCCTTTCAAAAATCTGACACGTTGATTTTATGACGGCAAAATTTGCCAAAGGGGCTAAACAAACGACCCGGTCATGCCCCTAACACTGCTTTGAGCTCGGCTCTAGCTCCTTAAGGCAGGTCCGCGCCGCGATGAAATCAACGGCGGCGAGCCCTTCGGTGAACCTGGCACATACCGGCGAAAGGAGTTCGTAGGCGGCCTTTTTATCGCCATTCTGCTGCAGCCAACGGGCGGAAGTGGTCGCAGCGCGAAGCTCCAATGAACTTGCATTCTGCTCTTGAGCTGTCTTGCTGGCTTCCTCGAAGGCGCGGTCAAGCGCTTGCAGTCCCGTCTTCGGTCCGGCCACCGAGTGCGCAGCATTCTGTGAGTATGTCGAAAAGGAAGGGCAGGTCCTCGCTGGCATCGATGGACCTGAGGGCATTGATGCCCTTGGTCAGGCCGGCGACAGCCTGGTCCGCTTGACCCCGCCGACCCTGCGCCCAGCCCTCGAACAGCTGACCTTTGACTTCCAGTGCGGCAAACTCCTCTTCCCGGCTGAGTGCAATCATCCGCAGAGCGAGGTCTTCGACTTCATCCACGTCCTGCCGAAATCGGTGGAACATCAGTGCGATTTCCGTGGCGTGAAGAATGCTGCCGGCGCGTGAGAGGGATTCTGCGACGCTCAAGGCTCGCTTCATTCGGCTTGCCGCCTGGCCGAGGCCGCACACAGCCGGATCGTGACCGCCATAGATCAATACATGATCGCGGTAATCACCGGCGTCGTAGAGTGCGATGCCATGGTCGATATGCTGGTAGCATGTGTCATGCAGCCCGAGATTGAAGAGAGCCGCCCATTGGCAGTGATGGGCCTGAAGGCTGAAACCCGGATCACCAAGATTTGTCGTCGCGGCAGACAATTTGTCAGCGTGTTCGCGTTTGGTCAGGTTGGTTCTTGATGTTCGCCATTGCCCTCAATGAGCTGCGAAATGCAGCGGCGAGTTCAGCAGCTCGCCGCATAGCTCGACGGCGCGCTGATAGACGTCGTTCGTCTCCTTTGACCCAGACTCACCGATCGCAATCTCCACAGGGCCGAGTCCGATCAGAAGGGAAAGTTCAAGTTCCTTCCTGACGTCGTGTCCTGAAGAACGTCGAGGAGCTTCATTCGACACGATTTCAGGAAAGTGATCTTCCAGCCAGGCTCTGATGATGTTGCGATGGCGAGCGGCGCCGTAGCTGCGAAAATGTCCGCCGTGGACGATCTGGACGGGCAGGTCGAGAAGCCGGCGCCTAGAGGCTTCGTAGTCCCCAGCCAGCATCGGCGTGATAAGTGTCTTCGATCAAGGGGCCATCATAGACGATGTCGCCGGAGAACAGGGTGCCGGATGCCTGCTCGAAAAGCGCGATGCCGTCAGGCGAATGGCCGGACGTGTGAATGACCTCGAAGGAACGGTCGCCGAGATCGATATGATCGCCTTCATCAAGCAGATGGGTCGGCGGCGCCGGCATGATCTCGTAGGCGCCGCTTTCGCAAGGCTCGGGCGGAAGCTTGGTGAAGATTGCATCGGTGACGTAGGGGGCGGCAAGCACCGACCGGCGGTCAGGCGTAAACCTTGACGATGGAGATCAAGCAGATGATCGAAAGGATCCTCCTACAACATCGAGACAACCACTCGCCTACTTGCAAACGGTGGGGCGAGGCTTTCTGGCCATGGCAGCGATCCGGGGCTGCGCAGGCTACGGCGAAGTGTTCACAGCACAGAGATAGTTCTTGCCGTCGTCGCGCTGGATCAACTGGAATCTGCCGGTCTTTTCGCAGATAGTCACGAGCGATGACCGATCGAAGGGCTTGACGGCGACGAAATCGGCGCCGGATGCAAGGGCAGCCGTATGATCAGCGGAGTTTTCGGAGCCAGTGCAGATGCCGATCGTGACGTCCTGGTAGGCAGCGTCTGTTCGAAGGGCCTTCACAAGATGAGCCCCGCCCCTGCCGGGCATATTGAGATCGGTCACGATCAGGTTCGGCAGTGATAGTGATTTGTCACGACGCTCGCCAAGCGTGGATAGCATGTCAAACTCGTCCAGATAGAATCCTATGTTCAGGTCGAGATTTTGGCGTCGCAGATTGAGTTCCGTAATGATGACCTCATCTTCCATGTCATCGAGGTAGAATATCTCAACACTCTTCGACGCTGTGCCCATCAGCTCTCCTTTGGTAAACGCATCTTCATCGATGCACCGCCCGGCATGCTCTCATAGCATTCGATATTGCCATGGTATTGTTTAAGAATCTTTTTACAGATAGACAGTCCACGACCGGTGTCGGCAATCTCGTCAGCGCAGTGCAGACATTTGAAGATCTGGAAGATTTCATCGCACATGTTCAGCGACATAGACGTCGCGTGATACCGAGGGGGTATATTGCTCCTTGCGATTGTTCTTCGCTCCCGACGTTCTTTCTTCAGTTTTCGATGGCATCAAAGGCAATCGCGAGGCCGGTCTGGGGGTAGAAAGCGGGAAGGCCAAGGCCGGCGGCGGCGAGCATATCTCCAGAAAGAACCAGGCCGTCCGTCCATAGTGGATTGTTGAACCGGCGATTGGCGCGGTCGACACCCTCGGAGACGTATTGCAGGGTGATGCGGTAGACCTGTTGAGATAAGAGGCCCTCGATACGCAAGCGTGGCGGCAGGCCTGAGCGTGGGCGGGCGGCTTGTGTCATGATCAAACGCGCTCGTTTGCGGTCGGTGGTAATCGCCAGCACGCCGGAAAGACCGGGATCGACCGTCCTGACGCGGCTGAATAAGCCCTGATGCCAGATATCGCGGTCCGCCTTATGGCGCTCGACGGTATGCCGTACGATTTCGCGATCAGCGTGGCTCATCCCGATGAGGTCGGCCTCCACGCCCATATGACCGAAGCTCGCGGCGAGGGCTCGAAAGCCGGCATGCAAGCCGCGCCCCGAGGTGTGGCTCCAGGCGGGGCCGATATGGGAACCCATGATCTCCGGCGGCAGGAAATAGGAAAGACCGGCCTGGATTCGGAGCCGTTCGACCGCATCATTGCTGTCCGAAACCCAGACGCGGTGCGTCCGTTTGAGAATGCCGTAGTCGACGCGCCCGCCACCGGAAGCACAGCTCTCGATTTCAAGCGATGGAAAGGTCCCCAGCAGACGGTCGATCAGGGCGTAGAGGGCTTGGACCTGATGGCTCGCCGCCGCGGCGCCATCCTCGCCGCCTGGCATGGTGAGATCACGATTCATATCCCATTTGAGGTAATCCACTCCATGAGCAGCGACATGGTCGGCAAGGCGCTCGAACAGATAATCACTGACGTCCGGCCGGGCGATATCGAGGACGAGCTGGCCGCGTCCGGTTATCAATGGATAGGGATCGACGCCGAGCACCCAATCGGGGTGGCTCCGGAACAGGTCCGATTTCGGGCTCACCATCTCCGGTTCCACCCAAAGGCCGAATTGCATCCCCCTTTCGTGGACGTAGTCGGCGATTGGGCCGAGCCCGTTCGGGTATTTCTCGTCGTCCGGGTACCAGTCACCAAGGCTCGTGGTGTCGTCGCGGCGGCCGCGAAACCAGCCGTCGTCGAGGACGAAACGCTCGGCCCCGATCTCGGAAGCAGCATCGGCGAGCGCAGTCAGCTTGTCATGATGATGGTCGAAGTAGATCGCTTCCCAGGTGTTGACGGTGACGGGCCTGGGTTTTTCGGGATCAGGCAGCTTCAGGATACGGTGGCGGACATGATTGTGGAACTTTTGCGAGAGCGCATTCAGGCCGTCGTCGGACTGCGCCACGTAAAGCGGCGGTGTTTCCATGGTTTCGCCAGGCTCGATCGCACCCTCTTCGCCAAGAAGGATGGTGCCCATCTGCAGTTGCATGTCGCCGTTCGATTGGCGCTCCAAAACGAGGCGATGATTGCCGCTCCAGCCGAGATGACAGCCGAAACAGGCGCCTGACCCCTCGCCGGTTTCAGCCGTGAGCAAAATGACGCCGGGAAACGCATCGTGGGACGTGCGGCCACGACGGTTTTCGCGGACCACGGCGCCCATGGGCACAATCAGACGCTCGATCTCGAATTCGGCACACCAGCGGCCGTGGAAAGATAGAAATTCACCGTAGCGTTGCTCGGGAGCCATCGCAGGGGGTGCGAGCCAGTCGACCATGAAGGGTGTGTCGCCGAGGTTGGTAAGGCGGGTCCTGAAGATCGCCACATCGGTCTCGGCATCGATCCTGCATTCCAGCTCAAGCGCCAGCCCACGCGACGCATCCTCCAGGCGAAAGATGGTACCATGGGGCACCTCAAGGCATTCCAGCATACCGAAACGGCCGGTCCATCCGCGCTGAGTGCCCGGACGTCTGCCGTCTAACGCCGGATGGCCGGCGAAGCCTCTACTGGCTTCTGGATGCAGCGACACCGGATCAGAAACATCCAGCGTTCCCTGGAGCAGCGGACGAGAGAAGGCTCTCGCAAGGGCGGTGAGGTCCGTTCCGGCATCGAGCTTCCGGCCATGATAAAGCAGTGCTGGCACACCTTCGGTCCAGGCAAATACCAAGGTGGTCTCGATGCCGTCCAGTCGAAGCGTTTTTGGGGTTTGATCGTTAGGTTTCACGGTTCAATCACGTCCGAGAGGAAGGAAGGCACAGCGGCACAGTCGACAAGATGACATCTTGCATCGACCATCCCCGATGGCACGTTGTCATTCCGAATTTCAGGATGCGTAGCGATATGCGGCATATCCAGTAGCCGTTGCGGTCGCAGTCAAGACGGTCCCCCAGATCATATCGACCAGGGTCATGGTTCCTGGCCAGTTTTTCAACGTCGAAAAGTTGGTGATGTCGTAGGTGCCGTAGGCGGCGAGCCCTAGCACGGCGCCGTAGAGGAGGGCTTGGGAGACGGAACCGGACCTGGCGGCCGGCGCTGCGGCAAGCAGAACGATCGCGAACGTGTAGCCAATATAAAAGAGAGCGGCGATATGCAGTTTGGGCTGCTCGAGCATCAAGGCGCCAAGCTCGCGCCGATAAAAGGACGCGGCGATCAGGCCGAGCCAGATGGCGTCGATCACCAAAAACACGAACGCAGTAGCACCCCAGGATATCAAGAAGGGTTTCATGAATTCTGTCCGCATCAAGTTGTTGGGCGAGCTGAGATCTGACCGAATGTCATATCATGTTGGTTCACACCATCCCGCTCAACCGTCGAAACCGCCGAACCATCAGATCTGTATTAAGCTTACGTTAGGCCACCGATGATACACACCCCCATGGTCCATGCGATCCTGGGAATCCGAGTTTAGCTTCTCTTAATCTGGCGGGCGGATTCCCAGGATCGTATGGACCAATAGCCACCGTATCAGGATGGGGTTAATGCCAAGCTAACAATCCTAAGCGACTGAACTTTGAAATCAGGATGTCAGGTTTGCGGGAGGCCATTGAGCAGGACCTGCAGGTGACAGGAGGCGCTGCCATGAAAGACCGTGCATTCGAGCCGGATATCGAAGGGTTGAAATGGGCGCTTGAAGCGTTGCTCAAGGCGGAAGGAGGCTCTCCGGATGGTGATCTTCCCGAGGCCCTTCCGGTTCAGGGCCTGGGCGAGATGGCGACGCTCGAAATCTTGGCGCCGATGGTGCTCGGCGGCGCCTGCCATCTCGGCGAAGCCGATGCCTTCGCACATATGGATCCGCCGACGCCCTGGATCACCTGGGCCACCACCATGTGGAACGCATCGCTCAATCAGAACCTGCTGCATCCCGATCTGTCGCCGGCGGCGCGCCGGATCGAGGCGCTTGTCATCGACTGGGTCGCGCCGTTTTTCGAGATGGACGGTGGGCATATGACCTCCGGCTCGACGCTGGCCAACCTGACCGCGCTCTGGGCGGCGCGTGAGCTCCGATCGATCGAGATCGTCATCGCCTCGGAGGCTGCGCATCTCTCGATCGCCAAGGCAGCCCATCTTCTCGGCCTCGGCTATCATGCGGTGAAAACCGATGATCAGGGGCGCATGGCCGCGACCGCCGTCGAGGCTGCCGCCAACGTCGGGGCCGATCTCTCGAAGGCGGCGCTGGTGCTGACGGCGGGCACCACCAGCGCTGGTGCGATCGACGATCTGGCTCTGACCGGCCTTGCGGCCTGGACCCATGTCGATGCCGCCTGGGCGGGACCGATGGTGTTTTCGGACCGCCATCGCCAGCGGCTTGATGGCATGGGCAAGGCCGATTCGATCGCTGTATCTGCACATAAATGGCTCTTTCAGCCGAAGGAATCGGCCATGATCCTGTTCAAGGATGTCCGGGCGGCACATCCGGCGATCAGCTTTGGCGGTGCTTATCTGGCAACGCCTAATGTCGGTGTTCAGGGTTCTCATGGTGCTATCGCAGTGCCGCTGCTGGCCACGTTGCTGGCTTGGGGGCAAGGCGGTCTTGCCGAGCGCATCGACAGGGCCATGGATTGTGCCGAAGATCTCTGGCAGCGCCTGAACGTCCATCCAAAGGCCAGTGTCTTTGGCCCGCACGCAAGCGGCGTGATCCTCTGGCGCCCGACCGGCTCCATTAAGGCCGATCAATGCTTGCAGGCCTTGCCGTCTGGATCGACATCACAGACCATGATCAACGGAGAGATCTGGCTCAGAAATGTCGCGGCCAATCCTTCAGTCGATATCGGTGGTCTTTGGGCGTTTATCGAACGGCTCCTGGACCCGGGATGATCGACGGCCAGCTCTCTGTACCATGTTGCCCCATAACGGGTTTTCACGCAGGTGGTGTTTGCAAACGATTGCACTTTAGCCGAACACGCGCTTGCTGCTAATGCAGCGATGCTTTCTAGTCACAAGCCTAGGACTATAGCGAAGATTCTGTACCACAGTCAGCGCTTCTAATGCTGGAGGAAAGTACAGACGTGGTGTCGCTTTATCAGGCATCGGTGCCCGCCGTCGCCTTTCGCGAGGTGACGAAACGTTAATGGCGATGTTGTGGCTCCCGACGGGATCGACCTTGAGGTGCAGTCGGGTGAGTTTCTGTCACTGCCGGGGCCGTCCGGTAGTGGCAAGACCACGGCGCTTCGGATGATTGCTGGTTTCGAGCAGCCGAGCCGAGGCAATGTTCTTTTGGATGGCGAGCGGGTGAACGGCGTTCCCGCGCATCGACGTCCAGTCAACATGGTGTTCCAGCACTACGCATTGTTTCCCCATCTCAATGTCGCCAATAATGTTGCTTACGGCCTGCGTCAGCGAACGCCTTCACCGCCGAAGCCCGATATCGATCACCGCGTCGGCGCGACGTTGGAACTGGTGCGGCTGGTCGGCTTCGAACGGCGGCGCATCTGGGAGATGTCCGGTGCCCACGTCCAGGTCAATGTGTTCGGCTCGAACGTGGAGATGTCGGCCAAGCTGCAGGCTGGCGGCAGCGGTTGGGACGTGTTCGTGCCCACCAACCACACCATCACTACTTATGTCGGCGAAGACCTGATCGAGCTGCTCGATCTGGCCAAGATCGGAAATTACGACGCCGTGGCATTCGAGCTCCCGCTTTTCCGACGCCGGTACCGTCGATGGTCAGGTCTACGCAGTGCCCAAGAACTGGGGCACCACCGGCTATGTGATGAATACCAGCCATACCGACGGCAAGTCGCTGACCAGCTGGAAGGAGTTTTGGGACATCACCAAGACCGACTTCTCCGGGCGCACGATGGTGCATGACTATCAGCTGCCGACCATCAGCAATGCCTTGAAGTATTTTGGCTACTCCTTCAATTCCGTCGATCTGAACGAGTTGGCGGATGCGGAAAAACTGCTCCTGGAGGTCAAGCCGCATCTCTAAGCGATCAACGGCGACTACCAGCCTTCCCTGCGCAGCGGCGATGCCTGGATGTCGATGTGCTGGACTGGGGACGGCAAGCAGTTGAACACCGACATGCCGGAAATGGCCTATGTGCCCGGCACCGAAGGCGGTGAGATCTGGAGCGACTACTATGCCGTGCCCAAAGGTGCTCCCCATCGGGATGCTGGATATGCGCTCATCGACTTCCTCCTGGATCCGGCGATCAACGCTGCCGAGGTGCAGGCCCACGGCTATCCGGTCGCGGACGGCCGGACCAATGAGCTGCTGCCGAAGGATCTCTTGGAGGATCCGATCCTTTATCCGGCGCAGGAGCTTTTGACGGCACTGGAGTTTGGCGCCGCGGCGACGTTGACCGATCCGAACAGGGCCGAGCTCTTGGCTCGCTTCAAGTTGGCTTGATCGGCAAGCGGCAGGGCGAGCGGCGACGTGGACCGGAAGTGGATCAACCGGCTTTTGCTGATGCCGGCAACATTTTTGGTTCGCCGGCATGCTCGTCCTGCCGCTGCTCGTCATCGTCGTCTTCAGCTTCGGTGAACGGGCGCCGGCGGGCGGCTATGTGCCAGCGCTGACTTTGGCGCAATATGCGAACCTGCTGGCTCGCTTCACCGCTTTCAAGAACACCCTGCTGCTGGCGCCCGCCGGTACGCTAGCGGCCCTTCTGGTCGCCTATCCGCTCGCTTATTTTCTGGCGATCAAGGTCAGCCCGAAGATCAGAACCATCCTTCTGGTCCTGGTGATCATTCCGTTCTGGACCAGCATTCTGATCCGGACCTATGACTGGATCTACATTCTGGGCGGCCGCGGCATCCCGAATCTGCTGTCGTTGGTCGGCATCGTCTACGGCTATCTGCCGCTCATGGTGTTTCCGATCTATGTCAGCCTGGAAAAACTCGGCCAACGGCTTTTGGAAGTCTCTTCCGACCTCGGCGCACCGCCCTGGCGCACCTTTCTGCAGGTCACCCTGCCGCTCTCGATCCCCGGCATCGCGACCGGCTGCATGCTGGTGTTCATTCTCTTGATGGGCGAGTTCCTGATCCCGGCTCTGCTCGGCGGCGGCAAGGTGTTCTTCATCGGCAATGCCTTGGTCGACCTCTTCCTTCAGTCCCGGAACTTGGCCTATGGCTCTGCAGTCGCCGTGACCCTGGTCATGATCATGCTGGTGACCGTCAGCCTCTATATGCGACTGATGATGAAGGCTTCGGCAAGGCGTGACGATGTCTCGTTGTTCTAGTGGCGCGGTCACCTCATTGACTTTGACCGTGAGTGCGTGGATTGATCGTATGCTGTTGGTTTCTGGGCATGCCTGAAAGAATCTCTTGTATTGAATGCACCATTAGAGTGACGGTGCCATGAGGCTTTACGCGATCGCCGTCTACCTCTTTCTCTATATCCCGATCGGCATCATCGTACTGTTCAGCTTCAATGCCGGTCGGCATGCGAGCGACTTTCAAGGTTTTTCCGTGAGTTGGTACGGCAAGCTCTGGACGAATCCGTTCGCGATGGAAGCGCTGACCACCAGTCTCGTGGTCGCCACTACCAGTGCTGTGCTTGCCAGTCTGTTCGGCACCATGGCGAGCAGGTCCGAGGCACGTGGAGGGTGGTCTATGACGCGGTGATCTATGTGGCCATCATGATCCCGGGCATCGCCACGCTGATCGCACTGGTGACCATCTTCAACGCTCTGAACCCGTTTCTTGAAACGAACTGGCCCGCCTGGCTGGGGCAGGCGCCGCGTCTCAACATGGGCTATGTCACGTTGATCGGCGCACACACGATGTTCACCATGGCGCTCGTGATCGTCATCGTCCGCGCGCGTCTTGCCGGCATGGACAGGGCGTTGATCGAAGCATCAGCCGATCTCTACGCCAGCCCGTGGAGGACTTTTCGGCAGGTCACCCTGCCGCAGATTTTTCCTGCGATCCTCGCAGGTTTCCTCTTGAGCTTCACCTTCAGCTTCGACGATTTCATCATCGCCTTCTTCGTCGCAGGCTCGGAAACCACGCTGCCGATCTATGTCTTCTCATCGATCCGCCGCGGTGTAACGCCTGAGATCAATGCCATCGGCACACTGGTGCTGATCACGTCGCTGACCCTCTTGATCGCATCACAGTTCCTACTTCGCCTGCGCGACGGCGGCGCGCTGGGTGATCGATAGGAGTGGTACATGGGAGAGACTCATGATCCTCGACGGCAAGGTGGCGGTGGTGACCGGGGCAGGCTCCGGCATCGGGCGGGCGAGCGCGTCGATCATGGCGCGTGATGGGGCCGTCGTCATCACCTCGGGCCTTCGCCCCGATGCGGCGGCCGAGACGGCCCGTCTGATCACCGAAGCCGGAGGAGAGGCAAGGGCGGTCGCCTTGGATGTCACCTCTGATCACGCTCTCTATGATCTGGTCGATGCGACGATCGCCGATTGTGGCCGGCTCGACATCCTCCATTCCCATGCTGGCATCCAGGTCGAAGGCACATTGGAGCAGGTCGGACCCGATGGCATGGATGCGTCCTGGCAGGTGAACGTGCGCGCCCATTTCATGGCGGCGCGTCTGGTAGTGCCGGAGATGAAACGGCAGGGGTCGGGCTCTATCGTCATCACGGCATCGAATTCCGGTGTTCTCTACGATCGCGAGATGATCGCTTATGCCATCTCCAAACATGCTGTCGTCGCAATGACCAAGCAGATGGCGCTGGACTATGCGCGCCACAACATCCGCATCAACGCCCTTTGTCCTGGCTGGGTCGACACGCCGTTCAACGACCCCTTCATGCTGCAGATGGGTGGGCGCGAGGCGCTCGAGCGTTATGTCGCCGAACAGATCCCGATGGGCCCCTTCGGCAGCACCGAAGAAATCGCAGAAGCTGCCCTCTTCCTCGCCTCCGATCTTTCCTCCTTCATGACAGGCCAGGCACTAGTCATCGACGGCGGCGAGTGCCTGGGCTGATGGTCGAGTAGGGTGATGCCGGGAAGAGACCGGCACCTGCAATTTCTTCCAAAAACCTGATCCGCCCGATCAGATGCTTGGGGCTGAGAGCGGCCTCTGCACTATTTCCATTTTTTCCGCAGCATAGCGTCCGATTCCGATTACCTCTTCTAATCAACTCCGAAATTTGGCATACCAGTTTAGCCGGACAGAGTTCCCGGCGGCGCGCGAAGGGGTGCAACAGAGGCACCATTGGCTTTCCTGGCCGAACCGACTGTTCGCTACCCTCAAAATATGATCGTAATGTCAGGGCCGTTGTGCCGCTGGCGGCTCTGGGAGAACGCGTAAGCGATGGCCTTCATTGCAGAAACCGACCGCCCCCGTCCCGAAGTGCCACGCGAAAAAGGGCGCAATCCTGCGAAACCAAAAGGCCGCGAGCTTGATGATGCAGCACTGGAAGACGTGCTCCGTCTGCTCGGCGCCCGTGAGCGACGCCCTGATCTGCTGATCGAATTCCTGCATCTCATTCAAGACGAATATCGCTGCCTGCAGGCAAAACATATTCGTGCGCTGGCGGAAGAGATGCGCCTGTCGCAGGTGGAAATATACGAAGTTGCCTCCTTCTATGACCATTTCGATGTGGTGCGCGAGGGCGATCCTATCCCGGCACCACTCACCGTGCGCGTCTGCAATTCCGTCACCTGCATGTGCTTAGGCGCGGATCAGCTGCTGGCTGAGCTGAAAAATAGCATCGATCCTACGGAAATACGCGTCGTCGAAGCCCCCTGCATGGGCGGATGCGATGTCGCTCCGGTGCTTCGGGTTGGCGACCGCGAGGTCAGGGAGGCGACGCCGGAAAAACTGCAAGCCGTGATCGAGGCCGGCGACACCAACATACAGATGCCGGACTACAAGGCTCTCGATGCCTACAAGGCCGAAGGCGGCTACGCGCAATGGGAGAGGGTGAGGTCAGGCGAGCTTTCGAGCGATGACGTAATCGGAATACTTTCCGATGCCAGCCTGCGCGGCCTTGGTGGGGCGGGTTTTCCGACAGGCAGGAAATGGAGTTTCGTACGCGGGTACGAAGGGCCGCGGTTGATGACGATCAATGCCGACGAGGGAGAGCCCGGCACGTTCAAGGA
>JBPCVQ010000389.1:0-12279 GCA_051010395.1 Geminicoccaceae bacterium | reverse complement strand
ACCAGCTTCATCAGGGGCTCGTTGGAGCCGACCGACTGGCCGGCACCGGCGACCACCAGTTCCTGCACGATGCCATCGACAGGCGCGCGCACCAGGAGATTGTTCAGCATGGTCTTTTGCCGCTTCACCGCCTCTGCCAGACCATCGCGCTCAGCCTCGACTGCGGCGAGCTCAGCGAGAATGAGGGAGCGCCATTCCAGCTCGAAGCTGTCGCGCTCGCTCTTCGCCTCGGCGTAGGCAGCTTTCGCCGAAGCTAGTCTGGCGCCGGTCTTTCGAATGTCACCGGAAAGATCGCCGAGCTGCCGTTCGGCTGCAATCAGCCGCAGTTTCGGATAGAGACCCTGCTCGGTCAGTTTTCTCACGGCACCAACCTGCTGGCCGAGCATGTTTTCGCTGTTCTCCAGCCTTGCGCGCTCGGCGACCAGACCTTCGACCTCATGCACTTGACGCTCGATGGATTGCGTGAGCGCGCGCCGCCGGCTTTCGCGGCTCTGCTGACGGGCCTTGAGGAGATCGGTCTGCTGCAGGAGCAAGTCAGGTCTGCTTTCCGCCAGGCTCTCCGTGAAGGCCAGCGGATCGTCCATTGCCTCCGCCTTCAGCCGGTCGGCCTCCGCGGCTTTGGCCTGCCAGCGATGGAGAAGATCATCGAGCTCGGCTTTGATCAGTTCGGCGTCGAACGCCAAAAGCGGCTGTCCGGCGATCACATGCTCGCTTTCCACCACCAGGATTTCGGCGACCCGCCCGCCATTCGGGTGGTTGACCATCTTGACCCGGCCTGCGGGTTCCACCTGACCTTTGGCACGCACCACCTGCTCGACGTCGGTAAGCCCCGCCCAGAGAAGAGCGGTGACCACCATCGAGGCGATGGCCAGGATAAGATAGCCGGCTGCCGGCGAATGACGGGCGGCGACGATACCTTCTGTATCTGGCAGAAACTCGGCGAACCGGTCGGCATGCCGCTGCGGCCTCAATCGGAGGAAGGGCAGGGACGGACGCCTGCGGACGGCGTGATCGATGCCCGTGAACAGGCCTTGTATCCAGGTCGGGAGGTTTGACATGGCCCTCATATCGGTTTGAGGTGAGGTTGGCTCGCGACGGGATTGGATCTCGACGCCCTTTTGCTGCCGGCTGCTATCTGGGCAGGGCGGTTTTCGGCCATCATCTTGCCATCAGCGAGCGAGAAGGCCCGGTCCGCGAATTCGAGAGCGGCAAGTCGATGGGTGACGATGATGATCGTCCGACCACGTGACGCCCTTTTGAGGTTGGCCATGAGTTCATTCTCGGTGGTCGCATCGAGAGCGCTCGTGGCTTCGTCGAGGACAAGAACTTTCGGATTGCGCACCAGAGCCCGGGCGATGGTGATCAATTGGCGTTGACCGGCGGAAAGTCCAATCCCGCGCTCGCCGAGCTTGGTCGCATAGCCCTTTGGCAGACTCTGAATGAAGTCATGAGCGCCTACGAACTTGGCTGCGGCCATCACCCGATCGATGCCCTGATCCGCGGCGCCGATCGCTATGTTCTCTGCAATGCTGCCGGTAAATAGCTGGATCTCCTGGGGCACGACACCGACCTGCTGGCGAAGGGTCGTTGGCGACCAGAGGCGGATATCGAGGTCGTCGATGAGAATCCGGCCTTCTTCTGGTCGATCGAGCCCCAAAAGTAGCTTTGCAAGCGTACTCTTACCTGATCCGGGTGGTCCGATGATGCCTACGATCTGGCCAGGTGCGATATCCAGATCGATGGATTCCAGAGCTGGCTTGGTATCGCTTGCATAACGATAGGTAACGTTTTCGAAACGGATCCGTCCCTGGACGTGCAGGGCGGGCATGGGCAGGTCCATAAGCTCCGTCGGCCGTTTCATCAGTTCGTCCAGGCGGGCAAACGCGATGCGCACGGCCTGTAGCTGCTGCCAGGCGCTGAGAACCTGGCGCATCGGCTGCAAAGTGCGCGCTGCAAGAATGGTCGCTGCGATCAGCGCGCCGATCGACATATCACCGGCGATGATCGCGCGTGCGCCGATATAGACCAGAAGCAATGCTACCAGCTGCTGCAGAATCTGGCCGGAATTGGCGATCAATCCGCCGAGATGGCTGGCGCGAAAATTGGTTTCCGCTGCGTGGGCGAGGCGCTGTTTGAAGCGCTGCTCCATTTCGGGCTCAAGGCCCAGCGCCTTGACTGTCATAGCATGGGACACGGTTTCGCCGAGTGCCGAGGCTTTCGCCGCCGCTGCCTTGAAGCCGTCCTCAGTCAATGTCTGGTGGCGGCCTTTCGCGAAGAAGGAGAGCAAGAGAAAGAGGGGTATGGCTGCAAGCGTTATTGCGCCTAAGCGCACGTCCAGAAAGAACAGAACCACCAGAAAGACACCGACGAAGGCAAGATCGACCAAAAGGAGCGGCATTTGGCTGGTGAAGAATAGACGGAGCTGATCGAGCTGGCGCAGCCGCTCCATGATCTGACCTGTCGGCAACTGTTCGAAAGTCTTAAGCGGTTGATGAACGAGGTGATGCACGACTTCGCTGCCGAGTGCTGCATCGAGACGGCCGCCTGCATGGCTGGTGATGTAGCCGCGCAGGCTGCGCAGCAGCCATTCGAACGCGAACAGCGTCAGCATGCCGATTGCCAGAACGTCCAGTGTTTTGAGCGCTCCGTGATTGATCACCTTATTGTAGACGGTCATCAGGAAGATCGGTGTGGCCAACGCCAACAGGTTGATGATCACCGAAGCAAGACCAAGTTCCCAAAGGATGGGTTTCAGCCGTCGTATGATCGGTGTTCGCCAATCGCCGGGCGAATTGCTGGCCGTCAGCGGTTTGGCCAGCAGGATCTCAGTTGCGCCGTCGGTGATATCGCTTATGGCGTGAACCGTGCTTTCACCGCCATCGGGATCGGAAAGTTCGAGCGTATCTTCCACCCTTGATGTCACCAGCCAACCTTCGCCGGGAAGGCGGCCGATCAACAGGAAGGGAGGGGGAACTTGGCCAAGATTGCTGACTGAGGCCTTGACGCTTTTGGTCTTGAAGCCCAGGCGATCGGCGGCAAGGCGAACCGTTCCGGCTGTCGAACCATGGAGAGTGGGCGGGGCTGCCGCCACGATCTGGGACGACGAGTAGGGGCGCTTTAGGAGCTGGCAAAGCTGCACGAACGCTTGGCAGAGATCGTCCGAACGCATCGACGAGGCCTGGTCTTCTGACCTGTTGGATGCATCGCTGCCCTTCTGTTCGTAGGCTGTGGTCTGATGAGCCAAAAAATCCATATCGTTGCCGCCGCATCTTTGCTGTTTGGCTGAGGATGAGAACCATTATGCATGATCTTCATCGTTTAAATCAACCAAAAGTAGAATTGATGCGAGAGATTTGGTTTTCGGAAAAAGCACCAAAAGAAAGACGAAAATTAGTCGAGGATATAGGCAAGACACTTCAGATAAGCGGACTCAGGCAACATTGGATGGCTCGGGTGATCTGCACTCGCACCGGATTGACGTAGCAATCGTCCGCCGCGACCGGCGTCGCTCAGGCCCTTGCGCACCTCATCTCGAAAGAGATCGACCGGCACGTTATGCGAGCAGGATGCGATCATCAAAAAACCTTCTTCGCGCACCAAAGTCGCCGCCGCGCGCGTCAGCTTTCGGTAGCCTTTGAGGCCGGATTTCAACTCACGCTTGCTTTTAACAAAACTCGGCGGATCGACGATAATAAGCCCAAAGCGCTGCTTTTCGGCAGCGAGCCGATCCAAGGCGGCGAAGCCTTCCTCACGTGAACAGGTCAGTTTTTGATCGACGCCATTCTTCGTTGCGGCTGCCATTGCAAGTGCGAGCGCCGCCTCCGAGCGGTCGATGGTTAAAGCCTCTTTGGCGCCTGCTTTCAGCGCCGTAATCCCGAAGCCACCGCCATAACCGAAGAGGTCGAGCACACGCTCGTCACGGGCGAGGCTTGCTGCAAACGCCCGATTATCGCGCTGATCAAAATACCAGCCGGTTTTCTGCCCCTCAACCGGGTCCGCGAAGAACGTAAGGCCGTTTTCGAGAAGCTCGATCATACCGACCGCCTTGCCCTTTATGACCTCGACACCAAGCTCCAAACCCTCCCTCGTCCGTGCGGGGCTGTCGTTCTTAAAGATGATCAGATCAACTTCCAGGACCTGTTCAATCGCATCGACAAGCTCTGCTTTCAGCCGGTCCATGCCAGCGCTGTTAGCCTGAACGACCAGTGTCCTTCCGAAACGGTCGATCACCAGGCCCGGCAGTCCATCCGCCTCGGCATGCACCAACCGATAAAAAGGTTGATCGAACAGACGCTCGCGCAGGCGTAGCGCCCGGCTGAGGCGCCTCTCCAGAAAGGCGGCATCGATCGTCGCGTCCTGATTGCGACTCATCACCCGAGCAACGATGAGCGAATGCGGATTGAATTGCGCGACCGCCATCGCCTTGCCGGCGGCATTGGTCAGCCGCACCGATGTGCCCGGATCCAGCGTCTTGGCGCCTGCATCCATCTTCAGTTCATTGGCGTAGATCCAGGGATGCCCGGCACGCAGGCGTCGATCCTGACCGGCAAGAAGGGAGAGCTTGGGGTAGGCCATGTCTGATCCATCAGAGGCGTGACATCGAGCCGAGAGGCTGGCGATGATAGGAAGAAGATCAATTGGTCATCTCTCGTCCATTGCGCTAGATTTGAGAGATAGCGTGGCAGAGTTAACGGACTGTTAACCAAAAGACGATAAGAAAGAATTGAAGGGGTGATGATGAGCAGATCGACAGCACGGGCAGCGAGCGCGGTTCTGGCGTTGACGTTAGGGGCCATGACAGTCGCCGGCAGCGGCGAGGCTCAAGCCCAGCAGACCGCGATCTTCGGCGCGCGCGATCTTGTTCATCCGGTCTACGGCCCGAACGGTATGGTCGCAAGCCAGGAAGCGCTGGCGACGGAAATCGGGCTGGGCGTATTGAAAAACGGCGGCAATGCCGTCGACGCGGCCGTGTCCGTCGCTTTTGCCCTTGCCGTCACATTGCCGCGCGCCGGCAATATCGGTGGCGGCGGCTTCATGATGGTGCATGATGCCGAGAGCGGTGAGACCGTGGCCATCGACTATCGGGAGATGTCCGGGGCTGCTGCCTTTCGCGACATGTATCTCGATGATCAGGGCGATGCGAGCAAGCAGAAGTCGCGCTACAGCGGCCTTGCCGTCGGCGTCCCCGGCACGGTCGCCGGCATGGCGCTGGCGCTCGAGCGCTACGGCACCATCAGCCTCGCGGACGCGTTGGCGCCGGCTATCGACCTTGCTGAGAACGGTATTCAAGTCACGACGGACCTTTCCGAATCCCTTAAAGGACTGACCGATCGCCTGCAAAAATGGCCCTCCTCGACGGCGGTTTTCTACAAGGAAGGCGGTGTGCCCTATGAGCCCGGTGAAACCTTGGTCCAAGGCGATCTCGCTGCATCACTGAATTCGATCGCACAAAATGGCCCCTCTGCATTTTACGAGGGACCGATCGCCGAGAAAATCGTTGCCGCCGTCGAGGCGGCAGACGGTCATCTGACCCTCGATGACTTCAAGAATTACGAGGTCAAGCTTAGGGAGCCGGTCACCGGGACCTATCGCGGTTACGAGATCGTCTCCATGCCGCCGCCAAGCTCGGGCGGCGTCCATATCGTCCAGATTCTGAATACGCTCGAAGGCGTGCCGATGTCGTTCCTCGGTCACAACAGCGCCGACAGCATCCACATGATGGCAGAGGCAATGAAATTCGCTTACGCTGATCGCAGTGAGTATCTGGGCGACCCGGACTTCGTCGACGTGCCGGTCAAGGCGTTGACGTCGAAAACCTATGCCGCCGACAGCCTTGCCGCGATCAGCCGTGGTCGTGCGGCCACGGCGGCGGAAATCGGACCTGCTGACCTCACGCCCTACGAGAGCGACGAGACCACTCATTTTTCAGTGGTCGACGCCGAAGGCAATGCGGTCGCCAACACCTATACGCTCAACTTCAGCTACGGGACTGGTCTGATAGCCGACGGAACCGGCATCCTTCTCAACAACGAACTCGACGATTTCTCGGCGAAGCCCGGTGTGCCTAATGCCTATGGCCTGATCGGCGGCGATGCCAACGCGGTCGAACCGAGGAAGCGGCCCCTCTCGTCGATGAGTCCCACGCTGGTGCTTGCGGATGGTCTGCCCTATCTGGTCACCGGAAGTCCCGGCGGCTCGCGCATCATCACCACCACGCTGCAGATGATCATGAACGTGATCGATCACGGCATGAACGTCGCCGAGGCGACCTATGCGCCGCGCATTCACCATCAGTGGCTGCCAGATGAGCTCCGGGTCGAGGAAGGCCTCAGCCCTGATACCGTGCGCCTCCTGGAGCAGCGCGGCCAGAAAGTGGTCGTCAAGAACGCCATGGGCAGCACCCAGTCGATCATGGTCACCGATGGCGGCCTCTACGGCGCCTCCGACCCGCGGCGCGCGGGAGCGTTGACTGCGGGCTATTGATGGCTGGGAGGTTGGTATCAGCAGGGGCGACTTCGTGTTCAAGCCAAATGCTCATCGGCCGAGCCGGATTTGATCATCGGCAGTATGTCCTTGAATGCCCGGCTGTCTCCGACCTTCAGCCATTCAAATGCGACCATTTCAGCATTGACGATGTCGACACCGTGTTTGCGCATCCTGCTGATGGCGAGATCGCGGGAAGCGGGCTGCCTGGAGGCGATCGCATCGGCCACAACCACGGGCTCGTAGCCGACAGCTTTCAGGCCGAGTACAGTCTGCAAAACACAGACATGAGCCTCCATGCCAGCGACTACGGCCATTTTCCTGCCATGTGCGGCCAGTGCATGATCGAAAGCTGCCTCGGACGCACCGTTGAAATGACGCTTTTCGACAATTTCAGATGGATCTAGATGATCCCGCAAGTCGGGCACGGTCGGTCCGACACTGTCCGAACAATGCTCGGTGGCCAGTATCGGAACATCCAGCCGGCGGGCGGTTGCGAGAAGCAGCCGGCAGCGGGCGAGGCAATCCGCGGCTCGTTCGACCGCTGGTGCGAGTTTTGTTTGCACGTCGATGAACAACAGCACCGATCTATTGGCGTCTACTAGCAAAAAGTGCCCCTTTCCGGCCTCAAATTCGACGGCATACATGGGTAAGATGGCATCGAGATCAGCAAGGAACAAACTAAAAGCTGGCAAAATTTTACATTTTGGCGTCCATCATTGACAAATCTCGGTAACTCTCTACATCGGACAGTAACAGCTGGAACTTATCCGGCTATTGCCCGATTCCGATATCCCGAACTGGATACGCATGAAATTCAGCGAACTCGCGCTGCGCGGGGAAATCCTGAAAGCCGTCGATGAGGCGGGCTATCAGGAACCTACCCCCATACAAGAACAAGCGATACCGGCCATCCTGACTGGTGGTGATGTTCTGGGCATCGCTCAGACCGGTACAGGGAAGACGGCAGCTTTCGTCCTGCCGATGATCGAACGATTAGCTTTGGGACAGAGCAAGGCGCGCATGCCGCGCTCGCTTATCCTAAGCCCGACACGAGAGCTGGCGACGCAAACCGCCGACTATTTTGAGACTTACGGTCGCCACTTGAAGCTCTCCATGGCGCTCTTGATCGGCGGTGTCGGCATGGACGAGCAGTGGAAAAAACTGGAACGCGGCGTCGACGTGCTGATCGCGACGCCAGGGCGCCTTTTGGATCAGTTTGAACGCGGCAAGGTTCTCCTTGGCGGCGTCTCGATCCTGGTGATCGACGAGGCTGACCGCATGCTCGACATGGGCTTCATTCCTGATGTCGAGCGCATCGTCACGCTGATTAGCAAGCGTCGGCAGACCTTGTTCTTCTCGGCTACCATGCCCCCTGAAGTTCGACGTCTGGCCGATAGCTTCCTGATTGATCCCGTGACACTTCAGGCCTCGCCATCATCCACTACGGGCGAGCGGATCGCCGACCACCTGACGATCGTGCAACCCCGGCAGAAGTTCAAGGTTCTGAAACGCCTGATCGAGACACAGGATGTCGAAAAGGCGATCATCTTCTGCAATCGCAAACGTGATGTCTCGGTGCTGCGCCGGCAGCTGGAGCGTGCAGGACTGAGTGCGCGCGACATCCATGGGGATCTCGATCAGAGCCAGCGCACCCAATCCCTAGATGCTTTCAAAGAGGGGGATGTCAACTTCCTGGTAGCGACTGATGTTGCGGCGCGCGGTATTGATATCGCGATGCTGCCCTGTGTCATTAATTACGACGTGCCGACCCACGCCGAAGATTATGTCCATCGCATCGGCCGTACCGGGCGCGCCGGCCAGGAGGGCCGTGCCTTCACCCTTGCTTTCGGCGAGGAAGGCAAATTCATCGATGCTATTTCGAAGCTCACCGGCAAGAAAATTCCGATGCTCGATATGGCGAGTGACGATAAGCCTGAGACGGGCGATGCTGAACCGCCAGTGAAGGCATCGGCGCGAGGCCGTCGTCGATCGGCCTCCGACGAGAAAGACGAGGACGCTGCGAAACCGAAGTCCAGCGGTCGCCGTCGTTCCACCAGAAAGGCCGATGCTGACGATACCGCGATCGCTTCGGCCGGGGCCGCGGCCAATGACGATGCACCGAAGCCAGATCTTTCCCGTGCGGGAAGTCACGCCAGCGAGCAATCCAGGCGCGAGCGTTCGCAGCCACTTTCGGCGGAATGCAAGCCCGCACATGGACGGCGGCGGCAACCCGAGAAACCGGTGATAGGTATGGGTGATCATGTCCCGTTGTTCATGCAAAGGCCAGTCCCCATTCAGCGCAAAGCCAGCGAGGGCTGATGCAGACGCTGTTCGTTCTGGTGAAATGCGAACTCGGTCGAGCCTATGACGTCGCCGACGCTGCTGTTCAGGAGATGGGCGCGGTTTCCGAGGTGCATTCGATCTCCGGCCAGTATGACCTCTTGATGAAAGTTTATCTCGATGATGGTGAGGACATTGGCCGTTTCGTCACCAATCACGTGCAGACACTGGACGGCGTTCGCGATAGCTTCACACTGATCGCACACAAAGCCTTCGCTTGATCAGCAGAATCTCGCATGGTCGAGAATCAAATTCGCGTGATCCAGAAGAAATTGGTCTTCGACGGTTATTTCAAGGTCATTCGCTATCGTCTCGTTCACGGCCTGTTTGCCGGCGGTGACGGGCCGGAAATTTCCAGAGAGATCTTCGAGCGCGGCCGCGCCGTCGCGGTTCTTCCTTATGATCCTCAACGGGACGAGGTCGTTCTGATCGAGCAGTTTCGGCCGGGTGCGCTCGGCATCGCAGCGCATCCATGGCTGATTGAGACCATCGCAGGCATCGTCGAGCCCGGCGAAGGCATCAAGGATGTCGCAAGACGCGAGGCGAAAGAGGAAGCCGGCCTCGAACTCCAGGAACTCGAGCCTGTCATCAGCTATTTCGCCAGTCCCGGTGGCTCCACCGAGACGGTGGACCTGTTCGTTGCAAGGATGAATGCCTCCGCTGCAGGGGGTCTCTTCGGTCTGGCGGAGGAAGGAGAAGATATTAAGGTTCATGTGCTATCCTCGGACCAAGCTTTTTCCTGGCTGTCCGAGGGGCGGATTAAAGTCGCGACGGCGATAATCGCGCTGCAATGGCTTCTCCTGAACAGAGAACGTCTGCGTACGGCCTGGTCTTCCGGCCGGGAAGATGCTTGAAGCATGAAGCAGCGTCATCTAAGTCTGAACCAGGACGTTTCGAGAGGAGTTGACCCAGCCAATGACAGCTCGAATTTACCAGCCCGCCAAGACCGCAACATCATCGGGGCGTGCGAAAACGCGCTATTGGCTCCTGGAGATGGAGCCCGAGGGTCGAAAGATCATCGACCCCCTTTGCGGCTGGTCCGGTTCCAGTGACACGCAGCAGCAGGTTCAACTCAAGTTCCCGACCAAAGAAGCGGCTCTGGCCTATGCCACGAGAAACGGCATCGAAGCCCGCATCTTCACACCGAAATCGAGGGTCGTCGTCCCGAAATCCTACTCCGAAAACTTCACCCGGTCCATGTGAGCCATCCTAACTCGATCAGCGCAAGATTGCTGACTGTACCAAAGCTGTGATACCCCTAAATCACCCTCGCGCCCTTAGCTCAGCTGGATAGAGCATCGGCCTTCTAAGCCGACGGTCGCAGGTTCGAATCCTGCAGGGCGCGCCAATCTTTTCAAAGACTTATTCGGATTTTTTAGTCAGCCAAATCTTACGTGGCCATACATGGCCATCACGTTTGACCTTTTGAAACCGTATCCAGCCGTCCGAATCTGTTTCACGATCGGCTGCGGTGGCTTGAACATTTTGCCATCATTTCAACTGGAAGAAGGTCTGATCACTTATCAGCGTGTCGTCATCGATTGTTTTGATTGCCTCTGTGCCTGCCCGCAGGTGTCGCTCTGGATTGGATATTTGGTGCACACAATGATGAATGTGTTTCGGTCTGGCCCAGGCTTCGCCATCTCCTGCGTTGGGTGAATGAACCCGGTTCGTCTATGGTGCCTATCCGTTGATCAATCCCTCAGCAGCCGATGGACCTGCCAACTGACGCCAGCGCGCAGCCCGCACGCCGTGCAGGAGGATTTGTGCTCGATATCCATAATCAGTTTGCTCGGACGAGCGCTTAGTCGGCCGATCCGGATGAACCACCTTTACATGATCTCATGCTGAACAGGTGGTCTGAAATACGTGCAACGATCGCAGATCGTCGAGGCAGACTATGCAAAGATGCCAGCCCGCGTCTAAGTGTTCGGTCCCGGGGTGTGGTTTGACGGATCTATCTTGAAACGTTTTGGTTCATTCTTCCATTGCTGAATGACGAACTCGTAAGGCGTGAGGCCTCGTAGCGTCTTGAGCCGCCTGGCATGGTTGTAGGTGTCAATGAACAGGTGAAGATGCCGCTGCAGCTCATCATGACTGGCGTAGTAATAGCGTTTGACGGTGGCATCTTTGATCGTCCTGTTCATTCGTTCGACCTGACCATTGGTCCAAGGATGGTTCGGCTTGGTCAGACGATGCTCGATCCCATTCTCTGCACAGATGCGGTCGAACAGGTGGCCTGCGAACCTCGCTGTTGGTCCATTGCGATAGCGTGGCGGATGGCAAAACTGGACGCCGTTGTCGGTCAGGACGGTGTGCAGGTGATACGGAAAGGCTTCGATCAGATCGCGCAGAAACTGGCAAGCGATCATGCGGGTGGCCTTAGTTTCGAGCCTGGCGAAGACGAGCTTAGATGTCCGGTCAGCGCTTGGGTTGGCCGGCGGCAAGCGCCGTCCAGGGGCCGACGAACAGGTGAAGTTTGCCTTCTTCGGTCCGGACTTCAGCGATGTCGATATGGACGTAACCGATCGCATACGCTTTGAACTTCGACCGTGACGGCTTGTCGCGCACCTCCTCCAACCGACTGATACCGTGCCGCTGGAACAAACGGTGCAGCGAGGATCGTGTCAGTGTCGGGATCGAAGGCTGCAGCGCATAAAGACAGTCATCGAGCGGCAGCAGCGTGTGACGGCGGAACGCAATACAGGCTGCCTCCTGCTCAACTGACAGCACCGTGGAGCGAACGTCCTTCGGACCTATCTGGGCATCGGCTACGAACCCACGCTTCTTCCACTTCTGCACCGTCGTCGGGCTGACGCCGTAACGCGATGCCAGAACTCTCACGCTCTCTTGACTACGCTGGATTGCGAAACGAGTTGCCTCTGTCGTTCTGGCGCTGCCGTGTAGAAGCTGGCCCAAAGTGCATCCCTCCAGATATGGCGATCTCTCGTATCACCACACCCCGGGACCGAACAGCTAGCGACACGCGATCTCTGCCCCGTTAAACTCGATCCTGTTCCGGTTCTCGTACTCGAGGATCGCGTCCATGGGGTACTTGACCTCTCGCCCCGGATCCGGCCACCGAAGAACGCGGGACCGCCGCCGTAGGCACGATAGTCGCGCAACGTATCGACACTGAGCCCCCACCATTCGGAAAGTTGCTCTTGCGTAAGAAAGGCGAGATTGGGGTGCCGCTTCAGATGCTCTGGGATCGATGCGGCGCCTAGAAGATCCGCCAGGTCTGAGAGGACTACCTGGGTGTCAGGGCTTTTATTTGACTGATCCATGGATTATCATCCCGAGTTCGCTGGCCTTCATACGCATGCTTAGATGCGCTGAGCAAAGCCAGAATCCTATTGCATATCGCCCAAAAAATGACCGGCGAGGCGGCGATAGACACCTACGACTTCAGACAAGTTGATCGGACCGACATGCCGGCTATCGAAGCTATTC
>JBPCVQ010000388.1:0-4141 GCA_051010395.1 Geminicoccaceae bacterium | reverse complement strand
GTTAAACCCAACTAGTCAATCTGGCCAGAGACGGCGGATATTGTGGTTCAGGCTGATCGCCAGACGGCGAACGGCATCCGAGCAAGCTAGATCTTGCAAAAGCACCGAAACACCATCCTTGATGGCTGTGCCGGCGAGCACCTTGGCCCCCTTGGCAAGCCACCTCGCCGGCCACTCCTTCAGCACGCTACCCATGCCAGACTGGCCCACGCTGCGCGTGGCTCTCTATTTGATGACATGGCAGCTTTCTGCTCTTCCTGCGGGAAGAACAGAAAGCTGCACACAAGACGCAGGTAGAACCTGCCAGGGAGCCTTTCCACAATAGCGCGCAATTGCTCTGGGGATCACGTCAATGGGATCATTTAATGTGGAAAAACAAAGAGTTGCATCCGGAACAGCAGCGCACACTTCTGCACACCATAAAAGTGCCCCCTGCACACCTTTACACACCTTCCCGAGGCCGAGAGAAAGAAACGCTAAAACGTAAGGTAAAACAATCAGTTAGGCGCTGCACACTTTTGCACAAATCCGCACACTTTAACACACCAAGTCTCATATCCAGTTCAGCGGCGCACAGATCAGCACACCTGGTCTTAGCAAGCGCGAGAGGGCGATTTAGGCTCTATCACCCCCTATGGCTTGCGCGATAAGGCCATGTGAGGAGCGGGCGAGGGAAGGGTGGGGCTAGTCTGATCCATTTGTCCAAATGGCCTTGTCCAACTTTTGGCCGTTCGCAACCATTGCCTTGGTTGATTTGTCACCGATGTGCTAACCGACGGCCTCACCAGACTTTTCATGGATCCAGGAAACTATGACCGAGCCCGAACAAAAACCGGTTGACCTCCCCGATATCACCGCACTAACCGCCGAAATCGTCGGCGCCTATGTCGGCCACCACACGGTGGCATCAAATGAACTGCCGGATCTGATCGCCACGGTTGGCAAGGGGCTAGCCGGGCTCGGCCAGGCGCCGGCCGAGCCGGAAGAGGAAAAGCCGACGCCCGCGGTGCCGATCAAGCGCTCGGTGACACCGGATCACATCATCTGCCTCGAGGACGGCAAGAAGCTGAAGATGCTAAAGCGCCATCTGAAAACCCGCTACGACATGACGCCCGACGAGTATCGCCGCCGCTGGGGCCTGAAGGACGACTACCCTATGGTGGCGCCGAGCTATGCGGCACAGCGCAGCGATCTGGCCAAGAAGATCGGCCTTGGAAGAAAGCCGGAGCCTGTCGCCAAGCTGGTGAAAGCACCGCGAAAGCAAGCGGTCAGAAAACCGACCACCAAGAAAGGCTGACGGTAAGCGCCAGGTGGCCCCACCTCAGTTGAAGGCATTGTTCGGAAGATGTTGGGAGCGCATCGGTCTATAGTGTCGAGATGCTCATCCCCTGGCGCCGGCTCGCTCTTCATATGGCCCGTAAGATCGCGGCGAACCCAGAAGCACGCACAAAGGCCGTCGACATGGCCAGGAAGGCCAGGCACGAGGCCGAGCAGATCGCAGCGGACCCAAGCCCAGCCCGTGCTGCCGGACGGACTGTCCGGCGGCTTGGGGAGCAAACTGCGCCGAAAAATCGACTCCGGCGGCTGACAAGCCCTCGCCGCCAATGAGGCCCGGTAGGCCCGAGCGTACCTATTTGGGCGTCTTGAAGAACGCATAGCTGGCGAATTTGGCGTTGATCTCGCCTAGCTCGGCTCGAAAATTGGCGGTGATTTCGGGCAGGTATGAATATGGCGGAGAGATCATTCATCGAAGTCTGATACGTCATTACGGGTATACCTATAATGACACGCCTTATGAACACCGAAACAGCCTGTTTTCCTGTTCACTTTGGGCCTTTTTCGGGTTAATGAACATGCCATGTCACAGGCACAGCCAAAATGAACACTTCCGCTCCCCGGATCGGCTATGCGCGGATCTCGACCGCGGACCAGACCCTGGACGCCCAAGTCCAGGCCCTTGAAGCCGACGGCTGCACCGAGACCGGCAGCGGCACCACGCTGGACGGGCGCCCGGAACTGAAGACCATCCTCGACTTCATCCATCCCGGTGAAACCCTGGTCGTCACCCGCATCGACCGGTTGGCGCGGTCCATGCACGATCTGCAGACGATCGTCTCGATATTGAAGGACAAGCGCGCCCACCTGGCCGCAACCGAACAACCGGTGGATACGTCCACAGCCGCGGGCAAGGCCTTCTTCGACATGCTCGGCGTCTTCGCCGAGTTCGAGACCAACTTGCGCCGTGAGCGCCAGACCGAAGGCATCGACGCCGCCAAGCGCCGAGGTGCCTATCGCGGCCGTCCCCCCAGGATTGATCAAGAGGCCATTCAGAACCGGCTGGCTCGGGGTCTCTCTCCGACCGAAATCGCCCGGGAAATGGGCATCTCCCGTGGCACTGTCTACAAGGCAAAGGCGTCAACGTGAAAAAGCCGAAGAGAAAACCCCTACCGTCTCCAGCCAAACCAAGACAGGCGCCACCGCGCAACCTCACCCCAGGACTTTGCAACCGCCTGCGCCGGGATCTCCTGGCCGCATGCAAGCAGGTCGCCGAGACCCACGGACTAACCGCTGAGGGCGGGGACCTGAGCGACATCGATCTCCGCCACGGCTTCGGCATCCAGTTCCGCGTTGGAATCCCTTGCCGGGTGAATCGCTGTTCTCGCACGACAAGGCCCTATTCGACGTGCTGGCGCCAAGCTTTGGATTGGAGCCCTCTGACCATGGCCGTATCTTCAGAACCGGTGGCGAGGCCTTCCGCATTACCGCGATAAACCCTAACCGCCCGAAATACCCGATCAGCGCTGAACGTCTCGCCGACGGACGCAGCTACAAGTTTTCGGCCGACAATGTCGATGCTTATCTCAAGGCGTCAGATAGCTGATCTCTGCTGCAAGACGTCCATATATGCACGCTCGGGCCTGCAAGTGGTGGGCGCCCTGTTTTGACCATTGCATCTGCTGGTTTTTTATTGCTTGACCGCTCATGTTTATGTATTGATGCAGGAAAGGGTTATTAGGTAATCGCGGTGACGTCATGCCTGATTTGGTTGGGGTTGGGGCTTTTCATCAACATGCGGCGATGCCTGTTCCACCGGTCATTTCCAGCGACGGGCAAGGGCGCGCCGAGGCAGGGGCGATCCTTCGCTACACGCCCAGCTCAGATGGTTCGCTTGTTGCCTTTCGCAACTCGGACAAGTTTGCTCCTTTTCAAGCCCAATATGAGGGTCTTTTGGACGCCTTGGGCGGGCAGGCCGAACAACATCTTTCGTTCGATGACGCCGCTATCAAGAAAAGAGAGCTTGAGGCGCTCAAAGGCCATCTCTTCGGGAATGATGGCTACTTCCCGGAACAGACGCTGTCCAAGCTCTACGGTCACAGCAAGGAAGAGTTGCACAAGATCCTGACCCTTTTGCAAGACGAGGAGGTTCCGGCAGCCGAGAAGAAGGAGGCCTTTGAAAAGATGCAGGACCTGGATCTTTGTGGCTGGGGGTGCGAATCGCGAGTTTATCAGACGGCAGCCTATCTTCAGGGCGTCAAGGATGGAGATATGCGTACTGCTGTTGCGCAGGTGCGAACGCAGCTGGTGGAGCAGGAAGCCTTGGCCTTTTTCCGGGCGCGCTATCAGCAGACGGTTCCAGGCAGCGAGATCCACTACGTGAACGATTGCCGAGATTATGTTGCGCACGATCTGGGTTTGCGACATTCCGTTGATAATCATCATTTTTTTCCTCCTTCCGATCCCAGTGGCCGCGCCGAGCTTGACGCCTTTGCGGCTCACGCCCGTCTGGCGGTATCGCCTTTTGCGGTTGTCCGGCAGATGGCTTTGTCCCATCAGACCAAGCTTGCTGAGGTTCTGACCTTCCATGGGGTTGCGCCCGGCGATCATCTCCCATTGGAGACGCTCGATCAGCGGGGTCCGCAGGAAGGGCCGAGTTTGAGGGAGGATCTGGATGCGCAGGTTGCGCATCCGCTTCGTCCGCTGGTCGGGAAGGCAGATTATGAAACGCTATCGGGTCTGGCGACCTATGTGGACGGGGACGATAGCGGGATGATGACGTTCGAGGCTGCGCCTTCTCGGATCGAGAAGGCGATCGCGTTTCACTGGGCGGCGACTTTCAAGTCAGAAGAAGCTGCCGAGCGAG
>JBPCVQ010000387.1:0-76114 GCA_051010395.1 Geminicoccaceae bacterium | reverse complement strand
ATCAAGACAGCCATCATGATCAGGACGATCACCGGGGGTGAAAACGGCAGGCCGGTCATCGCATCCTGGATGAAGCGGATGCCGCCGAGCAGATTATAGACGCCGATCAGTGCGGTCGCGCCGAAGGTCAACCAGAGGAGAAGCCCGCAGGTCGACATGGTCTGGCGCACGCAGTCCCGGAGCATGTCCCAGCTGAGCGCACCGCGCAGCCAGGCTGCGATGATCGTGCCGGCGACGCCAACTGCAGCGGCCTCAGCGACCGCAGCAATACCGGCATAGATGCTGGCGAGCACGCCGAACGCGATGCCCATAGGTAGGACTAAGCCCTTTAGCAGGTTTACTTTTTGCCGAAGGGGAATGTCCCGTTCTGCCGCCGGTAGCGGTGGTCCGAGGTCAGGATCAAGGGCGCAGCGCACCAGAATGTAGACAAGATAAAAGCTGGCGAGCAGCAGGCCCGGCATGATCACGGCAATAAAGAGATTGCCGATGGCCACGTTGGCCGTGAGGCCATAGAAGATGAGAACAATGCTCGGCGGGATCATGGTGCCGAGCGAACCGCCGGCGCAGATCGTGCCGATCGCCAGGTTCTTGTGATAACCGAGGCGGAGCATTTGCGGGAGAGCGACCAGGCCCAGAAGAATAATCTCGCCGCCGATGATGCCGGTGGTCGCCGCCATGAAGACCGCGGCGATCAGTGTCATGACCGCGACGCCACCCGGCAGGCCTCCGGCCCAGACGCTGATCGCATCGTAGAGATCGCGCGCAACCCCCGATCGGTCCATGATCGCCGCCATCAGGAGGAACATCGGCACCGACAGGAGCACATAGACGTTGACGAATCCGTAGATGCGGCTGGCGATCAGCTGGATCGCATTGAAGCCAAAGAAAATGTAGGCGAACGAGACGGCGACGAAGCCGAGCGCAAAGGCGAGCGGCATGCCGATCAAAACGAGGAACAAGAGCGAGCCGACCATCAACAGCGTGATGATCTCAATACTCACGGGAGACGCTCCCGATCGTCTACCTTATGGTCGGCGACCATCGCGCCGATCCAATGGGCGATCGCCTGCAGCAAAAGAAGAAGCGTGCCGATAAAGAACGCGATACGGATCACCATCGGCATCGGGAAGTCCCAGGCACGTCCGCTCATCTCGACCAGCATGATGGATTGCCAAGCCTGTTTGGTGACGAACCAGAGCAATGCGCCAAGATAAATCAAGGTGAGCGTCAGGGTCAGACGATCGCACCAGCGACGGAGCCGTGGGCTCATCATGTCGTATAGGAACGTAATGCGGATATGGTCGCGGCGCTCGAGCGCATAGGCACCACCCAACAGGAAACAGGTGGCGCTCATCATGATGGTGGTGTCGTGCACCCAGATCGTAGGCGCACGAAACACCCAGTCCAGAAACACCTCCAGACAGGTGAGCCCTGCTGCGATCAGGAACAACCAGGAAAGGCGGCCGCCGATGGCACGCGATAGTTGATCGATTTTTTGGGAACCTGCCACAACGCTCGGCCGGGCGCCGGCCTCGTTGACCTGGCGCCCGTGACCTTGGATCTACAGCAAGCCCTGATCTTTCATATAGGCGAGATGGCTCTCATAGACCTTGGTTGCCATTTCGCTCTTTGCCGCCCATGCGGCCCAGACTTCCTGAGCGACTTCACGCAGCTCACGCCGCTCGTCCGGACCCCAATTGATCAGCGTCTCAGGATCGCGCGCATCGGCGAAACCTTTGTCGAGCTCGGCGTTTGCCGCGATACTATCCTGATTGAACGCAACAGTCGCCTTCTGCAGTGCCTGCTTCAATTCATCTGGCAGCTCGTTCCAGAGATCGAGGTTTATCGACACATCGGACGCGGGCATGGAATGGATGCCAGGATAAATCGCATAGGCGGCGATCTTGCCGTAACCAAGCTCGTCATTCATGCCCAGCGTTCCCCAGTCGGTCGCCTCGATCTTGCCGCGCTCCAGCGCGGTGTAGACCTCGGTGCCTGGAAGGGTCGAGACGCCGACGCCAAGCTTGCCCCAAATGGCTGCGCCCATGCCTTCCGGCGAGCGCATTTTTATGCCCTCAAAATCCCGAATACTACGCAGCGGCTCCTTGGACGGGATCGATTCCGCCCCCCAGAGCACGGGGCCAATGAAGTAAAGCCCATGCTGCGCGTAAAGTTCTCGCGCGACGTCGAGACCGCCGCCTTCATAGAACCAGTTGGTGAACTGCTCCGTATTCTCATAGCCGGCATTGAGATCGGCCAGCAGCGAGAAGGCGGCATCCTTGCCAATGAAGTAACCTGTCCCGCCGTTCATGCCTTGGATGATGTTGGCGCTCACCGCATCCATCATTTCACCCGGCGGCACGACGGCATTGACCGGCAGCGCCTCGATCTCAATTTTTCCACCCGATTTCTCCGCGACATCGGCGGCGAAACGCTCGAAGGCTTGCTGATTGACCGTGCCCGGTTGCCAGAAGGTCTGCCATTTCCAGCTGTAATCCGCTGCGTCCACGTTTGTGGAGAGTGCAACCAGCGCGAATGTGAGAGCCAGCCCTCGACCAAAACTGCGTCGTGTCAGCATAATGCCTCTCCCTGATGTTTTTTCTTTATCGTCGGTTTATTTGAAACCGCGGTCAGTATCCCGGTAGAGAACGGCCTCCTGTCGTTTCATGATCGCGGCATATTGCGCCAACGCCGCTTCGTCCAGGTCATGGACCGGCGGCGCTTCATGCTCGAAATTCTGCTCGGTATCGACCCCGCGCACCAGGACCGCACTGTCCTTCTCACCCACCACCTGGCGCACATAAGCCGGCACGTAACGGATCGCGAAACCGATCCTGCGATCATCGGAGCGATTGGGGTTGGAGCCGTGGATCAGCTTCACGTGATGGAGCGACATCTCGCCCGGCTGCAGCACGACATCGACCGCCTCCTTCTCGTCGACATCGACCTCGACTTCCTGCCCTCGGGAGAGGAGGTTGTCGTCCGCAAACGTGTCATTGTGCGGGACGATCTCCATCTTGTGCGTGCCGGGGACAAAACGCATGCAGCCGCTCTCGACGGTCGCCGGGCTGAGGGCCACCCAAGCGGTAACGATGTCGGCCGGATCCAGTCCCCAATAGGTGAGATCCTGATGCCAGCTGATATAGCTGGTGGTCTTCGGTTCCTTGGTGAAGAAGTTGGTCGCCCAGCAAAGAATATTCGGTCCGATCACGCCTTCGACCGCATCCAGAATTTTCGGATGGCGGATCAGCTCATCGAAGCAGGTGAAGAGAAGGTGCGGTTTGAACTTCAGGTGATCAGTGCCGGCGGCACCTGCGGTCTCGATGGCTTCGAGCCTGGTCCGGTAATCTGCGGCCTCCGCCTCGCTCAAGACGCGGATCGGCGAGAGGTAGCCACCTTTCTGATAGCGCGTGATTTGTTCAGAAGAGAGACTGGTCATACTCCTACTCCCAATAGCTTTGCCGATGGTCAAGGCAGCTGGTAACCGTCTTTGGCCATCTTGATCTTGTAAAGACTCTGGCCCGAGGTGACGTAGAGCACGCTGCTCTCCTCGCCGCGCCCGAAGCCAACATTGGTCGGCAGCTCCTCACCCGTTGAGATGAAGGCAAGTTCCTCACCTTCCGGCGTGAACACACCGATCCCTGGCCGGTTCTCGGCGCGAAGGGCCACATAGAGATTGCCATCGACATCGGCGACCATGCCATCCGGTCCGCTATGGGGCGCGTAGTCCACGAGCTCCCGCCGGTTGCTCACGGTGCCGTCCTCGGCCAAGTCATAGGCCTGGAGCACATGGCGTCCTTGCGAGCTGGCCTCACCTTCAGTCAAACGCTGAAAGTCAAAAAAACCGTTGTCGTTGGAAACGACGTAGAGCGTTTTCTGATCCGGCGAGACGAGCACGCCATTGGTCTTGCCGCCGTCGGTGATGGTGCGGGTCACGGTACCGTCCAGGTCGAGGCGATAGACAGCATAGCCCGGCTGGAAGATCGGCTCGTGACCGAGGTAACGTGGATCGGAAAAGTACATCCGCCCCTTCTCGTCGATCGTAACGTCGTTCAGTGCGTTGTAAGGTCTGCCGTCATAAAGGCCTGAAAGGATATAGCTCTTCCCGGTCGCCATATCGGTCTTCACCAGCATCCGGCCGCCATAGTCAGCGCCGAGCGCTGCGATCATGTTGCCGTCGGCGTCGAACTTGATGCCGTTCGACATGCCACTCGGGCTTCGATAAACCGTCGTCTCGCCGTTCGCAGGATCGTAGCGCCAGATATTTCCGGCCTGCGGGTAGAGGCCGTTTTCGTCCTTGCAGAGCGAGGTGAACGTAATGTCCGAGAAGTACATGTAGCCGTCATGTCCGGCGGCAACCCCTTCGGTCAGAACGCATCCCCCATCCCAAAGCCGCATGAGCTTGGAGTCCGGCGGCAGCACGCTCGGGTCGCCCTCGGGCGCCGGAAAGCCGGAATCGACGCCGCTGAAGAATTCGGCCGCTTTACTGGATGATACCCCTATGCTCAATGCAAGCATCATGAGTGCCGGCAAAGTGACCTTCACCCGCGATCCGATCATGTGGACCTCCCCATCAGTTATTTTATATTTTTCGTATCGATAAGAATATTATACCGTATTGCCATTTTTTAGAATTACATTTTGTTTCTGTTATTGGATTTACTTATGAGTGAATTTGATACCATGGATATGTTATCTTGATCGAAAAACTTGTTCGGATCGGTTTTGTTATCAAAGGTTATACAGATTTCCGATAATACGGATGCGAGTGAATACTCTGCGAAATAGCAGGCCGGATAATGATCAGCGAGCAGGATGTCGCGTTCGATGAGGCGAACGGCTAACTCGTCATGAGCAGCTTGCTCAGCGCGGACGACGTGGCCTTAATTTCATGTATGATTTCGAGTGCGTGGCCAAGACTTGGCTCAAGGCGTTATGGACAACGCTGAAGCTTGACAATCGATCGAGCAAGCCAAAGCTCATTCGAGCCGGACCGACAAAGATTTCGGTGGATTGAAGACGATCTGGATAGTGGGGTTGCATAATGCCAGATGACGAAACCACATCCTCCGCACGCAGCAAGTGGAACTACCACCCCGAGTTGCCACTGACCGACCAGTCGATCTTCGTTTGGCCGCCGCGCCCCGGCTTTCTTGCCCGCTGGTTTGCGAAGAACTGGCTGGCACTGTCTGAGCGCGTGATCCTGTTGTTGATCGCCCTCGCAGCCTGGGCCTGGCTTTACCCCGACCTTGAAGAAAGCCGGACATTCGCCCTTGGCTGGATCTTCCAGATCTGGGTGGTCAATATGGGCCTCATGATTGCCGGCGTAGGGGGATTGCACTGGTATTTTTATATGCGCCGCGGACAGGGCAAGACGCTCAAATTCGACCACCGCAACCCCGCCACTGGTAGCCGCACCTACAGCTTTCGCGACCAGGTCCACGACAACATGTTCTGGTCCCTGATCAGCGGTGTCGGCTTCTGGACAGCGTTTCAGGCACTGATGCAGTGGGGCATGGCGAACGGCTATTTCCCGACTATCGAGTTCTTCGAAAACCCGATCTGGTTCCTCGCGTTATTCGTGCTGATACCGATCTGGTCGGCGTTCCACTTTTATTGGATCCACCGGCTTTTGCATGTCCCTTTCATGTACAAGCGTTTCCACGCATTGCACCATCGTAACGTCAACGTTGGTCCGTGGTCTGGCTTGTCCATGCATCCAGTCGAGCATTTGCTCTATTTTTCCTCCGTGCTCATTCACGCGGCAGTGGCGTCTCACCCTGTGCACCTGATCAATCATCTGATCTATCAAACGCTTGGCGCAGCCATGACCCACACCGGCTATGAGAACCTGCTGATCAAAGACAAACGGCGCCTGGCGCTGGGCACCTTCTACCACCAGCTGCACCATCGGTTTTTCGAATGCAATTACGGCAACCAAGAAATGCCTTGGGACCGCTGGTTCGGGACTTTCCACGACGGCACCGATGAGCGAGCCCGTGAAATCCGTCAACGCAAGAAACAGATGCACGCGTAGTACGGAGGAATTTTTTGAGGTCGATCTCCTAGCAAGCCCAGGATGCGTGCGGAAATCCATGATGGCCCGGACCAGGACCTCCAATACATGGTTGCAGCAACTCTGTGCCGTATCGCGCAAGCTCCCCTAAAGAAGATCTGGTCCTTAGGCCCTGCCCTTTTTATTTTGCGCCTGCACACATTGCCGCTGGCGCTCTGCGAAACGGGCTTTCTGGTCGTCCGAATAGACATCCCAGCAAGCATTGCAAGAAACCCCTTCGATGTAATGCTCGTTTTCCTTGTCGGCGGGTGCCACTGGTCGGCCGCAGGCGTGACATTGGTCGAATCCACCTTCCTCAAGCCCGTGGCGGACCGAGACGCGGTGGTCGAAAACATAGCAATCACCCTGCCATTTGCTTTGCTCTACCGGTATCTTTTCCAGATAGTTTAGGATGCCGCCCTCGAGGTGATAGACCTCATCGAAACTGATAGATCTGGCAAAGGCTGTTGCCTTCTCGCAACGAATTCCACCCGTGCAGAACATGGCAAGCTTCTTGGCGCCCTGCTCCTGCTTGAAGCTTTTCAGCCAATCCGGAAACTCGCGAAAGCTGGCCGTCTTGGGGTCGATGGCCTTCTCAAAGGACCCGATCGCCACCTCTTGATCGTTTCGCGTGTCGATCACGGCGACTTCGTCATCCGCGATGAGATCGTTCCATTCTTCAGGACCGACATAAATGCCGGCGTCACGCGCCGCATCCAGGTTGGGAAGGCCAATGGTGACGATCTCCTTCTTGAGCCGGACCTTCAAGCGCTTGAAGGCCATCTTGGAGGCGTGGCTTCGTCTGTGCTCGAGGTCCGAAAAACCGGGTAACTGGCGAAGCGCATCGAGGACCTTATCAATGCCTTCGGCAGGTCCGCAGATCGTACCGTTCACCCCCTCGGAGGCTAGGAGGATCGTCCCTTTCACCCTGCCCTCCTCGCAAGCCGCAAGGAGCCTCGCCCGGTAATCGGCAAAGTCTGGAAAATTCTCGAATTTGTAGAAGGCGGCAACGGTCAACATGGGCTGCAGTCTAACAGGCATTAGCAAACATCGCACCAAGCCATGACGAATCAGATGTAGAGAGTACCAGCTTCATAATCTGTTCAGCCGCCAGCATCGGCTGACCCGAACAATTGGGCGTGGCGCTGCATGATCCTCGGCCAGACGGACTTTACTTCGGGGAGATAGAGATCAAATTCGTCACTCAGACACATAACAAGTTCAGCGCTCGTCTGCAGCAACACCTCATGGCGACGTTCTGGGGTTATTGTGCTCAGCAAACGCCCCCGCAACACGATATGCTTGTTTTCGAAGCGCCTTTGAGCAGTCAGCGTGCGTCTAAACGATGACTCATTATCCGTTTGGAGCGACCTGCTGGCCTCGTCGAAATAGCCGTCATCAACCGGCGTTAGTCTGAAGTCGAATGAGGTACGGCCTTTATCCGCCTGTTCCGTGAACCTCAAATATCCGTCGTCTTCTTCAGTGATGGAGAGCGTATAAGGGGCCTGTCTCACCGTGTGTTCATGCATCGGGAGAGCTTTGATCATGCTGCCGCCAAATCCGACATCAACAAGCAAAGGCTCACTACAATTGACCAACAAAAACATGTGATCTGCTGGCTTGGCTCTGCCTGAACCACCATCGCCGACATATCCTGCCAGTGTTTGCACATCGAAGCCGATCTCAGCCAGAACCCAGGCGAACAGGCCATTCAGCTCAAAACACCAACCGCCTCGACGCTGCTCCACGATCTTGGAATAGATGGTCGACACATCAGTCGAAACAGGTCTTCCGAGTTGCTGGTTGAGGTTTTCGAACGGTATGGACTGAAGTTGAGAGCGCATAAGCGCGTTCAGCGTCGATCGGCTGGTCGTCGGCGCTCCTGTAAAACCTATCCGATTAAAATAGGCCTGAAGTTCCATACATGAAATTTAGCAAATGAGGCTCGGCCAAGCCAGTCGAAACATCAACTCCTCAGTTGCTCGCAGCGGCAATTCTTGGCATCTCTGCGAAGGAAGCCCTCGGGCAGAGAAACTACCGAATGACCACACCGCCTTCGAGATGAACGACTTTGCTTCTCAATGACCTGGAATGTTGCTCTTGTCGCGCCGTCCCTCACCTGTCAATTTCCGATTTCTGTTACGGTCTTCACTATATTGAAGTTCCGTTTTTCCAGTTCTGGAAAGTATTCGGTTGAAGAGAAGTAGGCTTCGGGCGCCCAAACGCCGGGGCGTTTGTCGTTTTGCAGGATGAGTTGGGCGGCGATGGCGGCGTTCATCGAGGTGCAGGCATCGACATAATCAGCGTAGAGCGGACTGGGATTGACGGTTACGCTGCAGCGGGCCTCGATAGCTCGGCCGTCCTTCACACCTTGGCCGATGGCGAAATGGATCTCGTGGCTTTCCTGTTTGGGGATGTGCGTATGGTTCTCGGCGATGTTGCGCTCGATCACCCTGCTCAGGACATCGAGCGGACTGACCAAAGTGCCCCCCACCTCGACCGGCCGATCAAAATCGCCGAAGCCGGCTTTCACCAGACCGACCCAGGCCTCGTGTTCGCGTCTCGGCAAATGAAGCCTCCAGGTGAACTCGCGGATGCCCTTCTCCTTGATGCCCTCGGCATGCGGCACGGTAAGCTGTTCGGAATGGGGTGAATACATGAACGCGGCTCGACCCCACGGCTCGGGAAGATCGACGGTTTCGACACCGCTCATCGGCGGGCATTCGACGTGCCGGCCATTCAAGAACTGGATGCTCGGATGGGCATATTCGGCAAGCACGGTCGAGACGCTGTAGGGCGGCACGAGGATCGGACTTTCATCGCCGGTCACCTCGGCGGCCCAGTAGAGGTTGATCTTGTCGATGGTGTCCAGCTCGTCGGCGACCGCGCGGCAGATCACGTTGGACATGCCGGGATCGGCGCCAACGCCGAGGACGGCGGTGACGCCGGCTTTCCTGAAGCGCTCATGCTCGGCGAGCTGCTTCACGGTGTAGGTGCCGAGACCACCGAGATCGATATAATCGACGCGTGCGTCGAGCGCTGCCTCGAAGATCGTCATCTGGTGGCCGGCCATGGTCGGCACGGTGTTGATGCAGAGATCGGCATTTTCGATCGCCGCCTTCAGCTGCTCGGGACATGTAACGTCGAACGCGAAAAATTCGATCCGCGGATCGACGAGTTCATCGCCGAGGGCTTGCATGCGTTCCTCGGAGAGATCGCAGACACGGATCAAGGACAGCTCGACGATGGAGCGATCCGAGATCAGGTCGCGAACGATACCTTGACCCATCAGGCCGGCGCCGCCGAGGAGGGTGATGGTCTTAGACATGGGTGCGTCCGCCGGCGTCGTAGAACCAATCGTCGGGATAGGGATACCACCAGTCCTGAACGACCGGCTTGTGGTCGATCACCACCATCTTGGAGCGGCGAAAGGCATCCAGGCCAAGCCGGCTGAGCTCGCGCCCCAGGCCGGACATTTTCCAGCCGCCGAAGGGGAGCGCGTCATTGTCGATCAGCGGATTATTGACCCAGACCATACCGGCCTCCAGGCGGTCGGCCGCCTCCATCGTTTCTTCAAGGCTGGCGGTGAAGACAGAAGCGCCGAGGCCGAAACGGCTGTCATTGGCAAGCTGAAGCGCCTCATCGAAATCCTTGACGCGCCGGATCGCGGCGACCGGGCCAAAGCATTCCTCCTGCATGAGGGCCATGTCCGATGTCAAGCCAGTCAGGATGGTGGGTTCGTAGAACCAGCCGACGGGGTGACCGTCCGGGACCTTGCCGCCGAGCAGCACTGTCGCTCCCTTGTCCCGTGCGTCGTCCACCAGCGCCATCACGCGCGCACGAGAAGCCTCGTTCACCAGCGGGCCGATCTCGGATTTCTCCAAGCCGTTGCCGACGCGGAGTTTTCTCGCGATGGCGGTCATCGCCTGAACGAACGCGTCATGGATGTCATCGACCACGAAGAGACGTTCGGCCGACGTACAGACCTGGCCGGAGAGATGAAAGGCCGCGGTCACCGCACCGCTCGCTGCTACGTCCAGCGGTGCCTCGGCGGAGATGATCATGGCATCGCTGCCGCCCGCCTCGATCACCGCCGGCTTCATCTCGACAGCCGCTGCCATCGCGACCGCTTTGGCCACAGCGACTGAGCCGGTGAACGCGACGGCGTGGGTTTTGGGGGATGCGATCAGCGCCTTGGCGACCTCGGCGTTGCCTGGAAGGCAGGCGATCAGGCCGTCCGGCAGAGGCTCGAACATGGCCATGAAATCCATGGTCGAGAGCGTTGTCGTGGTGGCAGGTTTCACGACACATGCATTGCCAGCAGCGAGCGAAGCCGCCACGGTCCAGCACATCAGCAAGATCGGAAAGTTGAAGGGCATGATATGCACGCTGACGCCGACCGGCTCATAGCGGGCATATTGAAAGGAGCCCGTCTGGGTTGTGCCCGCGACCTTGCCGGCCTCGTCCCGCGCCATCTCGGCGAAATAGCGAAACACGCCGGCGCAATTAGCAATCTCGCCGATCGCCTCCGGATAAGGTTTGCCCATTTCGCGCGACATCAGCTCGGCGCAGCGCCGCATGTCGCTGGCTTCGATCTTGCTCGCGATACGGTGCAGGATGGTTGCCCGGCTCTTGGCATCGAGCGTTTTCCAGGCGCGCTGCGATTCTCCCGCCGCATCGAGGGCGCACTCGATTTCGGATGACGAGACCACGGCGATCGTCCCGACCGTTTCGAGCGTAGCCGGGTCGATCACCTCATGGGGTTCGCCCTTTGAAGGAATGATGTCGGGATGCATGAAAAAGCTGGGCTTGCCCGGGTCAAACATCAGATGCCTCCAGCCTGGCCATGTCCAGTGACAAATCAATCATCGGATCATGTAGACTTTCTTGATGGTTTCGTGCACGCGGCAGGTTCCCGTCCATCCCTTGGGAAAGAAAGCAGCGATGTCCGGCTCGATCTCGATCACCTCGCCCGAACTGTGGGTGTAGGTGCAACGGCCTTCGAGGAAATGGCAAAGCTCGTCGGCGGTGACATGGCAGTCCCAAAAGCCGGGCGTGCAGATCCATAGGCCGGACTCGGGGCTGCCATCCGGCCCCTTGTGGAGGAGCTTGCCCGACGTCCGGCTTTCGCCCTCGATCATGGTCGGGATGACACCCCAATCGACCAGATCGGTCACATGCAACGGATCCTGCATTACCGACGTCGCTTGCTTGAACGGTCCTTCACTCGATATGTTCATGAAAGCGGCTTCCCTATCGGTGTGTTCAATCGAAACGATCTGTCCGTCATTCTCAAACTAAGCCGCATGCCGTCGATCCAGGCGATGATGGAGGAAACCAAACGACGTGGTCACACCGCTAGCGCAGCATGTAGACGCTTCGGATGGTCTCATGCACGGTGACCGTGCCGGTCCATCCCTCGCGGAAATGAGCGGCCGCGCCAGGCGTGACTTCGACCACCTCGCCATCGTCGGCCTGATAAGTCGCCCGGCCTGAGACGAAATGACAGAGTTCGTCCCGCGGCAGGTCGAGACGCCAGCTGCCGGGCGTGCATTCCCAGATACCCGCCTCCGGCAGCCCGTCCTCGTCACCCTTCCAGAGCAGCCGCCCTCGATTGGTCGATCGGCCGTCGATCGGCTCCAGATGGCCGCCCCAATCCGCTAGGTCGTCATCCCAGACCGAAGCGTTCGCTATATGCGGCGCCGAGGATTTAAGATCGGTCGGCAAGGTCAGCCTCCCAGCATACTGTCTAGGAGAGCCGCAGCTTTGGTCGGCCCATGCTGCGACTGCATGTGAGCGGAGGTCGCAGCAAGCTTGGCCTTCATCGCGTTGTCGGAGAGGGCCGCATCGACCTTGGCAGCGAGCGTGGCGTCATCCCAGTCATAGCGATCGAGCTTGAAGCCATGGCCGGTTTCCTGCACGCGGGTACCGTTGTCGTGACCATCCCAGACATAAGCCATGATGATCGCGGGCTTGCCGAAATAGAGGCACTCGGTGAAGCTGTTATTGCCGCCATGGTGGATCACCAGATCGACTTCGGGAATTACCGAGGGCTGCGGATACCAGCTCTCGATATGCACATTGTCCGGGACATTGTCGTAGGCGTCTTTGTAGTCCCCGACATTGACCAGCGCACGCACCTCCATCTTGGAAACCGCATTGATCACACGCTTCAAGAGATCGGTGTCGCCGGCTCCGAGCGAACCGTAGCTGACATAGATCAGCGGCTTGTCGTTATGCACTTTAAAGCTCGGGACCTCATACGCTTCGTCCTCGCGAACGCAGCCCTCCAGATACTGAAAGCGCTTCGGATCAAGCGGCTCGGACCTCGCGAATTTCACCGGCTCCGGGTAGAGCAGCATGTTCATGTGAGGCGAGGCTTCGAAGAACTCGCCGAGCGCATAGGCGGCCTCACCACAATCCGCGAGAAACGTGTTGAAGTCGTCGTGAATCGGCTTGATCACCTCGTGGAAGCGAGCGCGGAAGGCTGCGTGGCAGGTCGTGTCCTTCTCGCCGCAGCCTGAAAGATGGGGTGGGATTGCCTCATCTTCGATCTCGTTTTCCGAGCAGGAGATGATCCTGACCCAGGGCTTGCCGCTTTCCTGACTGTAGCGCTTGATCGCCGGGAACAGGATGACATTGTCGACGCAGACGGCATCCGGCTTGATCTTGGCAAGGATGCCCGGCAGATCTTTCTCCGCCCATTTCGCACTGTCGACGATCGCCTCCCAGCATTCCTTGACGTAGTTGTCGATCTGGTCGATCGGCTTCTTGGCGAAGTTCGGGATGTGGCCGTTGATGAAGTCCTCCCAGAACTTGGCCATCTCCTCCGGCGGCATGGGCTCGGAGAGGTTCACGGGATGGCATGCAAAGCCGTAGCCCTCATAGACTTCGACAAAGCCCGGATCCGACAGGAACACGGCCTTGTGCCCCAGCTTTTCGACCGCCTGCGCGATGCCAACAGAATTCAGCGCCGGCCCGAAGGCGGCTTCCGGGAAAAAGGCGATGGTTTTTTGGCTCATGGTTCTCCTCCCTCGCATGTCATTCCGTGATGATGCGCCCGTGCTCGGGGCGCCAATTGCACCAGACTGATTGCCCCTCGCCGATCTCCGAGGCCATCTCTTCACCCACCGGCAGGCGGACGGTGATGGGCCCCTCCCGGCCGGACGCTACGATCAAGAGGTTCATGTCCTGGCCATGATAAGCGATGTCGACGATGTCACCTTGAATGGCATTGTACCCTTCGAGCTTGCTGTCGACGGAAAGCTGCAGGCGTTCGGGGCGGACTGAAAGCGTACATGCCTGGCCGGGCATGGCCTCGATGGTCGCGGCGTGGATGCCAAGATCGTTCAGATCGATCGCATCCTTGGCTGCCTTGCCTTCGAACAGGTTGGTGACGCCGATAAAACCGGCGGCGAAGCGTGATGTCGGCCGTTCATAGAGCGCTTCCGGCGTGTCGAGCTGGGCGATGCGCCCATCCTTCATCAGCGCGATCCGATCTGCCATCACCAGCGCCTCTTCCTGATCGTGTGTGACGACGACGAAGGTGATGCCCAGCTCGTTCTGCAGGCGCTTTAGCTCCAGCTGCATCTGCTCGCGCAGCTTCTTGTCGAGCGCGCCGAGCGGTTCGTCGAGCAGCAGAACGCGCGGCCGTTTCACCAACGCACGCGCAAGTGCCACCCGCTGTTTTTGCCCGCCCGAAAGCTGATCCGGCTTCCGGCCGGCAAGGTCGGTGAGTTGCACCATATCGAGAATGTCATCGACCCGCGACGCGATCTCCGATGCCGGCAGGCTCTCCATTTCCAGGCCGTAAGAGATATTGCCGCGCACACTCATATGCGGGAACAGGGCGTAGGACTGGAACATCAGATTGATCGGCCGGCGATTGGCTCGAAGCGGCGTCATGTCCTCGCCATCGAGGAGGACACGGCCCTCATCCGGGTCCTCGAAACCGGCGATGATGCGCAATAAGGTGGTCTTGCCGCAACCGCTTGGTCCGAGCAACGCGAAGAATTCACCCTCGGCCAGTTCGACCGAAATAGCATCCACGGCCGTCAGCTCACCGAAACGCTTGGTGACCGATTGAATATCGATGACCGCCTCCGTCATCCCGTCACCGTCTCGCGACTGAGCCGCTGGGACATCAGCACCAGCGTGAAGCTGATCAGCATGATGATCGTGGCCATCGCGTTGATCTCGGGCGTCACGCCGAAGCGGATCATCGAATAGATGCGCATCGGCAGCGTGGTCGAACTGGAGCCGGCGCCAGCGGTGAAGAAGGCTATGATGAATTCATCGAAGGAAAGGGTGAACGCCAGAAGGGCGCCGGCCAGCACACCAGGAAAAATCACCGGAAGGGTCACGCGGCGGAAGGTGGTGAATGCGCTGGCGCCGAGGTCGATCGATGCCTCGACGATGGCATGGTCGAAGTGCTTCAGGCGGGTGCGCACCACGGCGCAGACGAAGGCGATGTTGAAGACCACGTGGGAGAGGATGATCGAGTGCAGGCCAAGCGTCACTTCGAGCAGCGTGAAGAAAGAAAGAAGCGCGATCGCGAGCACGATGTCCGGGATGATCATCGGCGCGAACAAGAGCGCGTCCAGTGTGCTCGATGTCTTTCGCCGTTCGACGCCAAGCGCCAGCAGCGTGCCGAGGGTGGTCGCGATCAGGGTCGAGATGCTGGCGACGATGATCGTGTTGACAGCCGCGGACAGGATCTCCGGGCTCTCCAACAACTTGCCGTACCAAGTGACGGAAAACCCGGTCCAGGCGGTCGGCATGCCGGCGCGGTTGAAGCTCAGCGCCATCAGCACCAGAATCGGGCCATAGAGAAAGAGATAGATCAGTCCGAGATGGACTTTCAGCAGCCGGTGGCTTTTGTTGTTTCTAGCCACGCGCCGCCCCCTCCGCCTGCTGGGCGCGATTGACCGCTGCGGCCTGTGCAAACAGGAGCAGCATCATGATGAAGATCAGCGCCAGCGAAAGTGCGGCTCCAAACGGCCAGTCCCGGGCGGACAGGAACTGATCGTAGATCAGATTGCCGACCATCTGAATATGCCCGCCGCCGAGCAGATCGGGGGTGATGAAATTGCCGATCGACAGGACAAACACGAACACGGCACCCGCAGCCACGCCCGGCAAAGTGAGTGGTAAGATTACACGCAGGAATGTCTTCCAGGCCGGCGCGCCAAGGTCTTCCGAAGCTTCACGGATTGCGGGATCCAGGCGCTGCAGGGAGGCGTAGATCGCGAGGATCACGAAGGGCAGGTAGTTGTAGACAAGGCCGGTGACCACCGAGAAGGTGTTGTAGAGAATGTCCAGCGGTTCGCTGATCACACCGAGGCCGGTCAGGCTCTTATTGATGACGCCTTCCCGGTTGAGCAGGACGATCAAGGCATAGGTGCGGATCAGATAGTTGCTCCAAAAGGGCAGCATCACCAGGAGGAGATAGCGCGTTTGCCGCTCCTTGGGCGCGAGCGAAATCGCATAAGCGGCGGGATAGGCGAGCAGTACGGCGATCACGGTCGCAAGGCCCGCGATCGTCGCCGACTTCAAGAAGATCGAGCGGTAGATCGGCTCGGCACTGCGCCAAAAATTCTCGAGCGTGAAGACGTAATCGATTCCGCCATAGACGCCGCGCTCGAAGAAGCTGAAGAAGAACACGATCAGGCAGGGCACGATCATGAAGACCGTGAGCCAGCCGACACCAGGCAGGATCAGGAGAAACGAGCCGAGCCGCTTCAACATCGGGATCAGGTCAGCCTAGCGGTGCGATGACTGCGGGCAGGCGCCAGCGAGCACGCCTGCCCTACATCGAATAGGGGCAACATGCCCCGCTCAGTTCGAAGCCGTGATCTCTGTCACCGCCTTGGTATAGGCCTTTTGCGCATCGCCGAGGTCGCGAAGCTGCTCCTGCTTCATCATGTCGGCGGGCTCGATCGCAAGGTTCGGGAAGCTTTCGAACATCGAAGCGTCGAGCGCTTCCATTCCGACTTGGTTCGGCACCTTGTAGAGGATGTTCTCGGCGACCCATTTGCCGGTCTCGGCGCCGAGCACGTAGTTGATGAACTGATGCGCGGCTTCCTTGTTTTCGGACGCCTCGGTGACCACCATGGTGTCGACCCAGAGATCCGTACCTTCTTCGGGGATGACATAGCTGATCTGGTCGTTCTCAGCGATCCCGTAATTGCACCAGCCATCCCAGGCATGGACCAGGCTCGCCTCGCCAGAGGTCAGCTTGGAATAGAAGGTGGTGTCATCATAGGCAAGCAGGTTCTGCTTGGCGTTGATCAGCAGATCCTTGACCTCTGCGATCTTGGCATCGTCGGTCTCGTTGACCGAATACCCCTTGGCCAGCATGCCAGCGGCCATCAGCCAGCGATCGGTCGCGAGCATCGTGATCTTGCCCTTGAGATCATCAGCAGGCTGCAGGAGGTCGTTCCAGCTGGACGGTTCACCCTCCACCAAATCCTTACGGTAGCAAAGCCCAGTGGTGCCCCAGGCATAGGGAACCGAGAAGCTGTTGCCGGGATCGTAGGCGAGATTATTCGCCTCGGCATAGAGATTGGCCATGTTCGGGATCTGGCCGTGGTCGATTGCCGAGGATAGGCCGAGCTTGTTCAACGCTTCGGCGAAGGGAGACGAGACGAACAAGACATCATAGCCCCGCCCCTGGCTCGCCACGACCTTGCCCATGATCTCCTCATTGGTCGCGTGCAGGGCGACTTCGACCTCAATGCCAGTTTCCGCCTGGAACTTTTCCGGCAGATCGGCGGGCATGTAACCATCCCAGTTCGAGATCACGATCTTGCCTTCGGCGAACGCGCCGCTGCCACCCACGCCGACAGCGGCTGCCATGGCTACGGCGCTCGCGACCGTCTTGATGCGCATCATGGTCGATGTCCTCCCTTTTGTTCTCGCGAAAGATCCCGGCCCGACAGTGAGCCGTGAGCATTCCAGCTTGCTTCTTAGGCTTCAGATCAGTTTGTATTTTCTTGAAAAAAGATACAATCCACAATGCACTGTTTGCCGCGATCTTAATGGTTCGGTGGTCAACAGCGTGTCAGCCGGCGATGGGCGAGCACCCTGACTTTCCGGAACTCCGGCCGGTTGGCATCGGATGTACGGATGTGCAGCGACATGCGTTCGGCAGCTTCCGCATAGGTGTCGTTTTCGATAGCATCAAGGATCGATGAATGCTCCTCGAACGATTGGATCAAGCGCTCTCGCGCGGTGTATTTTTCATAGTCGGACAATCGCCTGAGGCGGGTCTGCTGACGGATTGCCTGAGAGAGGAAACGGTTGCCGCAGGCCTCGGCGAGGGTGTCGTGAAATTCCGCGTCGATATCGAAGAGGCTGGATATGGTCTCGTTGGCGAGCCCGCTCGACAAGGCCGCATGATGCATCCGCCGCAACGCATCGAGTTCTGCGGCCGGCAGATGAAAACGGTCTTCCAAAAGGGCGGCGGGTTCGATCAGGAGGCGATAGCGATAGCTCTCACGGTAAGACGCCTCGTCATTCAGCGCCGGCCCAAAGACCCAGCCATGGCCCGCGGTCTTCTCGACCAGCCCTTCCTCCTGCATGCGTGCCAGCACTTTTTGAATGACGCTTCGACTGGTCTCGAAACGCCGCACCAGATCCGCGACTGAAATCTGATCACCGATCAAGCTTGCGAAACGCTCGCTGGCGATCTGTCGATAGATCCGCTCCGTCTCGGGCACCGGCAGGATGACCTTTTCGAAGGCTTCACTGCTTGCATCAACCTTGAGATAAACCCCCTTCTTCTGCTCCGAACGCACGATCTCGAGACGCTCGAGATCCCGCAGCGCTGCGCGGATCGGCGATCGTGATACACCCAGAGCATCGGCGAGCCACTGCTCACGAATGTGAAAGCCAGCAGACGCTTGCTCTCGCCTAAGAATGCCCAGAATCTTCCTTGCGAGCTCCGGACTGGAGATCTGTATGCCGGCGCCGAGCAATTAATACAGCCGGCAGGGTGCGATAGGCACGGCTACGGTCACGAGCGATGTCCCCGGCGAGCTTGGACAAAGATACTGATACAAAGATTGCAGTGCACTTAGGCCTTAGCAAGACAGAGCATGATGATGTCGCGAAGAGCGGAACACCGAAATGTGGCCCCTTCCTATGATCGCCTGCTCATTGCAATCCCGATACCGCCCAATCGGGCTCATGACATGAAGCCAGGGACCGAGCGACGTACCGCTCCATGCGTTTTTCTGCTGGTACGGTCAATATCGGTTACGTCTGATCTTGACAGATTTTGTTGATGGCGGGCGCCGCCACGCGGATGAGGGCCTCGCCTGGGCCCGGCTTGGGCACCGGCGCGTCATGGCGCAGTTCCAGGCGATCCAGGCCGCCATGACCTATCAGCAGGACGGCGGTCATGTATTCCGGGATGGTCATGGTTTTCACCGGCCTGACTTTATAATTCATCGCCTGCCTTCCGCTCCTTCCAGCGCATGACAGCATTGGCGCCAAGCCAGGCGAAGGGTTCCGGCGGCAGGCGTTCGGGTCGATCGAAGGCAAGCATGTCCTCGAGCATCGGGTTGTTCAACTTGGTCGCGAGTTCGGCGGCGAGCATGCCGGCGAGTGTGCCTTTGGTGGTGCCCAGGCCGTTCTGGCAGCAGGCGGCGTAGAGGTTCTCTTCGACTTCACCGAACGCCGGCACGCCGTTTCGAGACAGGCAGAGGCGGCCGCCCCAGCGATATTCCATCTCGACGCCAGCCAGCATGGGAAAGCGCGCGACGAAGCTCTTGTCATGGCTCCGCCCCATCTTGTCCAGCCGGCCGTCGCCGACGGCCATGGAGGGATCGTAGGTGAAACGGTTACGGATGACGATGCGACCGGCGACGCGCCGGACCGTGGTCCCCATCGGATCGGCTGGAAGGATGCCCCAGGTTGGTTGACCGCCGAGACGCGCCGTCTCCTCCGCCGTGAGCGCACGGGTCATAGAGGCGTAGGTGAAGGTATGCATGAGGCGACGCTTGAAAAAGCCGAAGCTCTCGGCGTGGCCGTTGACCGCCAAAATCACGTTCGGTGCGATAACAGCGCCCTTCGGCGTTGTCGCATGCCAGTCCTTGCCTGTGCGCGACAATGTGGTGACCGGGCTTCGCTCATAAACGTCGGTGCTGACGACCGCTGCCGCCGCCAGCGCCCGGACGAACATGGCCGGCTGGACCATGGCGGCGCCGGGGGTAAAGAGGCCCTGTCGATAGTAGGGAATGCCGGTGAGGTCACGCATCGCCTGGGGATCGAGAACCTCGCAGGTTTCGTCCAACGAACGGAGATGGCGGGTATAGTGCTCGAGGTGACGCTCCCCCTTTTCCGTCGCCGCCGCATTGACCTTGCCGGTTTGAGAAAAAGCTTCCGCCGACATACCGATTTCACCGGCGGCTTCGGCGGCAAAGGCGATGGCGGCGCGGTTCATGGCGATCTGCAGGCGATCGCTGTCGGCGCCGCCGCTATAGCTGTCGCTGGTGAGGTCATGGGGAAGATCGATCATGAAACCGGAATTCCGACCCGCCGGCCCCTCACCCACTCTGGACGCTTCGAGCATGACGATGCGATCGCCTGCGCGAAGCTGGGCAAGACGCCGAACCGCGGCAAGGCCAGCAAAGCCAGCGCCAATCACCAGCCAGTCCGCGGTGATGTTCTCATCGAGGCTGCGCGGCGGCGGCCGTGGCGGCAGCAAGGCGTTCCAGGCGGCGGGGCCTGGATCCCTGGGCAACCGCTTGACCTTGATCATCTCAGGCGCTCGGTCGGGTATGGCGAACGTCAGCTTGACGTATCAACCGAGTCCTCGGACGCCGTATCGGAGAGATCGACCCAGATGGTTTTCAGCTCGGTATATTGATCATGGGCATGAAGGCCGTTGTCGCGACCGCCGAAGCCCGACTGCTTGAAACCGCCGAAAGGCGTGGTCATGTCGCCCTCGCCATAACAATTGATCGTCACCGTGCCTGCCCTTATCGCGCGCGCCGCCCGAAGGGCTCGCTTGCCGTTGGCGGAGAAGACCGAGGCGGTCAGGCCGTAGTCGGTGTCGTTGGCGATCGCCACCGCCTCTTCGGCGCTGGCGACGGTGATTACGGAGAGGACGGGACCGAAAATCTCTTCCCGCGCCAAAAGATCGCTCGGGGCGACCCCGTCGAAGATGGTGGGCTCGACGAAACCGCCTTTCGCCTTGCCGCCAAGCGCCAGGCTGGCGCTCGCTTTTCCCTTCTTCAGATAGGAAGCGACTTTCTTGACGTGATCCTTGTCGATCAACGCGCCCAGATGGTTGGCGGGATCGGGCGGATCGCCGGTTCGCCAGTCACGGGCGCGCGCCAGTATCCGCTCCATCAGCGCATCCTTGACCTTCTCATGCACGATCAGGCGCGAATTGGCGGAGCAGTTTTCACCCATGTTCCAAAAGGCCGCGTTGACGACATGCCCTGCAACCAGGTCGAGATCCTCCGCATCCTCCATCACCAGAGCCGGGTTCTTGCCGCCACATTCCAGCGTGATTTTCTTGAGGTTGCTGTCGGCGGAATAGCGAAGAAAACGCCTGCCGGTCTCGGTCGATCCGGTGAAGGAAATCATATCCACATCGGGATGTAATCCCAGCGGCTGTCCTGCCGCCGGGCCGTCGCCGGTGACCACGTTGAAAACGCCGCGCGGCAAGCCCGCCTCCATGGCGAGTTCCGCGACACGGAGTGCGGTGAGCGACGTCTGCTCGGCGGGCTTCACGATCACCGAGCAGCCGGCCGCGAGAGCGGGGCCGATCTTCCAGGCAAGCATCAAAAGCGGAAAATTCCAGGGCAGAACGAGGCCGACCACCCCGATCGGCTCTCTCGCGATGATGGCGAGCGCATCGTCGCCCGCCGGCGCCGCCTGCTCGTAGATCTTGTCGATCGCTTCGGCATGCCATGTGATCGTGCCGATCGTCTCCGGAATGTCGATGGTCGCGCAATCCCGGATCGGCTTGCCCGAGTCCAGGCTTTCCATCACGGCAAGCTCGTGACGGTTGCGCCGGATCAGCTTGGCCAGCCTGATCAGCTTTGCCTTGCGTTCTGCCGGATGCAGGCGGGACCAGCGGCCGTCCTCGAAGGCCTGACGTGCTTTCTTGGCGGCAAGGTCGATGTCCGCCTCGTCGCAGGCTGCGACCTCGGCCAGCGTCTCACCGGTCGCAGGATTGATCGTTGGAAAAGTCTTTTTTGACTTGGCCTTGCGAAAGCTGCCGTCAATGAAGGCGGTGCGAGGCAAGGTGAGACTATCGGCGATGGCGCCGTATTCTTCTCGTGTCAGAAATTCCGACATGGCTAAACCTCCGCCTCGATCGACGCGATCGTTCTGTTCATCACATCAACAGTCTCCGCCAGAGCGCGTCGCTCTTCCTTGTTCAGCGGCTGCAGCGGACGGCGCGGCGGGCCTGCCGCCAGGCCGCGAAGGGAGAGGCCGTGCTTGATGTTCTGTACGAACTTTCCGCCCTGCTCCAGCACCCGCATCAACGGCATCATCGCCGACATGATTTTTCGGCCTTTGTCGAAATTCTTGTCGACCGCGCAGGCCTTGTAGAGCGCGATATGAGCTTCCGGCGAAAAATTCGAGCCGGCGCAGACCCAGCTTCTTGCCCCCCAGGCGAAGAACTCCAGGGCCTGGTCATCCATGCCGCAGGAAAGCTGGATATGCGGGTAGTCGCGCGCGATCATATGCAGACGATTGATATCGCCGGAACTTTCCTTGATCGCAGAGAAGTTCGGCGAGCGGCCGACCCTGTCCAGATAATCCTCGTCCATCTCCGCACCCGTGCGCCCCGGATAGTTGTAGAGCAGCACCGGCAGATTGGCGGCCCGATCAATGGCCAATGCATGCAATGCATTCTCCCGGCCGGTGGGGGCTGCATAGGGTGGAGACGCGATCATGATGGCATCGGCGCCCGCCGCCTTCGCCACCTCGGCATATATGATGCTGTCCTCGGTGCGTATGGCGCCGGTGCCGACGATCAGCGGCAGACGATCCTTGATGACGGATTTCGCGAGCGCCATCAGATCGAACCGTTCTTCCGCCGATTGTGCGTAATATTCGCCCGTGGTGCCGGCGAGCACGATGCCATGAACGCCCGCCGCAATCAGGAACTCAGCGACCTCGACGAACCGGTCCCGGTCGATGGAATGATCATCTCGGTGGGGCGTGACGATCGGCGTGTAGATACCTTCGAAGCGCATGGCCGCCTCTTTGTATACAATTGGTGCACAAGACTATCGATCCCGAGCTTTGATGACAAGCCCGGAGGTAAGCGGCTTCAAGCCGAAATCGCAGCGTCGATTGGCAGAGGATCGGGCCGGACAAACAGATCTATATGGTCACGCGACAGAGCCCAGTGATCGAGCGTGAGCGACACGACGGCGTCCTCGTCTCCCGCTTCGATCAGCTCGATGAACCGGTCGTGGTGATTGGCGGCCTCATCGATGCGCGTACGCATGGTCTGGTTGCGCGCGCGCCAGAATGTCTGGCCGATCCTGGCATGATCGATCAGCAGGCGCTGCAGGCTGGGCATCAGATACTGGTTGTCGGCCATCGTGCCCATGTCGAAATGAAAACGATCGTTCCAGAAAACCATCTCGTCGATCGCCTCTGTTTCGACAGCCCTTCGAAACTTTTTTTGTACGGCTTTCAAGTTCTTGATCTGCTCGGGCGTGGCGCCCCGTGCGGCCAGTCTTGCGATCGACGCATAGATCATCGGCGCCGTTTGAAAAAAATCACGGAGGCTCTTGTGGCTCATCGGCGAGACGATCGTGCCGCGATTGTCGCGGATACGGATATAACCCTCGCCGGCGAGCCTTCTGAAAACCTCGCGAAGCGGTGTTCGAGAGATCCCATAGTCAGCGCTCAATTTCATCTCGTCGAGATACGCGCCCGGCTCCAAGGACATGGTCAGGATTTTTCGTTTCAGGTCGGCGTAAAGCCGTTCCTTGCTGTTCTTGCTCATCCCCGGCAACACCTCCTGTCTCAATTCACACCGCCATGACATGAGCGGTCAGAAAGTCCCGTCAACGCCAGTCGGCCTCGGAATTGAGGCCCTCAGATCGATCTCAAGCCTCGGACGCAGCTTCCGGCCGACATCTGCCTGCCACTGAAAGGCCATCGTTGCGGACAAGGGCATGGAGATCTATAGCGAAAATACAGATCGTATACAATCGGGATCGGCATTCCTGACCTCAGGCCGCGCACTGCTCGTCAGCAGTTGGGCTCGCGAATTCCTTGTTCACTTAAAGCGATGGACACCAGGCATCTTGAGAATAAGGCAGACGGCTCAAAGCCTTATCAGCTGTACTCGTGTGCGGCTCCGACGATCATTAGCCCCACAAATGAAGGTGGATCGTTTAATCAGGCTCCTAAAGCCTCAAAAAGGCTGGTCCAACGATCGATAGGTCGAATAAATCGCTGTCGAACCTCCTTTTCTGATTGACATACAGCTAGGCGGTACGGCGAATACAAATAGAATACAATTGAACGGACAAAAAGCAGGAGGCTAGAGGATGGCGAGCAACATGATACCCCCGCCCTTCACCGAGCTGGAGATCAAGACAGCTCCATCCGGATTTTACGAAGGTTATAGTCTTCCAATCGCGCTGATCAGTAAGATCAGCATGGCCCTCCTGGTGATCTGGGCGCTTGTGTGGCCCCTGAACGCCAATGGCATGCTGTCTTCGATCAACGGCAGCCTGCTGCAAGGCTTCAACGCCTTTTACATCGTTGCGGTCGGCGGTTTCGCCTTTTTCTGCTTCCTGGTGGCGATCATTCCTTCGACGGGACGGCGTCTGCTTGGCCGTGAAGGAGAGGCGCCGGAGTTTTCCACCTTCTCCTGGTTCGCGATGATGTTCGGTGCAGGTCTCGGCGTCGGCCTGATGGTTTATGCGACCGCCGAGCCGCTGGGCTTGTGGGGTTCGAACCCCGAGGTCGTTTCAGGCGCGGTTGCCGGCAATTCCGAAGAAGCGGTGACCTCGGCCTATCGCTACACCTTCCTGCATTACGGGTTCCATGCCTGGGCCATCTATGTGGTCACCGGCCTTTCCTTGTCCTACTACGCCTACACACGCGACATGCCGCTCACCATCCGTTCAGCGCTGACCCCGATCCTCGGTCGGTTCTCCAATGGGCCGGTCGGCCACCTCGTCGACATCCTGGGTGTGGTCGCGACGATCCTCGGTGTCTCCGTCACCATCGGCTTCGGCGTCAGCCAGTTCGTCGATGGCGTCTATTCGATCACGTCGATGGAATGGCTGATGAAAGCCGGTGAGGAGGGCGCTCCCAAGCCCAGCACCGTCGGCCTGCTCGCAGCGCTTATCGTGATCATGGGCATGTCGATCATCTCGGCGGTGTCCGGCGTCGGACGGGGGATTAAATATCTCTCCAACCTCAACCTGGTGCTGTCGATCATCCTGCTCCTGGTCTTCGTAATCTTCGGTTCGTTCCTGTTCGCGATGACCAAATATGGCACGGCGATGGCCGACTACATCATCCACTTCGTAAGCCTGTCCTTCGGCGCTTACGGCCCGCAATCTCTGGAAGCGTTCACGGCAGCCTTGCCTGAGGCCGCGAAAAGCCTTCCGAGCGAGGACATTGCTGCGATCTTTGGCGGCGCCACCAATGCCTGGGGGTCGCTTGACGCCTTCAAGGAAGCGCTTCCGGCTTCGGTGACGGCGCTGGAAAATGCCGATGAGGTGGCCGCCGCCCTTTATGAGACTGGAAACCAGGGTCGCCAGTTCGGCTGGCAATCCGGCTGGACCACCTTCTACTGGGCCTGGTGGATCGCGTTCTCGCCGTTCGTCGGTTTGTTCCTGGCGCGTATCTCCAGAGGCAGGACGATCCGAGAATTCGTTCTCGGCTGCGTGATCGCACCGGCGCTGGTCTGCTTCGCCTGGATGACCATCCTCGGCGCAACCTCCATCGATCTGGAACTCTCGGGCGTGGCCCAAGGTGCGATCATCGAAGCCTCAACGACGGCAAAGCTGTTCGCGACGCTTGGTCAGATGATCTCCGGCGGGTTCCTGTCCGCGATCACCGTGATGTGCGTGGTGCTGATCCTGACCTTCCTGGTGACCTCCGCTGACAGCGGCATCTTGGTGATGAACACCATCATGTCCGGCGGCGCTCAGGAAACCGGCATCAAGCACCGCATCATCTGGGGGGTCATCCTGACCTCGGTGATCGGTGCCTTGATCATCGCCGGTAATACCGGCGCCCAGGCCGATCCGTTCGAGGCGCTGAAGAACGCGATGATCATCGGGGCGCTCCCCTTCACCATCGTCATGGTGCTGATGTGCGTGTCGCTTGCCAAAGCGCTGTTCCGCGATGGGCTGCGCGACAAGCACGGCGTCGCCGTGATGGCGCCTGCGGAGTAGCTTTTCGAACCATTGTCGGAGTTGTGGACCTGCCCTCGCCATCGGTGAGGGCAGGTTTTTTTTTCGATGTACGAGGCGTTACAGGGCACCCGCTTCTTGGTAATAGCGGGCGGCGCCGGGATGAAGCTGCATCAGGCCGCGTTCTGTGGCTGCGAAGGTGATGTCGAGGGCCTCGGCCCAGGGCGCATCGGAGGTCACCTGGTCGATGTTGTCCCAGAACGCCTTGGTAACCTGATAGACGGTCTCTTCGTCCAGGTCGGCGCGCACCGCAATGCCGACAGCCGTGTTGAACGACACGACAGCATCATCGTTCTTCTGGCCTTCATATAGACCCGGCTGTACCTCGTCGCGGTAGCGGAACTTGCCGAGCCATTCGTCGACCGCCTCGCCGTCATCATCCTCGGGGCCGATGAAGCGGAGCTCTTCGGTCTCGGTGAACTGGATGAACTGGCCGCAAGGGTCGAGACAGCCATTGGTGTAGACGTCGACATTGCCGTCCAGAAAGGCCTGGTAGCCGGTCTGCCAATTGGCCTTGATCGCTTCATAGTCCTCGCCGACCACAAGCCCGGTCGTCGCCTCGATCCACCCCTTTGCCGCATTGTAGGCGCCACCGCCTTGAGGCCCGAGGAAGATCGTCGCCCCTTCGATGTCATCGAGGGTTTCGATGTCGCTGTCCGCGCGCACGGCGAAATGATACTGGCCGTAGGGAAACCACATCAAAAGCCGCACGTTCTCGGACAATGCGGACGCCTCCGGTTCCTTGGCGTACATCGCCTTGCCTGCCGACATCAGGTTGTAGATCACCGGCGAGGTCATCGCGAAATCGAGATTGCCGCGGCCGACTTCCATCTGATGCAGCGTCGCAGCACCACCGCCTGCGACCTCGATCGCAACGCCATCGACATTGTCGGTCACGATGTTGGCGAAGGTCGCCATGGTGATCGCCTGGCCGAGCGAAGGCGCAATGGTCGCCATCTTGAGCGTCATATCCTCGGCAAGGGCGGAGCCCGCCAGGCATGCGGCGGCGGCCGCAGCGGTGACTTTAAGCATGTGGTTAGCTCCCTGATTTCATGTGTGGTTTTCAAACCGGATTGGAATCGATAGGCGACGGCTGGCCTTTAAGAAAACGGTGTCCTGCGATAAGTGCAATGCCTATCCCGAGTGCGGGTATGGCGATGCGCATGTCCGGCAGTAAGAGAGCGAGCCCGATCACCACGCGCAACGCACGTTCGATCGTGAAGAGACGGTTCTTCTCGAAGCCGGTGAGTGCTGAAGTGAGCAGCCAGATTGACAGGCTGAAGGCGGTGATGATCCAGCCGAGATCGGCCCAGCTCACCAGCGAGACATCCATCATCGCCTTCGATGTCGGCAGATCCTCGCTGAACCAGGCGAACAGCACCTGCAATTTATAGAGCACAGCCGGATGATAGACGAAGACGAACGGGATCAGGAAGCCTGCAAGCGACAGGCGCGCCGCCTGAAGCCCTGTCCGCATCGGATCGGCGCCGGCGATCGGGGCGGCAGCGAAGGCGGCGAGCGCCACGGGTGGTGTGACCGTCGAGATCACGGCGAAGAAGACGACGAATAGATGCAGTGTCAGAGAGGCGATGCCGACGGCATCGATGCCTGACGAGAGAGCGATTACGATGATGAAATAGGTAGCGCCGGGAGGGAGGCCCATACCGAGGACGATCGAGCCGAGAGCGACAACGATCAGTGTTGTAAAAAGGGGACCTTCGGCCAGTTGAGCCAAGAGGAGCGACAGGCGTCCCGAAAAGCCCGAGACCTGAATGAGGCCGACGATCAGCCCGATCGCCGTGACGATGATGATGATCGAGGCGGACATGCGCCCGGCGCTGACGAAAGCTTGATTGACACGGCTCACAGATCTAAAGCCCGGAAACAGGATCAGCGCGGCGCAAAGAGCCATGATAAAGCCATAAAATCCGGCCTTGGGCACCGAGGGCTGGCTGAAGAGAAAGTAGCTGATGGTACCGAGCGGCAGGATGAAGACCAGGCACTGCATCAGCTCAGTTCCGGTCAAAGGCGGGCGGGCCTCCCGCCTTAGTGGGCCGATGCCCTGGCGGCGCGCCTCGAAATAGACCGTGAGAAAAGTGCCGAGGTAGAAAAACAATGCCGGCACGATCGCGGCGACGACGATATAGCGGTATTCGAGGCCGATCTGGCCGGCGACGAAAAACGCGACGACGCCCATCACCGGCGGCATCACCTGCCCGCCGGTGGAGGCCGCCGCCTCCACGGCGCCCGCGAACGCCGGTTTGAAGCCGGATTTCTTGATGACGGGGATGGTCATGACGCCTGTCGAGACGACGTTGGAGATCGCCGCACCGCTCAAGGTTCCAAACAGCGCCGAGCTCGCGACCGCTGCATGGGCGGCCCCGCCGGTCAATCCGCCGGTCAATCGGTTGGCGATCTTCATCAGGAGTTCGCCTGCCCCGCTCGCCATCAGGACGGCGCCGAAGACGATCAGGATCAGGACGTTGCCCGAGACGACCTGAAGCGGCTGCCCGAACATCCCGCCGGTCTGCGACCAGAAATTCAGGACCATCGAACGCATGGACTGGTCGAACGTCGACTGCGATCCCTGGAAGATGCCGGTCCATTCCGGAAGGGCGCCGCGGATGAAGAAATAGACGATCCAGAATAGACAGAAGCCGACGATGAAGGCGCCGAACAGCCGCCAGGTGAGATAGAGCGTCAGCGCGGTTGCGATCGGGAAAAGTAAGAAGTCGACGGGACGGGCGCTTGGCAAGAGGCCGCCGTCGATGGCGAAGAGACTGATGATCCAAAAGAGGAATATCGTGACGGTCAGCGTGGTCAAAAACCAGTTCAGCCAGCGGGCCTTGTGCAGCGTCAAAAAGATGATGGCAAAAGAAAACATGATCGGCAGGCCGAGGATCAGTCCCGTAGGCAAGAGGACATGGCGCTCGAATCCCTTGAACGCAGCCCCGAGCCCATGCTCCTTCAACGCCAGGCGCTGATCGCGGCGCGACATCTCGTCAAAGCCTGCCGTCGTCGCCTCGATCAGCCAGCGTACCGCTTCGCTAAGCGGTCCCGATGCCGCGTAGATGATGATGATCAGCACGAACGCGAAGGCTAAGCCATCGGCGAGGCGTTTTTCGGATGCGTTTTGCCTCTCCAGACCGACGTTGGTCATTCGCCCTTCTCTAACCTCTTCGCCTCCCAGAGATAGCTGTTGCGAGCTGTGGCGTTGATCTCGGTCTCCGCCAACTCTCGCATCGCCTTGGCCTTGAGAGCTTCCGCAGCAGCCGTCGCTGCCTCGCCCAAGGCGATCAGGTGATCGCAAAGCTCGAGCCGCCATTGCAAATCGGAGGTGGTCTCGGCAGCGCGCAGCAGCGCTTCCGTTCCGCCTGCGAGTTCCGCCATTTTGCGCGCACGAGCGTTGCTGGATAACGTGCCGAGATTAGTGGGATTGCCGTCATACCAGCCGAGCGTTCCGGCTGCGAAGGCACGCGCGGACCAGGACAGCTTGCCGTAGAACTCCTTCAGCCAGGGCTTGTCCGCCAGATCCGGAGGCAGCGCGATCGCATCGACGATGTCGTCGAGCGGCAGGCCCTGATCCATCCCTTCGGCCGTCACCCGCATCACATGCAAGATGGCGTCCCGCGTGGTCGTCAGCACCAGGCGCACCTTGTCCTCGCCGAAAACCGGCCGAGTATGACCGGGGGCCATCACCTTTGCTTTGAGTTCGGCCAGCAGCTGCAAGCTGCCCGCCCAGGCGGCGAAGTCGCGAAAAGGTGTGCCGCGGATCGCATAGAGATTGGGGAAGGCGTGATACCAGTTATCCCCGCAAAACAGCACTTCGGCTTCGGGCAGCCAGACGACCATGTGATCCGCCGTCTCGCCCGGCACGTGGAGCAGTCGAGCCTGGACACCATCCAGATCAAGATCCCGATCTTCGGTCACCCAGTTCGTCGGCGCCAGATATCCAGCTCCCAGCCCTTCCGTCGGCCGATCGCTCGGCCCGCAGCCGAGGCTTATCCGCTCATCGGGTTCCAGCCCGATCCCGAACTGTGCTCTTGTCCTTCGCCCCAGTGCCTTCATCGGCGCGATCCGACCCGGCGTCACCTCGATCAGGTCGGAGCTGAAGCTATGGCTGGCATAAATCGGTACCGATCCATCGGAGAACACCGTCGCTCCTGAAATGTGATCACGGTGGGAATGGGTGTAGATGATCCGCCCGATCGGCTTCTTGGTCAGCTTTCCGAATTCGGTGAGAATGTTCCGAGCCGCCTTGGTGGATTCCGTCGTATCGATGATCGTGACGCTGCCGGCCCCTTCGATCATATGAACGTTCGAGGCCGCATAGCCCACGGCGGTCCAGATGCCGGGAGCAAGGTCGACAATGTCCTTCCGCGTCTGTTCAGCATGAGCGACAAGGTCGGGATGCGGCATCGGCTTTGACCTCTGTTCGGTGAGCGGGGCCATCGTCGTTTTCAGTCGGAACTCCCTCCGCATCTCAGCAGCATCGATGATGAGGGGCAACTCCATCACTCTCCAGGCGTTTGCGGACAGGGATGGGCGCGCGGAATAGCCGGCGTCCATGGTCATCATCACCAGTTGGAGGGCCCCAGGCGGGTCGATCACTTCGACCAGCTTCCATGCCCAGCTCCGGGATCGTGCGGCGTTCTATCGTCGACGGCCTTGGAGCCGATCTTCGTCCGGCCTCGGTTTTGGCGAATTGAACATAAAGAAAGTACTCTAGAGCAGGGGTTGATCGGATAAACTCATTCTGGTTTCAGATGGCGGGCGTCCCAATCCCAAGCAACCTGCTGACAAGTGACGACCGAACGCCTATCACATAAGCCTGTTGCCAAGAGCTGCCGGACGCATGATCGGCGGCCCCGCATTTTAACTTCGATGCCGGAAGGAACGAGCGTGGCGGAATTCGATCTGTTTGTTATCGGCGGCGGCTCGGGCGGGGTGGCCTGCGCAAGGCGCGCTGCGAGCTATGGCGCGCGCGTCGCCCTTTGCGAGGAGAGCCGGCTCGGTGGGACTTGTGTGATCCGTGGTTGCGTACCAAAGAAGCTGATGCGTTACGGCGCCGTGTTCTCCGAGCATTTCAAGACGGCGCGCAGCTATGGCTGGGGGGTCGGTGACGTCAGGCTCGACTGGCAGCATCTGATCGAGGCGCGTAACAATGAAATCGCGAGGTTGAACGGCATCTACCGGACCATGCTGGAGAAGGCAGGCGTCACGGTCATCGAAGGTCATGGGCAGGTCAAGGGACCGAACAGCGTCGAGGTCGCTGGCAAGACCTATACCGCCGATCGCCTGCTGATCGCCGTCGGCGCCCGACCCAGCCTGATCGATATTCCCGGCATCGAGCATGTCATCACCTCCAACGAGGCGCTTGAGGGCATGACCAGGGAACCGAAGCGGCTGGCCGTGATGGGGGCGGGCTATATCGGCGTCGAACTCGCCAGCATTTTCAACGGATTAGGCATCGAAACCTCGATTTTCTTCAGGAAGCCACTCCCGCTTGCCGGTTTCGACCAGGATGTCCGGGAAGCTTTGGTCGAACAATATAAAGTCCACGGCCTCGACGTTCGAGCCGGCACCACGATCGATGCGATCGAACCCGATGGGGACGATTTTCGGGTGAAGACGTCGGCAGGCGAAATGCGCTTTGATACCGTGCTCTATGCGACAGGGCGCAATCCGATTCCGAATACGAAAAATCTGGGTCTGTCGGAATTGGGCGTTGCCATGGACAGGAGCGGCGCCGTCCATGTGGATCACAGCTATCGGAGCGGAATCGAGAGCATATATGCCGTAGGCGACTGCTCCGATCATGCGGGCGCCGGTCTCAACTCGGGCGCCAGCGACCTCACACCTGTCGCCATTGCAGAAGGCCGCGCGATTGCGGAAGCGCTGTTCAACGACAATCCCCATGAGGTGCGCTACGACACCATTCCAACCGCCGTTTTCGGCCTGCCCGAGGCAGGATCCGTCGGGCTGACCGAGGAGCGCGCGCGAGACGAAGGCCACGACGTCACGATCTACAAGACCAGCTTTCGGCCGATGCTGCATACATTGACCGAGGAACCGGTCAAGATCATGATGAAGCTGGTAGTGGATGCGGCTTCCGATCGTGTGCTCGGCGCTCATATGGTGGGCGACGATGCCGGCGAAATCATGCAGGGCCTGGCGGTGGCGATGACCGCCGGGGCAACCAAAGCAGATTTTGATGCGACGGTCGGTCTCCACCCCTCTGCCGCGGAGGAATTCGTTACCATGTATCAAGCTTCGGCTTGATTGCCGGCGTTCGTGCTGATGCCGGTGCTCGTATCGAAGTCTATGAAGGATGGCCTGAATGGCGAAAGACTGGACCCCTGAGAGCTGGCGCGGCTATCCCGCCGCCCAGATGCCGGCCTATGACGATGCCGATGTTCTGGCGTCGGTCGAGAGCAAGCTTGCCGGTTACCCGCCACTGGTATTCGCCGGCGAGGCCCGGAAGCTCCGAAAGAAACTCGCCGAGGTCTGCGAGGGTCGAGCTTTCATGCTGCAGGGTGGCGATTGCGCCGAAGCCTTCGCCGATTTCAATCCGAACACCATCCGCGATACGTTGCGCGTATTACTGCAGATGTCGGTGGTACTGACCTATGGCGCTGCCCTGCCGGTGGTCAAGGTGGGGCGGCTTGCGGGCCAATTCGCAAAGCCGCGTTCCTCCGACGTCGAGGCGCAGGACGGGGTCGAGCTGCCGAGCTATCGCGGTGACATCGTCAACGGCATGGCGTTCGAGGCGGACGCCAGAAAGCCCGATCCGGAACGCCAGCTCCAGGCTTATGGCCAGGCCGCTGCCAGCCTCAATCTCCTGCGCGCCCTCACCCAAGGTGGTTTTGCGTCGCTTAGCCGTGTCCATAGCTGGAATCTCGACTTCGTCCAGACATCGCCACAAAGTGAGCGCTACCAGGACATGGCTGACCGGATCACCGAAGCGGTGGCTTTCATGGAGGCCTGTGGCGTCTCCGATATCTCGACACCGGATATCCGGCGCACCACGCTCTACACCTCCCACGAAGCCCTGCTGCTAGGCTACGAGGAGGCGATGACCCGGATCGATAGCACGTCGGGACGCTGGTACGACACGTCCGCGCATCTGGTCTGGATCGGCGAGCGCACACGCGATCTGAACGGTGCGCATGTCGAGTTCTGCCGCGGCATCGCCAACCCGATCGGCGTGAAAGCGGGACCCAACATGAGCGGCGACGATCTCTTGCGTCTCTGCGAGGTGCTCAACCCCACCAACAAGCCGGGCAAGCTCACGGTGATCACGCGCATGGGCAAGGACAAGCTGCAGGAGCATCTGCCGTCCCTGATCCGCGCGGTCGAACGGGCCGGCCAGAAGGTGGTGTGGACCTGCGATCCGATGCACGGCAACACCATCAAGTCGACGAGCGGCTACAAGACCCGGCCGTTCGACAACATCGTCGGTGAGGTCGACGCCTTCCTGCAGATTCACCGGGCCGAAGGCACCCATGCCGGCGGATTGCATATCGAGATGACCGGCCAGGACGTCACCGAATGCACCGGCGGGGCGCAGGAGATCACCTCCGAGGATCTGAAAGCTCGCTACCACACTCAATGCGACCCACGCCTTAACGCCTCCCAAAGCCTCGAGCTCGCCTTCCTGATCGCGAATTCGCTGAAGGAAGCGCGCATCGCCGAACGGGTAGCGGCCCAATGACGGCAAGCCCGCCGAAGGCTGACGAAAACGCGAACGCCGAGCGTTCCACCGTTGAGGACGCCATTGCCGCGATCGCGGATGGCGGCATGGTCGTAGTGATCGATGATGATGATCGCGAAAACGAAGGCGATCTGGTGATGGCGGCGGCCAAGGCGACGCCGGCGCAAATGGCCTTCATCATCCGCAACACCTGCGGAATCGTCTGCGCGCCGATGGCTGCCGAGGATGCGAGGCGCCTGCATCTCGACCCAATGGTCGCCGCCAATGATGCGCCGCTTGGCACCGCGTTCACCATCTCCGTCGACTATCGGTTTGAGACCACGACCGGTATCTCGGCCGAGGAGCGCTGCTCCACCGTGCGGGCACTCGCCAACGGCAATGCCGGTGCCGGTGACTTCGTCCGGCCTGGTCATGTGTTCCCGCTGATCGCCAAGGATGGCGGTGTGCTGATGCGCTCCGGTCATACCGAAGCGGCGATCGACCTTGCAAGGCTCGCAGGCTTGCCGCCGGTCGGTGTCATCTGTGAGCTGGTAAACGACGACGGCACGGTTAAGCGCGGCCCGGAAGTGCAGGCCTTCGCCCACGAGCATCAACTCAAAGTTATCTCGGTCGCCGATCTGATCGCCTATCGGCAACGGCGCGAGCGGCTGATCGACTGCGTAGGCGAGTTCGAGATTGCGACCGAGATCGGCCCCGCCAAGGGCTATACCTATTCAACGCCGTTCGACGACATCCACCATGTGGCATTGGTGTTCGGCGGCGTCGGAGACGGGCTGTCCGTGCCGACCCGGCTGCATCGCGAAAACGTTCTCGAAGACGTGTTCGGCCACCACAGGCTGCTTTCCGACGTGTTCAAGCGTTTCGACGAAGAAGGCCGTGGCGTTCTGGTCTACCTGCGCGAGGGAGCGGCAGGCGTCCCGGTCGGTGAGTTCGGCCAGTCCGCCACGACGACAAATAGCGATCAGAGCCGTAAACAGGACTGGCGTGACGTCGGCCTTGGTGCTCAAATATTACGTGATCTCGGCGTTTCGTCGATCAGGCTTCTCGCCACCCGTTCCCGTCAATATGTCGGTCTCGGCGGTTTCGGCGTTTCGATCGACGGCACCGAACTGTTATCCGCTTGATGAACATGCCGCAGCATCCCTGCGCGGCGATTTTGGCATGAGGACCGATATGCTCGACATCGCCGTTTGCAAGGCATTCGCCAAAGTCAATGTTCCCGTGACGCTCGGCGTTCTCCAATGCTCCGTGACCGTGACGGAACCCGGACAGGCCTTGAGCGAGGCATTGGATAAAACTGCAGCGGAGCGGCTGACCAGCCTCTCAGGCGGCACGGTCGGCGACATCGCGCAGATCAGTGCGACACGCAAAGCCTACAAGATGCTCGGCAAGGACCCGAGCCGCTATCGGCCCTCGGCCGAGGGTCTGATGCGGCGGCTGACGCAAGGCAAGGGCATCTACCGCATCAACAATGTCGTCGACACCAATAACCTGATCTCGCTCAAAACCGGCTTCTCGATCGGCGCTTACGACGTGAAATCCCTGGAGCCCCCCCTGGTGTTCAGGAAGGGCGAGACCGACGAAGGTTACAAAGCGATCGGTCGTGGCCGGCTCAATCTCGAAAACCTCCCGATCTTCGTCGATGGCGCCGGTCCTTTTGGCAGCCCGACCAGCGATAGCGAACGTTCGCTGATTTCGCTGGACACGGACGAGCTCTTGATGGTGATCATCGGCTTCGGCGAAACCACCGACATTTCCGCGGCTCTCGAATTCGCCGCCGAGCGCCTCCGCCTCTTCTGCTACGCCAAGAACATCCAGAGCGACATCGCCACCAACCGTCCCCTCTGACCATGCCATGGTCGGGGTGAACTTGGATGGCGCCTCCATGGAAATGATAGAGCGGCTGGAGCGGTCGATGCTCACCTCCTGGCCGGCGCTCTCGACGGCCTTTGACGGCGACTGGGTGGTCAGGCTCGCTGACGGCGTGACCAAGCGATCGAATTCCGTCACCTGTCTCGCTACCGATGACAGCGATCTTGGTACACGTATCGACCGTGTCGTCGACATCTATCGGGACCGCGGCCTACCCGCGATCTTCCGCCTGTCACCGCTCGCCTCCCCTGCCCTCGACACAGGATTGAACGAACGCGGCTGGCGGCGTTTCGACGAGACCATCGTGATGACCGCAGATCTCGACGACCTCGCAACACGATTCGATGGCGACGTTGTTCACCCTGTCCAGATCGCAAAGCAGCCGGATCAAGCCTGGTTGAAAAGCTGTTACCGAATCGACGGAGCGAAGAGTGGGCATCTCGCCACGCTCACGGCGATGCTCGAGCGCCTCGTTCCCAAGGCGGGTTATGCGCGTATCCAAGGTGGCGATGATATCGACGCACTCGCTTTGATGGTGGTCGATCAGGAACTCACCGGCCTCTTTGAAGTCCTGACCGTCAGCGGACGTCGTCGCCAGGGCTTTGCGCGCGCATTGCTGCGCGAGCTTTTTGCCTGGAGCCGACGGGAGGGCGCCGATACTGCCTGGCTTGCGGTCGTCGCCGACAACCTGCCGGCGAAGCGCCTCTACCAGAGCCTCGGCTTTCGCGAGGTCTACCGCTATCATTATCGATCGAATGCCTAGTATGCGCGACCATGGCGGACGGTGACCGCATAACGGGTTGCCTTAGCCACACCAAACGCTTATCGGATTAAGGGAACGCGACAAGCGGAGAGCCGGCGATGGGGCCGAGCGAACCTGATCTCAAGCACTTCACCGACAAGTATTTTTTGAAGACCCGCGAAATCGTCGGCAGTTTCGGCGATTGCGAGGTCACCTACGCGGTCTTCATGCGCCGCCCGGTGATCTTTACGCCCAAGCTCGCGATCGATTGGCTCGAGGCAATGGCCGATGCGCGTGGCGTCAGCTTCGACATCCAGATGCTCTATGCGGAAGGCGACTGGGTCGGCGCCGGTGAGCCTTTGATGTATATCAGGGGGCCCTTTGCCCATCTGGTCGATCTGGAAACGGTGTTTCTGCAGCGCCTCGGCCCGCCCTGCGTCGCCGCCTTCAACGCCTTCCTGATGTGCACCGATCTTCCCTATGTCAGTTTCATCGCGATGGATGCACGCCACTGCGCCGGTGCCGACATGGCTGAAATGATGGCCTATGCCGCGAGCGTCGGCTCGGCCAAGGCAAACCGGGAGACCGACGCCAAGGGCTTCATCGGCAACGCCACCGATGCGACCGCGCACTATTTCGGCAATGAAAAAGGCCTGGGCACCATGCCCCATGCGCTGATCGGCTATGCCGGCTCGACGCTACGCGCGGCCGAGATGTTTCATGAAACCTTCCCGGACGATCCACTCTACGTGCTGGTCGACTATTTCGGCCAGGAGGTGACCGACAGCCTCGAGGTATGCAGGCGCTTTCCCGACCTCGCTGCCGCTGGCCGCCTCGGCGTACGCATCGACACCCATGGCGGCCGCTTTATCGAAGGGCTCGATACCGCCGCCTCCTATGCCGTCCTCGACCGCCATGCCGCCCACGCGATCCGCACCTACCGCACCGAGACCGAGCTTCGCTGGCTCACCGGCACCGGTGTGACGGCGGCGGCGATTTTTCATATTCGCGAAACGCTGGATGACGCCGGTTTCGATCAGGTCAAGATCATCGCAAGCTCCGGCTTCAGCCCAAGAAAGTGCAAGCTGATGGCCAGCATCAGAGCACCGATCGACTTCATCGGCACCGGGTCCTACCTGCCCGAGCTTTGGGGCGAAACCTATGCTACCGCTGATGTGATCGCCTATGATGGTACGGAACGGGTTAAGGTTGGGCGCGAGTTCCTGTTTCCATCCGACACGCCGAGCTGACCGAAACTAAAAGAAAGCCAAACGAGCGGTTTGCACGTGCCGCAACGTTCGATATTTCTCGTTTTAGCGCAGAGACTTGTGTTGAATCACTTGTCGATGCAGAATAGCTTGTGACTAAAACTTGTAGCAAAGGCTAACTCAAGCTTAGTAGCTTTTTGGGGGCAAAGAGGACACCGTTATGATTCAAGAATTCAAAGAGTTTATCCTGCGTGGCAACGCGATGGATATGGCCGTCGGCATCATCATGGGCGCTGCTTTCGGCGCCGCGGTAGGGTCGCTGGTCGAAGACGTCATCATGCCGCCAATCGGCTATCTCATGGGCGGCGTCGACTTCAGCACGATCTTCTTCAGCCTTACCGGTGAGGACTACGCCACGCTCGATGCAGCCAAGGAGGCCGGAGCGCCGGTCATCGGTGTCGGCGCCTTCATCAATGCCGTGATCAATCTCCTCGTGGTTGGTTTCGCTGTCTTCATGCTGGTGAAGGCGGTGAACAAGATGAACCGTGCCAAGGAAGAAGAGCCGGCTCCGGCGGAGCCTGCAGCTGACGTGCTGCTTTTGACTGAGATCCGCGACCTCCTGAAGAAATAGCCCCGATGGCATTACCCCTTAGCGCCCGACGCTAAGGGGCTCCCTATCATCAACATCTGGACGTAAATCGATGAACTACCCAATCGAAGAAATTGAGGGCATTGGCCCGGTTTACGGCAAGAAGCTCTCGGCCGCAGGTATCACCGACACGAAGAAGCTCCTGGACAGCTGCGCCAGCGCCAAGGGCCGGCGCGAAGTTGCTGGTGCTACCGGTCTTGACGATGGTCAGTTGCTCAAGTGGGCGAATCTCGCAGATCTGATGCGCATCTCCGGCATCGGCAAGCAATTCTCCGAACTTCTTGAGGCTGCCGGTGTCGATACCGTCAAGGAATTGCGCAATCGACGCGCCGATAATCTGACGGCGAAAATGAAGGAAGTTAACACGGCCAAAAAGTTGACCCGATCTACGCCTTCTGAAGAGCAGGTTGCCGCCTGGGTCGATCAGGCAAAGAGCCTGCCGCCGCTCATCACCCACTGAGCAACGCGCAAACGGGCGATCCAAGAAAGAAAGGCGGGCAGGCACGTTCATGCCTGAACCGATAGTTGCGACCAATGCAGACAGTTAAGCCAAAATGCGCGGCTTTGTCTGCAGAAGGCGATTAGTTTCATTAAACTAATCTTTTTTGTAAATTTTTTCTTAGTTTTGACCTAAAATCCTCTTAAGATTACGATTGTGTTGGCTTGATTCGTTTCGAGCGTGGGGCTCTCGCAATTTTTGTGGTGTTCTGTCGTTCGGCGTAGAGATAGTGAAAAATGATTGCCTTGGGGTCGGCTGATGAAATCAACAACGATCTTGGGACTTGGCCTTATCGGTTTTGTCCTTCTCGCACTACTTACCATAGTTTTGGCCGGAGGCTGGATAGAAGACGACCTCGCCGAGCGCGGTCAGGAAGAGCTTGAGGCTGTGGGTCAAAGTTGGGCTGCTGTTGAAATGCACGGACGGGATGCCGCTCTGACCGGAACGGCGTCCGATGCCGAAGCAACCCAGCAGGCGATGGAAGCCGTTGCGAGTGTTTGGGGCGTTCGTACCGTCCGGGACGAGACGACGAAACCCTGAAACACCAGCATCGATGGTCGCAGGGGACCAGAGTCCGACAGCGTCTGGTATAGGCAGGGGCTCATCGAAGCCAAATGCGGGAATCAACGATCAGGGATTAATGATATAATCCCCGGAAATCGACTTTAAGGAGAGGCACGTTGGGTTATCTGATCTTCCAAATTCTGGTCTTCCTGCTAATTGCCGCGATGTTGGGATTCGTCATCGGCTGGCTTCTGCGTGGCGCTCGCTTTCAAAATGAGCTGAAAGATCTCGACGCTCGTTGGCGTTCGAAGTTGAGCGAAGTCGAAACGGAACGTGACCGATTTGTTGGCGAGGTCACCCAGGCCAATGAAGCAAGAGCTAAGTTCGAGGCATCGGCTGCCGAAGCAAAGAGCCTTACAGAAACCCACGAGCAGAGCCTGCAGAAGCTTCACCGCGAACATCAAAGCAAGCTCAGCGCGCTTTCCGCTGCTGAAAAGCGTGTAGGCGACCTGGAAAGTGATTTGGCCGCACGAGCAAAAGAGCTGACCGAAGCCAAAGCATCCCTTGCTGACCGGCAAGCGGCCGGTGGCGACGCCCAGAAGCTTGGCAGAGACCTGGCTGCAGCGACAGCGCGAACCGAGACCTTGGAGCGCGATCTGCAGACCGCTAAAGAGGCTAACGGCACCTGCAAACGGGAAGTTGAGCGACTGCAGGCTCATATCATGGAGCTGGAGCGTACTGCTTCGGGCAGCAGCACGAGCGGCGGAGGCGCGTTGGGCCTGGTTGGTGGAACAGATTCGGTACGCAGTGCCGATCGAACCGGAAGTGGAGCAGCTGGTGGCGGGAGCGGCGCCGGAAGCTCAGGCGGTCCGGGCAACGAAAACGAACCCGGTTTTCGCCAAAGGGCGGCATCTCCGTCTCACCTTGCAGAAGCCGACGGGCAAGGATTTTCTGGCGCGACGGGCAGCGCATCGAGCGGAGGGGACCAGGAAAACGAAGGCTTGCGGCCTGAAGCCCTTGCGCAGGCGCGTGGCGGTGTCGCCGACGATCTGAAGAAAATCAGCGGTGTCGGTCCTAAGCTGGAAAAGACGCTGAACGGCCTCGGCATCTACCATTTCGCTCAGATTGCAGCCTTCACGCCTGACAATGTCGCCTGGGTCGACCGGCACCTGCGCTTCAAGGGCCGGATCGAACGGGAAAAATGGATCGATCAGGCCAAGACTCTCGCTGCCGGCAGCGACACCGAGTTCAGCCGACGCAACTGATTGTTGATCGAGCGGTGTTCCCAAATCCGGGAACGCCGTCTTGACGCCAGCCGAAAGGCGCTAACGGCCAGCGGGATCGAAGGTTTTCCACCAGTTATCACCGTCAGCGCGTTGACCAGTGCCGGCGGAGCGCCAATTCTATCAGCATCAATCGAGAGGAGGACGTCTCCGGGTATCCTTTTCGGATCCGAGATCGTAGTGTCGTGTCATCCGCGGCTTCGATCAGTTTGCCGGTGACGCAGGCCGTTGAGAATGCCTTGAAAGACTATGCCCAAGTCGTCGTGATCGGCGGCGGCATCATTGGATGCAGCCTGATCTACCATCTGGCAGCGCTTGGCTGGCAGAACGTGACACTCCTTGAAAAAACCGAGCTTACCGCAGGTTCGACTTGGCTTGCCGCCGGTAATGTGGACCGGTTCGATTTGTCACCCAGTCTCATCCGACTGCGCGATGACAGCATTCGGCTCTATGAACGCCTGGCCGAGCGGTCGGACCTCTCCCTGACCACCCGCCGTACCGGCGGCATCATTCTCGCCACCAGCGAGGCCCGTCTAGATGAGCTAAAGCGCCGGGCTGGCCTTGGCAGGCCGCTTGGGATGCCGCACCTCCTTCTAAGCCGCCGTGAGATTCTCGACCATCACCCCTTGATCGACCCGGCAGGCGTGGCTGGCGGCCTCTACGATCCATTGGCTGGCCATGTCGATTCCCACGAGCTCACCCATGCGCTCGCGCGCGCCGCTGAAGGTCTGGGCGCCGAGGTCTCTGAACAGACTGCTGTGCTCGCCATGTCTCAGGAATCGGATGGCAGCTGGCTCCTGATTACCGATAGGGGCGAGATCGTCGCCGACGTCGTGGTCAATGCCGCCGGGCTTTGGGCGAAGGACGTCGCATCGATGATCGGCCGGGACTTACCGATCGTCGCGATCGAGCATCAATATGTGGTGACAGAGCAGATCGATGAAGTGCAACGGCTGGACGGTTCACTCCCCTTCATTTGCGAGCCGGATAACGCCTTTTACCTCCGAGCTGAAGCCGATGGCCTGCAGCTCGGTGCATTCGAGGCGGAGCCTCGGATCTGGAACGAAAAGGATGCTGGCCTGCCCCTTGGATCAGCCGAGCATATGATCGAGGGCGCCCCGGATCGATTGGCCCCCTATGTGATCAAGGCGGGGAAACGCCTACCCTGCTTTGCTAACGTGCCGAGAAAGGCGCCGGTGAACGGTCTCATTACCATGACACCCGATGGTCGCCCTCTCCTTGGACCGCTTCCGGGCCTTACCAACTATTTCGTCGCCTCAGGCTTCATGAACGGCCTGTCACTTGCAGGTGGTGCCGGAAAGGCACTTGCCGAGTGGATCATCGAGGGCGAACCGCCGCTCGATCTGTTCGCCCTCGATGTCGCGCGCTTCGGTGCCTTTGCAGGGCGGCACTACGTAAACAGCGCCGCAAGAGACGCCTACAGCCGTCATTTCGCCATCCGCTTTCCCCATGATCGGCCATCCGCAGGCGGCCCGCTAAAGCGTACCGCCATCCACGATCAGCTCGCTGCCCATGGTGCACAGTTCGACGTCCACTTTGGCTGGGAACGCCCGTGTTGGTTCGCAGCAACCGCAGCCGAACGCCTGGCGATCCGCTCATTCGGCCGAACGGCCCGTCATGACGCCGTCAAAAGGGAATGCTACGCCCTGCGCCACGCTGTTGGGATAGCCGACCTGACGGCGGTTTTCGCCAAGCACGTGATCGAAGGACCGGATGCCGAGGCCGCCTTGAATCACGCGCTCGCCTCAGACCTACCGAAAGAGACCGGCATGGTCGCCGAGGGGCTGATGTTGAACAGAAAGGGTCAGATTGCCGGCCTGTTCACCGTGGCTCGTATCTCCGCCGAGGGCTTTTATCTCCTCGGCCCCGCAGCCTTTGAACGCATCCACCAGCGCCGTTTCGAATACTGCCTGCCGAGCGAAGGGGTTCTCTATGCACCTGTTTCGATGCGCTACGGTGTGCTCGCACTCGCCGGCCCCAAGGCGCGCATTCTCCTTACAAGAGTTACGGACGAGGATGTCTCGAACAAAGCCCTCCCCAATCTCTCCGCCACCGAGATCGAAGTGGCGGGCTCGCCAACGCAGGTCATGCGTTTTTCGCTGACAGGCGATCTCGGCTATGCGCTTCACCTACCGATGGAATATATGGCGACGGTCTATGAGGCGCTCTTCGTCGCTGGGCAGGACCTTGGCCTTATGGACGTCGGCATCGGGGCTATCGAATCGCTCCGTCTCGAATCTGGCTTCGGTGGTCTCGGTGGGGAAAGCTTGAGCGATCTTTACCCCCATGAGGCTGGGCTCGAGGCGCTGCTGAACCGGGACAAACCCGACTTTATCGGTCGGACCGCTTTGCTTGCGCAGGAAGAGCAGGGCCAGATGCGCCTCTGCGTTCTCGCCGCCGTCGAAGCCGGCAATGCTGATGCCCTCGGCGGCGAGCCGGTCTATTGCAATAATGCGATGGTCGGCTCGGTCATCACCGGCGGCTTCGGCCATCACGCCGGCCAAAGTCTTGCCCATGTCCTGTTGCCCAGCGACTTCGCCAAGGGCGGCGTGGAGATCGCCATCGATATCCTCGGCAACCGCCGAAGCGCCATCGTCCTGGACACCCCACCGTTCGACCCGAAAAACCAGCCGCTGTCGATTTGATCCGTCGATCTGAATTTGCCGCATTGACGGATGGGCTCCGGCCTCTACGACATCTCATCAGATGAGCTGCCCGATCAATCTCTGTCGATGAGGGAAATTCTCATGCCCAGCCCCGCCACCCTCCCCGCCTGGCGAGCCCTTGCCCATCACGCCGCCGAGATGGCTCCGGTTCATCTGCGCGAGCTTTTCTCGGGCGATCCCAGCCGGTTCGACAAGTTCGCGATCGAAGATGACGAGCTGCTGCTTGACCTTTCCAAGAATCGGATCACGGGCAGGACCCTTGCTCTTCTTGTCGATCTTGCGCGAGAGGTCGGCCTGGAGGGCTGGCGAGATCGCATGTTCGCCGGCGAACCGATCAATATGACCGAAGGTCGTGCCGTCCTGCATGTTGCGCTTCGCAACCGCAGCAACCGGCCGATCTTCGTGGACGGCATGGATGTCATGCCCGCCGTCAATGCGGTGCTGGAGCGGATGCGTAGCTTCATCGAGCGCGTTCGCGACGGCAGATGGCGCGGCCATCGCGGTGCGGCGATCACCGATATCGTCAATATCGGCATCGGCGGCTCGGACCTCGGCCCCTTGATGGTGACCGAAGCGCTCAAGCCCTATGGACGGGCGGATCTGCGCGCTCACTTCGTGTCGAACGTCGACGGCGCTCACCTCGCGCATTGTCTGGAAGGCCTAGATCCTGCGAAAACCCTGTTCATCGTCGCCTCCAAGACCTTCACCACACAAGAGACGATGACCAACGCGGGCTCGGCCCGGGCGTGGCTGATCGAGCACCTCGGCGATGAAGCCGCTGTTTCCAAACACTTCGTAGCGGTCTCGACCAACGCCGATGCGGTCGCGGCCTTTGGCATCGATACCGCCAATATGTTCGAGTTCTGGGACTGGGTCGGCGGGCGCTACAGCCTCTGGTCGGCGATCGGCCTGCCCATCGCTCTCGCCATCGGCATGGAGAAGTTCGAAGAGCTCCTGGCCGGCGCCCATGCCATGGACGAACATTTCCGAACGGCACCGCTCGAAAAAAACATGCCTGTCCTGCTAGGACTGATCGGCATCTGGTATCGGAACTTCTTCGGGGCGGCGAGCCATGCCGTGCTTCCCTATGATCAGCACCTTCATCGCCTGCCCGCCTACCTTCAGCAGGGAGACATGGAGAGCAACGGCAAAACTATCCAGCGGGACGGTGCACGCGTCGACTATGCGACAGGGCCGATCATCTGGGGCGAGCCCGGCACCAACGGGCAGCATGCCTTCTATCAGCTGATCCACCAGGGCACCGAGCTGATCCCCGCCGACTTCCTGGCGGCAGCCATGAGCCAGACACCTCTCGGTGATCATCAGGAAAAACTGCTCGCCAATTTTCTTGCCCAGACCGAAGCGCTCGCCTTTGGCAAAACCGAAGCCGAAGCCCGCACCGAGCTCCAGGCCGCTGGCTTGGCCGGTGACAGACTGGAAGCGCTCCTCCCGCACAAAGTGTTCGAGGGCAACAAGCCGACCAATGCCCTCCTTTACCCCCGGCTGACGCCGCACATGCTTGGTCGCCTGATCGCGCTCTACGAGCACAAGATCTTCACCCAGGGAATCGTCTGGGGCATCAACAGCTTCGATCAATGGGGCGTAGAGCTCGGCAAGCAACTGGCCAAGGTGATCCTGCCCGAACTTGAAGGCGACGGCCCAATCACCAGCCATGACAGCTCGACCAGCGGACAGATCAATCGGATCAAGGCCTGGCGCCACGAAGGCTGACTAGCCCCCTTCAACCCGGCCAACGGCAGTATCCCCGACACAGAAACCGAACTTGGCCAAAGCCCCGCAACATTGCCCTGCCTTTGCAGCCCCCGTATCGTTGTCGTCATCAACAAAAATCAGGGAGAAGACGTTGGCAGCTTGGACGGAACGGTTTGGGGTCGAGGGGAAATGGGCGCTGGTGACCGGCGCTTCGAAGGGGATTGGCCTGGATATCTGCAAGGTCCTGGCTGATGCCGGCGCCGATATCATCGCGGTCGGACGCGATAAGGAGGGTCTGGAGGAAGCGCGCAGCGCCGTCGAAGACGCTTCGCGGACGTGCCTGGTGATCGAAGCGGATCTCGGCACCATCGAGGGCTGCAGCAAGGCGACGCGCGATGCGCTAACCCATGTCGGCGCCATCGATATTCTCGTCAATAACGCCGGCATCGCCCTGATCGATCCGCTGCTGGATGCGACGGCCGCCCGTTGGGACGAGACCATGGCGGTCAATCTCAGAGCACCCTTTCTCCTGGCCCAGGCGGTAATACCCGGCATGATCACCAAGAAGGCCGGCAAGATCGTCAATATCTCGTCCCAGGCCGGCGTCGTCGGCCTCGATCAGCACGGCGCCTATGCCGCCTCGAAAGGCGGGCTGAACATGCTGACCAAGGTGATGTGCGTCGAGTGGTCGAAGCACAATATCCAATGCAACGCCGTCTGCCCGACGATCATTCTGACACCCATGGGCGAAAAGGTCTGGGGCGAAAGGGCCAAGAGCCAGCCGATGCTCGACAAAACACCGCTGGCTCGCTTCGGCAAGCCGATCGAAGTCGCCGATCTCGTACTATTCCTCTCCTCCAGCGCCTCCGACCTGATCACCGGTGAATGCGTCATGATCGACGCCGGCTTCACCGCCATGTAACGGACGCCGCCGGCGTCTCGGTTGACCAGCCTCAGGCCGTTCGACGAGGCTGTCATCCAACTTCGCACCCCGCCAGGCAGAAAGGCAAACGTCTCACAGGGCTTCTTCTACTTCGAAGCCATTAATAATCGAATTGGAAAAATTGATTTTAACTACACTTTTCTTTTTAGATCGATTGTTCAATAAGGGCTGGCTTGGTCTATTACGCAGCTTGAGGTTTAATGCCTGCAGGACATTGTCGTGATCAACTTTTGTGATCGGGGCCTTGGATGGAACAAACAGCAACTACGGGTCCTGGCACTCAGGCAACGTCGGTCACGGCGCAGGTCTATGGCAGGGTCCGTGTCGACATCCTGACTGGGGTGCTCGAGCCCGGACAAAAACTCAAGATCGACGAACTGCGTCAGGCCTACGGTTCCGGCTCCAGCCCTATCAGAGAAGCGCTTAGCCTTCTGACATCCGACGGGTTGGTCGAGCGTGTTGACCAGCGCGGCTTTCGGGTTGCGCTCGTCAGTGCTGAAGCATTTGAAGAGCTCCTCACCACACGCTGTTGGCTCGAAGAGCGAGCACTATCTGAATCGATCCAACGCGGTGGCAAGGACTGGGAGGAGCGGGTGGTGCTTGCCGAGTATCATCTCTCACGGATGGAACGATCCATCAGCAAGAATACCTTCATAGCGAGTAAGGATTGGGAACGACGCCATAGGGATTTTCATATGGCGCTGATTTCGGCATGCGGCTCGTCGATCCTCCTGAATTTTTGCCATCAGCTCTATGATCAGAATGTTCGCTACCGTCATGTCGCAGGCAAAGTCGCCTACCCCAAACGCAATATCACGAAAGAGCACCAAGCCATCATGCAGGCCGCCCTGAATCGCGATGTGACGCGCGCCGTTGCCGGTTTGGTCGAGCATTATCGAGCAACCGGCGCCTTTCTCACCAAGGGACTGGCCGGGGGCGATGCCTCGGTTTGAACGTTAGGTCTTGGCCAGACGGAAATCGAAATCGATCTTGTAGAATGGCGTCGTTAGCCGGTCTCTCACTTCGAGATCAGCGGGTGCCTCGCTTTGGTCATGATGCTCTTGATAATGCATCGTCAGATCCTCGCGCACACCGAACACGGCGTCTTCGTCCAGATAAGGATCGTCGTCGGGAAAAAGCTCGGTGACCAGGGTGCGATAGCCCTCGGCCTGAATGATGAAATGGAGATGGGAGGGACGCCAAGGGTGACGGCCGGTCGCGCGTAGGAGATCACCGACGGGGCCGTCCGACGGCACCATATACGGGGCGGGTCGAGCGGTCGTGAAGGCGTAGCGCCCATCGTCTCCGACGACTTGTCGGGCGCGAAGATTGTAGTCGGGCTGAGTGCTGTCCTGATTCGAGTAGAGACCGTTGTCGGCGGTTTGCCAGATCTCCAGGACTGCATCCTTGATCGGCTGCCCCTCAGGCGTGAGCACCCTGCCCTGCACGATGACCGTGGCGCCGTCATTGTCCTTTTTCAAATCGCCACCGACCGGCAAATCTGGCGCTCCCAAAATGTGAAAGGGACCGAGTACGCTCGAAGACGTGACGTCCGCCGGTGAATGGACCATGTCGACAAGCGATGACAGGCCAAGCACGTCGGACAGCAGGATGAACTCGTTGCGTTCGGGTGTCGTGATATCAGCGGCCCGTGTCAGAAAGCCGATAGCGGCTCGCCATTCCTCATGGGTGAGTTCGACCTCACGGGTGAATGCATGCAGGTGGTGCGCCAGGCGCTCCAGGATCACACGCAAGCGTGGATCGGTGTCATCGCTGCAATAGTCGAGAAAGGCCTGGGTGATCGAGTGCTGGTCGACGGTTCGCATGAACTTAACTCCCCTTCGGAACGTCGAAAACCTGGCCGCATACCGTTGACCTAGGCCAGAGCGGTCCGAGTCTATGAGATGGCCATGCCATTAGAGGATGCCGATGCTGAGCATCGGAAAGCGGATGATCAGGATCAGGACAAGGAGCATGACGACGGCGAAAGGCAGGGCGCCGAGAAACACGTCCTTCAGCTGAACGCGCGGGTCATCGAGGGTGGCCTTGATGACGAAGCAGGAAATGCCAAGCGGCGGGGTCAGAAGGCCGATCTCAGCCCCGATCACCGTGACGATCCCGAACCAGACCAGGCTTAACCCCATCGGCTCGATGATCGGCAAAAACAGCGGCACGACGATCAGGATGATCGAGGCCGTATCGAGGAGAGTGCCGAGGACCAGCATCAAGAGCACATAGGCGACCATGATGACGACGAAGCCCGCATCCATCTGGTCGAGAAACGTACTCAGCTCATTGGGCAAGCCGGCGAAGCCGAGCATACGGCTGTACATCGAGGCAGCGGTGATCAGAAAAAGGATGCTGGCGGTGATGTGCCCGGTCTCGATCAGCGCCTGCCAGAAACCTTGCAGGTTTAGGCTTTTCCTCAGGAGAGCAATGATCAGGGCGACGGCGGAACCGCCCGCCCCTGCCTCGACCGGCGTCAGCCAGCCCGTGTAGATGCCCCCCAGAACCACCAGAATCAGACCGACGATGGGCACGGTCTTATCGACGACCTGCCGCCGCGAGAGCGGCGTGTAAACGCCGGCCGGCGTTCCGGCCCCGCCGGCGGGCGCACCCGCCCCGGTGCTGTTGATGAAGGCCGGCGTGAAGCGGCCCATCAGGACGATGGCGAGGATGTAGGCGAACGCCAGTATCAGGCCCGGCACGATGCCGGCGAGAAACATCTGGCCGATCGATTGCTCGGCGACGAAGGAATAGATGATCAGCATGGCGCTCGGCGGGATGATCATGCCGAGCACGGAGGAGCCAGCGACCACGCCGACGGCGAAGCGCGGGTTGTAGTCGTAACGCAGCATCTCCGGCACGGAGACGCGGGTGAAGACCGAGGCCGATGCGATCGACGATCCGGTGACGGCAGCGAACACGGCGTTCGCGCCGACCGTCGCCATGCCGATTCCGCCCTTCACACGCCTGAAGACGTCGTTCATGACATCGTAGACATCGGTGCCGAGGCCGGCCTTTGAGACGATCAGCCCCATGAAGGTGAAGAGCGGCACGGTGGCGAACGCATATTCGGTGACGCTATCGCCGATCGCGATTTTCAAAAGGTTGATCGCAAGCTCGACATTGTCGCGGATCAGCCAGATGCCGACGAAGGAAACGAGGGCGAGTGCTATCGGGATATAAAGGCCGAGATAGATCAAGGCGACGATCGCGATCACCGAGACGATGCCGATCTCGAGTGGTGGCAGCGCCACTTGTTATGCCCAAGAAGCGATGGTGAAAGCTTCAAACATCGGCGTGTTTTTCTTCAAGGTTTGATGGACTCCGTTTACTCTCCAACACCTTCCCCGCCCAGATCAGGCAGCAAAGAACGGCGCTAAAGAAAATCGCCAACTTCACCGGCCACCAGGGTGCGGTGAACACCCCTGGTGTGCCGAAGTAGTCACCGGTCTCCCAGGCGTCGACGAACTCCGGCCAGATGGCATAGGCGATCAGCGCCATCAGAACGGCCGAAATCACATTGATCACGCGGTTGAGCCAGCGCGCCGCTGCCGGCCACCTGCCGGCCATCATCGTTAGGAGACCGTCGGAGCGGGTCAGGCGATCGACCCTCACGACATCAGGCAATTGCAGGAAAACGATCAGCACCATCGAGAACTGGACGACTTCGACCGAGCCGCGAAACGGCGCGCTGAATACGCCGCGCGCTACCACGTCGATATTGACGATAACCACCAGCGCCAGGACGACTAGCGTACCGCAGACATTGGCCGCCATGGCGATGCTGTTGAGCCCTTTTTGCGCAGAGCGCAGCATGGGAGGCGGCCCTGCCGCCTAGTTGGAGAGCTCGGCGGCCCAATCGCGCGCGGGCTCTTGTCCCGCAGCTTTCAGTTTCTCGATATAAGCGACGAGCATGTCGGAACCGGGGGCGCCGCTGGCGTCGAGTTCTTTTGCCCATTCGACCGCAATGTTCGGCATGGAGTCCGCCCAGGCTTTCCGCTCCTCTACGGACAGCTCAACCACGGTGCCGCCCGCAGCGGCGAATTTTTCAAGACTGTCCGCAGCCCTCCCCATCGCGACCTCGGCAACGTGATCACGATAAGCCACGGCGACATCCTGCAGAACGGTCTGCACCTCCTCCGGCAGGCTTTCCCAGACATCCTTGTTGACGGTCACCGTCTTGGAGTTCACGGCGCCGAGATTGGCCTGGAGCATATGCGGGGCGACCTCATGGATCTTGAAGGTCATGGCGGCTTCCGGCCAGAGCATCGCCTGATCGACCACGCCGGTCTGCAACATGTTGTAGAAGTCGGTCAGACCACCGCGGACGCCGGCAGCGCCTAGCCCTTCGAGGTAGCGGAGGTTAAAGCCAGCACCCGCCACCTTCTTACCGTTGATATCGTCAAGGGACGCGATCGGCTCGGTGCTGAAGACCTGATAGGTGTCGAGCACGACGCCGGTCGCCAGATAAACCTGGTTCTGATCGTCGAGTTCCGCCGCCATCTGCGTAAACTCCTTGGCGATTTCGTCCACCGCCTTGGCAACCACGCGCGAGTCGGTCGAGATGAAGGGGGTCACGAAGGCGATCGCCTGGGACGGCAGTTTCGAATTATGAAACACGGTCGTCACGATGCCGATGTCGCCAAGGCCGAGCTCGATCCCCTCCAGCACACCTTTGGGCTTCACGATCGAGCCGCCATAGGCCTCCTGCCACTCAATCTGGTGATTACCGGTCTCGGCAAGCCGTTTGTCGACCTCGGGAATGAAGAATTCAGAAAACTCCTTAACCCACATGGCGCGCGCGGGATAACCGTCGATCGCGATCAGCTTGATCGTCTCGGCATTCGTCGGCAAAGCGGTCGCACCGAAGGCTGCCATGGCGACAATCGCCGCCCCAGCCAAGCTTCGAAAACTCGTAAGCATGATGATGGCCTCCCTATTCCTTATCGTTGCCCTTCCAGAAGTGATCGGCAGATCGCCGACAGCTTTGGCGTCATGATTCCTTGGTGCCGATGATCACATCAATTGACAGACCTCGTCGAATTCGAAACGCGGCAATCGCTGGAACAACGCTGTCTCATCAGCATAGCCGATATTGCAAAGAAAGTTCGATTTGAACGTCGTGCCCTTAAAGAACACCTCGTCGACCTTGGGATTGGAAAAGCCCGACATCGCGCCGACGTCGAAGCCGAGAGCGCGGGCGGCGATCATGAGATAGGCGCCCTGGAGTGTTCCATTGCGAAACGCTGCAGCCTCGGCCTTTGCCGGATCGGCAGCAAAGGTCGGTGACATATCTTTGTGAGGATGCAGCTTTGGCAAATGCCGCCAGAATTCAACGTCGTAGGCGATGATCGCCGTCACCGGAGCCGCTTTGAGTTTGGCGACATTGCCTTCATTGACACAGGCAGCAAGTTTATCTTTGGTCTCTTCGGTACGCGCAAATAGAAACCGTGCGTGATTGCCGTTGGCGCTCGTCGGCCCGAATTTGAACGCCTCATACAGGCGCCTGAGATCGTCGTCCGTGACAGGTCGGTCAGTCCAGGCATAATGCGAACGAGCTTCGGTGAGGATCAGCCCCATGCTGTCGTCGTCGAGGCGCTCAATTCGGGAGCGAAGTCCGCGAATGGCGCTCCAGGCCTCGGCACGCTGTTCTCCCTGTTCGCCGACGGCGTCACTCATGACATCACCTCGTCGGCGATCGGATTGCGCAAGACGCCGATCCCCTCGATTTCGATCTCGACCACGTCGCCCGCCTTCATCCAGACCGGTGGCCTTCTCGCGTGACCGACACCGGGGGGCGTTCCCATCGCGATCATATCACCAGGCTCCAGGGTCATTACCTCTGAGAGGGTCGCGATGGTCTGATCGACCGGAAAGATCATATCGTCTGTATTTCCATCCTGCATGATCTCGCCGTTGAGTCGGCTCTGAATGCGCAGGCCGGCGGCTCCTGGCGGCAGTTCGTCCGGTGTCACCACGACAGGTCCGACTGGACCCGTTCCGTCGAAGTTCTTGCCTGGCGTCCACTGGTGGGTCTTTCGCTGGTAGTCTCTGATCGAAGCATCGTTGAACAGCGTGTAGCCGAAGACATGATCAAGCGCATCCGCCTTGGTGATGTGCCGTCCTCCCTTGCCGATGATCACCATCAGTTCCGCCTCGTAGTCGAGACGCTCCGAGCAATGGGGCCGGATGATCGGCGCTTCGGCCGGGATCATCGACGTCATGGCGCGCATGAACAAGGCGGGATAATCAGGCACATCGTAACCACCTTCCTTGGCATGATCGATATAGTTCAAGCCAAGACAAATCACCTTCCCGGAGGACCGCAGCGGCAAGGCAGGCTTGACGCCCTCCAGTGCCAACGCGCCATCGACATCCGAGAGCAGGGCCGTGATATGCGCGAGACCTTTGGAACCTGCCTTGATGATGGCGCCAAGATCGGTTCCGAGGGCCGGGTCCCTGGCCGTCAGGTTGATCGCCTGACTACCGACGGCGCCATAAACGGCGGTTCCGCCTCCAGATTGCCCGACCATCAGACGCATATTTCAAACCTTTCGATCTCAACCCTGATGTGAAAAATTGACTATTATTTCAACATTTGTCAATTAATATCGATTTTTCAACATCGTTATTCATGCTAACGATGTGAGGTTTCGCAACATCACAGAAAGAGGGAGGGCTCTCTTGCCGAGCTGGACCGATTACAAGGAAATTGCGAGATCGCGAGGTGCATTGGCGTTGGAACTTTTCGTCGTCTTTTCGACGCCGAACGGCGATCAGGATCTCTTGAAAGCCACGCTTCCCGACCATCTCGACTACCAAAAAGAGAGGGAGACCAAGGGAGATCTGGTTCTGGCCGGCCCTCTGTCCGATGCCACTGGAAACGAGATGGAGGGTGCCGGCATGATCGTCTACCGCGCCCGATCTTTCGAAGATGCGCAATCCCTCGCCCAAGCCGATCCGATGCATAAGGCGGGCGCCCGCTCGTTCACACTCCGCCGCTGGCTGGTCAATGAAGGCTCGCTGAATGTGACGTTATCCCTCTCAGGACAACGCGGCGTTATCTCATAGGCAGAGAGCCCGGCCTCGAAGCGTCAAGCTGACATCTGCATCTGTCTGGCTTCTTCGGTAAGCCATCCTCGAAAAGCTACCACGCGGCGATCGTTGAGCCTGTCTTTCGGACAGACAAGATAGTAGGCGAAATCGGACGGCACGATGTCCGAAAACGGGCGAACCAGTCGGCCGGCGGCCAATTCATCCGCCACCAAAGGCTCGCGGCCGAGCGCAACCCCAAGACCTTCGATCGCGGCCTGGACGACCATGTTGGCCTGGCCAAACCGCCGCGCATTCGCCTCGATTTCCAAATCCACACCAGCCGCAGCCAGCCAAGAATTCCAGCTTGGCCCCCTGCCATGGATTCTGACGGCGTCGTCCATGAGGATGGTGTGACGTGCCAGGTCCTCGGCCCGGTCGAGGGGCGGGCCACGTTCCAGCAAGGATGGCGCGCAAACGGGAAACAACGTCTCGCCGAACAGCCATTCGACATGCAAGCCCGGATAACGGCCGAGACCGTAACGAATGGCAAGCGTTTCATGGTCACCAGCGAAATCCGTAGGCGTCGAATCGGTAATGATCGAGACAGGGATCTCCGGATGGATCTGGTCAAACTTGATCAACCTGGGAAAAAGCCATTTCAACGCGAAACCCGGAAGTGTCGAGATGATCAGGGGCTGATCGTGACGCCGGCTCCTATCCTTCAGAGCGGCGCAGGCCTCGGAGATGAGGTCAAGGCCATTCGTCACGGCTTCTTGGAGCTGAAGGCCATCGGCTGTTGGGATCGACTGCCTGGGTCCGCGGATGATCAGCGACCTGCCCAGCCATTCCTCGAGGCGCCGGACATGCTGACTGACAGCACTTTGCGTCATGCCAAGATCTTCGGCCGCCCGACGAAAGCCGCCGATGCGAACGACAGCCTCGAAAACCCGCAATGACGCGAATGGCAAATTCGGCTTCATCAGTCAGACCCGCTCATCACCCGACCAGAACCTCCGGTGAATTCCGTGCACCTATAAGCATAGCTAATCATACTGATTATAACATAGATATTGCCGAACCTTAGCTTGGAGAGCGACACTGGCTTGAAACAAGAACAAGCTCATAGGTTTGCGGAGATAAAGTCTTGGCCGGCTTGCCAAATACACAAGGAAACAAGACCGTAAACGCGGCACCTCATGCGATCGACGTTCGATATCAGTCAGCGGAAGCCTCCAAGCTAATTCCAGCGCCCCCTTTCCTGGATGGTCTGACAGCAGGACGTCTGGGCCAGCTCGGACAGTTGGATCTCACGGCGGGCGCGGACAACCTTCTCCTGAACTGCGTCGACGCGCGGGCGGGCGATCGCCTTCTCATCGTCAGGGAGGACAGTCGTCACGGCTACTATGACTGCACGGTATCGGCGTTCGTTGCCGATCGTGCGCGTGTTCTCGGGCTTGCTGTCCTGGAAGTCGAGGTCGGACCACCGGGTGTCGATCTCGATTTACCTCAGGACCTGAAGGCCATGATGGCAAAGGTCGATCACACCGTGTTTTTTGCCAGGATGGGCGACCAGCTTCGTTTCGACGGATTGCCTGGCCAATGCACCAAGACAGTGGTCTACGCCTATGATGCGGCGTGCCTGGGGTCAGGGTTCGGCACGACCTCTCATACCCTGATGCGCGAGGTCAAAGCGTATGTCGAGCGACGAATGATGCAGGCAGCAAGAATAGAGATAACCTGCCCGCTCGGCACCGAATTGGCTGGCAGCCCGGCGGCCTTCACCGACGATGAAGCCGGCGACGTCAAAGTCAGCCGCTTTCCCATGACTGTCTTCAAGCCTGTGCCGGCCACCGATTTTTCCGGACGAATTGCTCTTGCGCGTTGGTTGATAGGTTCAGGCTCACGCTATTACCAACCCTTCGAAGCGCGATTGGACGAACCTGCGTTCGCGATCCTCGATCAAGGACGCGTCATCGACTTCGAAGGGCCGGCGGCGGTCGTTGCAAAAGTGCAGGAGCACCACATCAAAGTCGGCGAGATGTTCGGCATCGACCCATTTTGCGTCCACTCATGGCATGCAGGCATCCACCCCCGAACGTTCTACCCTCTCCCTGCCGCCCACAACCCAGCCCGCTGGTCCGCCCTCGCCTTCGGCAGTCCCCGCTATCTGCACTTTCACGTGTGCGGCGACCATCCGCCCGGCGAGATCTGCTGGACAGTGATCGACCCGACGATCAAGCTCGACGGCATATCAGCCTGGCAAAATGGGCGGCTCGCATTGGCGGAGACCCAAGAGGCAAAAGCCATCTTGCAGAACTATCAGGACGGTCTTGCTGCATTTGCACAACCATTATCGGAGATCGGCATCTAGCGGTGTGGCCACCACATCTGGTTCCGATCGGTTTTACCTTCCGTTCAACACTCACGACTCGAAAAGATGCCCTGGTCCATCCCCCCTAATCCGTCTTTGGGATCGACCGTGAAGGTTCAGCCGGCGCGACATCGAGATGGGCATCTCCTTCGACCTCGGTGGTCCACTTTCCAGCCCGCACCCATTGCGTCGAGGCATCAGTCATGGGCTGATAGTCCCAGCTTGGCCGGCGCCCTATGCTATGGGCGCTTTCGATCAGGCGACGGCGGTTCTGATCGGCGATGATCGCCTCCTTGATCACCTCCGCATTCCACAATGTCGAAGCCATCTCCGTCAGCTCGCCCAGCCTTGCTCGATATGCCTGGTTCTCCGCGAGGTTGTTGAATTCGTCCGGATCGGTTCTGAGATCGAAGAGCAGGGACGGATCGGTCTCGCTGTAGAAGAGCTTGTACCTGTCATCGAGCAGCATGAAGGTCGGCTCGAACACGCCCTCTGCCAGGAACTCACCGGCGATGACGCGAGGGGTGGCAGCACCGCCTTCGAGCAGGTCGACCAGCGAGACACCGTCAGTCTCCAGGATGTCCTCGGGCTTGCCACCGCCGAGATCGTGGAAGGTCGCGAGCAGGTCGACGAGCGAAACAGGTGCCTCGACCCGCCTGGGTCGGAAGCGCTTGGGTGCCCAGACGATCAGCGGCACGCGCACCGCCCATTCGAAGAACGTCTTTTTATAATAGAGCCCGCGCTCGCCCATCATGTCGCCGTGATCGGAGGCGAAGATGACGATCGTGTCATCGGCGAGGCCGGCTTTCTCCAAGGCGCTCATCAAGGCTGCGACTTTGCTGTCGATATAGCTGATCGAGGCGTAGTAGCCGTGGCGCATGCGCCGAAGCATTTCATCAGTCACCGTGGCCTCGCCGACCGAGTAGTGCTCGAAGATTCGGCGGCTATGGGCGTCCATGTTTTCTGGTGCGATCGCCCGAGTCGTGGGCAGGTCGATCTCGTCATCCGAGTAGAGGTCCCAAAATTCCGGCTCGGCGACATAGGGGTCGTGGGGTGATGTGAAGGAGGTCGTCAGCATGAACGGCCGGTCGTCATTTGCACGCGCCCGATCATAGAGCCAGCGGGTCGCCTGATAGGTGACGTCATCGTCATAGTCGATCTGCAGCGAGCGGGCACAGGGTCCCGTTTCGATCACGTTTTGCATGTTCTGAAAGGCGACTTTGGCTTCCGGCTCGGCCCAGTTCGGCGTCCAGCCGAAGTCGGAAGGATAGATGTCCGTGGTCAGCCGCTCCTCATAACCGTGCAGTTGATCGGGGCCGGCAAAATGCATCTTGCCGCTGAGGCAGGTGAGATAGCCGGAAAGCCGGAGATAGTGAGCAAGGGTCGGCTGTGAGGCGCGAAACTCCGGTGCGTTGTCATAGGCGCCAACCTTGTGCGGCAAAAGCCCCGACATCATCGAGAGCCGGGACGGCCCGCAAAGCGGCGAGTTGCAATAGGCCTTCTCGAAGACCGCGCCTTCTTCGGCCAGCCGATCGATCGCCGGCGTCTTGGTCACGGAATGCCCGTAGGTCGAGAGCGCCTTGGCGCTCATCTGATCCGCCATGATGAACAGGATGTTCGGTTGCCTCATCGCCGCTCCTCCCCTCGTTTTCGCCATGATCGCATCGCAGATTGTCGACAATCTGACAAACGCTGGCTAGTCTTTTACCGATCAGGGACGCGAGCAGACGGTTGAACCTATGCATGAATGGGATTTTCTGGCGGTTCTGTCAGATATCGATCTCCTGTTGCTGGGGCTGGTGAACACCTTGAAGGTGACGGCGCTGGCGCTGTTGTTCGGCGTGCCGCTCGGTCTCTCTCTCGCCCTTGCCAGACTTTCGACCTTCCGGCCGCTCTCGGCCGTGGCCGCCTTCATCATCGAATTCTTTCGAACGACGCCGCCTCTCGTGCAGCTCTTCTGGTTCTTCTTCGCGCTCCCCATCCTGATCGACGTGCGTATGACCCCGTTCATCGCTGCGATCGTCACCTTCTCGATCCAGTCCTCCGCGTTCTTCGCCGAGATTTTCCGGGGAGGCATCCTCTCGATCGACAAGGGGCAGTGGGAAGGCGCGAAGGCGATCGGCATGAGCTACGGCCAATCCCTTCGCCGCATCATCCTGCCGCAGGCGGTGAAGCGCATGATCCCCGCCTTCATGGAGCGCTCGATCGAGCTCCTGAAAACCACGACGCTGGTGTCGACCGTCGCCTATGCCGATCTGATGTTCCAGGCCAACGACCTCGCCCAAAAAACCTTCCGGCCGCTCGAAGTCTATACGGTCGTTGCGGTCATCTACTTCATCTTGATCTTCACCTTCAGCCAGCTCTCAATCACCGTCGAGCGCCGCCTCGCCCGCTCCGGCGAAAGCACGGTGGCATGAGTGGCATGGCCACAGCATTGACTTGCCAGTCGCCAGAATGGGCCCCGTTCAGCGCCAGCCCATCCAGCTATCACCGACTGAGCCTCGCGCTGTGCACGCGCCACCCGCTGTGGTCGCACCACTCGCTGTGGTCGTACCGCTGATGGAGCATAACTGGGACTTCGCCACCATCATCGAGAACTGGCCGGTGCTTTGGGTCGGATTGAAGGGCACCGTCTTCATTTTCGTCGTGACGGTCGTCCTCGGCCTTGGCGGCGGCCTCATTGTTGGCATGGGTCGCTATGCCCGGTCCCCTGCCCTTCGCTGGCCGGCGACCGCTTTTGTCGAGGTCTTTCGCAACACGCCCGTGCTCGTTCAGATCATCTGGTTCTATTACGCCTTCCCGATCCTGACCGGCATCGAGGTCGATCCGTTCCTCGCAGCCGTGCTCGGCATCTCGCTGAATACCATGGCGTTCTCCGCGGAGATCTATCGGGCCGGCATCCAGTCGATCGACCCTGGACAATGGGAAGCAGGGAAGGCGATCGGCATGAGCTATGGTCAGACCCTTCGCCGCATCATCCTGCCTGTCGCGATCAAGCGCATCCTGCCGGCGCTGACCAATCGTGGCATCGAGGTCTTCAAGATGTCGACGCTCGCCTCGGTGGTCGCTTATGTCGAAACGCTCAATCAGGCCAAGCTGATCGCCGATCTGAACTTCAACCCAATCGAGGCCTATACCGCCGTCGCCATCATTTTCTTCGTCGTGCTCTACCCGGTGGTGCAGGCAACCTACGTGCTGGAGCGCGTCATGAGCAGGAGCGATTGAGGAGATCATGACCGAAATCGTGCGTATCGAGAACCTGCAAAAAAGCTTCGGCGAACTCGCTGTGTTGACAGGCATCGACATGAGCGTGCAATCGGGTGAGACCATTGTCCTCCTTGGCTCCAGCGGTTCCGGCAAGAGCACGCTTCTTCGCTGCGTCAATTTCATGGAGATCCCGACCGATGGCCGGGTCTTCATCCACGGCGCAGCGGTGGGTTCGGCGCAGAACGGCAAGGTGCACTATCGGGAGCGCGATCTCTGCGCCCTGCGCACACGCATCGGCATGGTCTTTCAGCATTTCAACCTGTTTCCGCACATGACCGTTCTGCAAAACATCATGGAGGGTCAGGTCACGGTTCTCAAGCGTTCCCACGGGGAATCCGAGGACAAAGCGAGGCAGCAGCTCGATCGGGTCGGTCTCGCCGACAAGGCAGAAGAATATCCGGCACGCCTTTCCGGCGGTCAGAAGCAGCGGGTCGCGATCGCGCGAGCGCTGGCGATGGACCCGGATGTCATGCTGTTCGACGAGGTCACATCCGCCCTCGATCCGGAACTGGTCGGCGAGGTGCTGAAGACCATGCGTCGTCTGGCAGACGAAGGCATGACCATGATTGTGGTGACCCATGAGCTTGGCTTCGCCTATCACGTCGCCAACCGGGTCCTGTTCCTCAATGAAGGCAAGATCCATGAACAGGGAGAACCGCATCAGGTGCTGAAAGCGCCTGAAACCACGCGGATGCGCGAGTTTCTGGAAGGACACTCGCTCTTCAAGCTACCGGATTGATGCGATCAATTCGTGTGGACAACAACAAAGAGAAGGAGACTTAACGTGACCAGACTTTTGAAAGGCGTGATGGCGATGGCTGCCGCGCTCTTCCTTGGCAGCGCCGCATCCGCGCAGGAACAATCCACTTGGGACACGATCCTTGAGAGCGGCAAGCTCCGGATGGGGGTCACCCAAGCCCCGCCCTGGTACTCGAAAAACCCGGCAACCGGCGAATGGGACAGCGGCCTGATCGTATCGGTCGGCAAGGCCATGGCCGAAGAGCTCGAGGTCGAGCTGGAGATGGTCGAGGTCACCTGGGCGACCGCGATCGCAGCACTCCAGGCCAACAAGATCGACATGATGTTCCTGGATGCCACGCCCAAGCGCGCCATGGTCGTCGATTACCCCTTCCAGCCGCTCCTCTACATCTCACTCGCCGTGCTGGCCAGCGACGATCTTCCGGTCGAGACCTGGGCGGATCTCAACAAGCCCGAGGTCAAGGTCGCCGTGCCCCAAGCGACCAGCATGGACGCGTTCCTGACGCGCACGATCCCGGACGCTGACATCCAGCGTTTTCCGGACAATGGTGCCGCCCTCGCCGCGTTCCAGTCCGGCCGTGTCGATGCCGTCTCGCTATTCCATCCGCCGCTCCTCGCCGCGCGTAAAAAATTCGGCGCCGGCAAGATCGTGATCCCGACGCCGGCCTTCAGCTCACCATCGTCGATCGCGGTGCGCCGTGAAGCGGACAAGACGTTCCGCGACTGGATCAGTCACACGATTTTCTATTACTACGAAACCGGCCGCACCCAGCGCTGGTACGAGGAGTTCCTGACCGAGTTCGGTCTCGACCCGAAGGCCTCGCCGGTGATCCAGCGCGAGCTGCTTTTCGCCAATTGACACCTGAGCAGGTGGTGCGTTCCGCAATCGCGATCGGACGCACCACCGGGCTTTTCCAAAGGCTGCCGCATGACCGAGATCGCCGATCACGTCTCTACCCATGATGCCGAAGAGGACGCGCGCAATCAGGACATCCTGATCTACGTCGACGGCGAGATCGTCCATCGGGATGACGCCAAGGTTTCGGTCTATGACAGCGGCTTCGTGCTCGGCGACGGTATTTGGGAGGGCCTCCGGCTCTATGAGGGCCACATAGCCTTCCTCGACGATCATCTCGACCGCCTATATGAGGCGGCCCTCTATATCGACCTGGACATCGGCAAAACCCGCGCCGAACTGAAGGAAGCGATCAGCGCGACGCTTGCTGCGAACGATATGCACACCGATGTCCACATCCGCCTGATGGTGACCCGCGGCCGTAAGAAAAAACCGTTTCAACATCCGCATCTCAGCGTCTTCGGTTCGACCATCGTCATCATTGCCGAACACTCGCGGCCGCGCGAGGACGTGATCGACAAAGGTGTTCGTCTGTTCACCGTCCCGCATCATCGAGGCCTGCCGTTGACCCAGGACGCCAAGCTCAATTCCCATTCCAAGCTGAACTGCATCATCGCCCTCAATCACGCGGTCCGTGCCGGCTTTGACGAAGCGCTGATGCTCGATCCCTTCGGCTTCGTGAACACCACCAACGCGTGCAATTTTTTCATCATCCGCAAGGGTGAGGTTTGGACGTCGGCCGGTGATTACTGCATGAACGGCATCACCCGCCAGAAGGTGATCGACCTTTGCCGGGCAAACGACATACCGGTGTTCGAACGCAATTTTTCGCTGGTCGATACCTACGGCGCCGATGAAGCCTTCCTGACCGGTACCTTCGGCGCCCAGACACCCGTCTTCGAAATCGACGGCCGCTCCATCGGCCAGCGTCGCGCTGGACCGGTTTTTTTGCGCTTGCGCGAACTCTATAAGGCGCTGATCCAACGCGACATCGGACAGAACGCATGACGGTTGCGAGCGCCGGACTTCGGCCCGTCAAGGACAGCACGCTTCGCGCTCAAATCGCCGAGCAGCTCGACGCCATGGTGACCAGCGGCCGCTATGCGCCAGGCGAGCGACTGACCGAGAACGCTCTCGCGGCCGAACTCGGCGTCAGCCGGGCACCGCTCAGGGAAGCGATCCGCGATCTCGTCGACCAGGGCATATTGATCAGCCAGCCCTATCGCGGACTGTTCGTCAGGCCGGTCAGTGTGACCGACCTTCGCGAGCTTTATTCGATGCGCATTGCACTCGAACAGTTCGCCTTCAAGCTCGCATGGGACAAGCGCAGCGCCGATGCACTCGACGACCTGAAGCAGCGCTATCACGCCTTGATCGCCGTCCAGGCCGGGAACGATCAAGCAGCGACCATCGCCCAGGAGACTCGATTTCATTCCTGGGTCTATGAACTCACCGGCCACGTGCTCCTGATGTCACACTGGGAACGCCTGATCCCGCTCGTCCAGATCTACATGTCGCTCCATCATAAACGCCACGGATCCCACGGCCAGTTTCGCCACATGACCAAACACTATTTGGAGATCGCTTCGGGAGATCGCCTGAACGACATGCTCGACCACATCGAGGACCATATGCGACAAGGCCTGGACGCCGTGATCGACACGATGACCGAGGCTTAGAGAATGCGGACTCGCCCCGTACTGTGGGCGATGGCCGCTCTTGCCAGCAAACATGCGGGTGATTAATGGGTAAGCAGAACGGTAAAGATGACAGAACGATCGTGATCGGGGCCGGCATCGTCGGCGCATCGATCGCTTATCATCTGGCAAAGCGTGGGGCTGAAGTCACCATTGTCGATCGAACCGGCGTGGCGGCTGGCGCAACCGGCAAATCTTTCGCCTGGATCAATGCCCACCACTTCAAGAGCGAAACCTACCATCGCATTCGCTATCAGAGCCTGGCTGAATATCATCGGCTGGATCGCGAACTCGACGGTGGGCTCGGCCTTTCCTGGTGCGGCGCTCTGTCATTCGATGCCGTCGGCGATGCCTTCGAACACCGCGTCGAGCGTTTTCGCGCCCTTGGCTATCCGATCGAGGTCGTCTCGCACAATCGTTTCCATGACCTCGAGCCCAACTATGGTCACCCACCCGGACGAGCGCTGTATCTGTCAATGGAGGCAGCGATCGATCCCGCTTTTACGAGCAAAGCGCTGATCGACGGTGCTGTGCGTCATGGGGCACGAACCCTGTTCGGTCCGGATGTCACCGCCCTTCATCGAAAAGAGGGGCGCATCGCTGGGGTGGAGACCAGCCTTGGGGTGATCGAAGCTGAGCGCGTGGTGGTAGCGGCCGGCGTCGGCGTCGAGGGGATCTTGAAGACTGTGAATGTCGGCCTGCCTATGGACAACCGGCCGGGTGTCATGCTGCACAGCAAGCCGGTCGCGAAAGTGCTGAACCATGTCATCTGGGGGGATCGTATCCATCTGAAACAGCAAGCCGACGGCCGCCTGGTCATCGGCGAGGTGTTCAGCGAAGGAAGAAATGACCTTAGTACGGACGCGATTATCGAGCAAATGCTGGCCGATGCAGCCCGTCATTTACCCGATGTCGATTTCGAGATCTCAGGCACCACGATAGGCCTCCGACCGATCCCGGTGGACGGCATGCCGGTTGTCGGTCCTGCAGGTGACATCAAGGGCCTCTACGTCGCTGTCATGCATAGCGGTGTGACGCTTGCGCCGATCGTCGGGCGCATGGCAGCAGGCGAAATGCTGGACGGCATCGCCTTCGAAACGCTCGCCCCCTACCGTCCGGCAAGATTTCACGACAGCACCTGATGCGACGAGACAACAAGCGGTAGAATGCATCGCGGGATTGGACCTCTAGGATCGCACCAGCTATCACATCTGACGTGCCCTCACCTTTCGAACCAATAGCGGACAGCCGACATCATGCACCCCAGCAAGACATGGAGCTCTTACGCCTCGTCGCTCGCCGTGCTGTCCCTGCTCGCGCTGGCACTGATGCATGCCTTCGGCTTCGCAACACCTGTACTGAGCGCCATTGTCATGGGCTGCATCGTGGCATCAGGCACGGTCGCCTGGCTGGTCCAGGCAAAACAGCCATGCCCAGATTGCGGCAAGCTCTACGGCTACCGCTTCCGTTTCGTCCACGCCCGCATCTGCCGAAACTGCGGCGGTGAATTCGAACTCTAGTGGCGTGGCCACCTCATGAACTTGGACCATTGGAGCCTGGATCGACGGTTTGCGGCCCGGTTTTCGAGCGTCCGGAGGAGGGGGAGAAGCGCTAAGCCTTCACCCGTTCCATCCTGGGATCGTAGAAGGCCGCGAGCTGGGCCTTGGCGAGGATGCGTTCCCAGGCGACCTCGATCTCGTAACTTCCCGAATCGATGAAGTCCTTCGTCACGCCATCTGCGGCCCGCAGATAGCCCATGCCTAGGGACGCATCGACCCGATGCCCGTACATGCCTGAAGTGATCGAGCCGATCAGCTCGCCATCCCGATAAATCGGCTCCTCGTGGTAGAGGAGCTTCTGGTCGTCTTCGAGCTTGAACTGAACGAGGCGGCGGCGTGGGACGCCAATTTCTTTTTGACGCAGCAAGGCGTCCCTGCCGATGAAGCCGCCTTCCTTGTCGAAAGCGACGGCGAATCCGAGACCGGCTTCGAGAGCCGTGTCCTCATCGCCGATATCGTGGCCCCAATGGCGATAGGCCTTCTCCATGCGGCAGGCGTTCATCGCATGATACCCTGCATTGACCAGTCCAAAGTCACGCCCCGCCTCGCCGAGGCGGTCGTAGACGTGCGCCGCGAAATCGGCGGGGATGTAGAGCTCCCATCCGAGCTCGCCGACATAGGTGATGCGGCTGGCGCGCACCTTCGCGTAGCCGATCTCGATCTCCTGAGACGTGGCGAACGGGAACGCGTCATTGGAGAGATCGGCACCGGACAGTTTTTCCAAGAGGGCCCTGCTGTTCGGTCCCATCAGGCCAAGCATCGGCAGGCCTGCGGTGATGTCGACGGCGGCGCAACGCGCATCCTCCGGCATATGCCTCTTCAGCCAGGCCATATCGCGCGTCTGACCGGCGGCGGTGGTGACCACCAGAAACTCGATTTCCGCAAGACGGGTGATGGTCAGATCAGCCTCGATCCCGCCGCGCTCGTTCAGCCACTGCGTATAAACGACCGTACCCGGTCGACGGTTGACGTCGTTCGCGCAAACTCGGTTCAAGACGCGAGCCGCGTCAGGCCCGGTTACGAGAAATTTGGAAAATGACGTCTGATCGAACAGGCCGACGGCATCGCGCACGGCCCTGCATTCGGCGGCCGTGTGTTCGAACCAGTTCTGACGGCCGTAGCTGTATTCATAGGCCGGCTCGACACCCTTCGGCGCAAACCAGTTGGGCCGCTCCCAACCCGACAATTCACCCATTACCGCCCCGGCTCTGGTCAAGGCCTCGTGGAAGGGAGAACGCCTCGCTCCACGTGACGTGGTGTATTGATAGAAGGGCCAATGCATGGCGTAGAGCAAGCCGAGCGCTTCGGTGGTGCGCTCGCGCAGATAGGTGCGGTTCGACTGAAAAGGTTGCATCCGCCGGACGTCGACATCGATCAGGTCCATTGGCGGGTGACGATCCCGGATCCAGTCCGCAAGCACCTTGCCGACCCCGCCCGAACTCTGAATGCCGATCGAGTTGAAGCCGGTGGCGACGAAGAGGTCACGGACCTCAGGGGCTTCGCCCAGCAGATAGCGATCATCGGGGGTGAAACTTTCCGGGCCGTTGAAGAAAGTCTGGATGCCGGCTTCGGCCAGGATGGGCAGACGTTCGATCGCCTGTTCCAGAATGGGTTCGAAGTGATCGAAATCCTCCTGCAGCGTGTCGAACTCGAAGTCCTCGGGTATGCCGTCCATTCCCCAGGGCTTCGCTTCGGGTTCGAAGGCGCCGAGCAGGATCTTGCCGGCGTCTTCCTTGTAGTAAGCGCACTCGTCGGGGATGCGCAGCACCGGCAGGTTCTTCGCGAGCCCATTGATCGCTTCGGTGACGATGTAGAAATGCTCGGCTGCGTGCAACGGAATGCTGACGCCAGCTGGGTTGGCCAACTCCCTGGACCACATGCCGGCGGCGAGCACGGTCGTGCCGGCACGGATCTCGCCTTGTTCGGTCCGCACGCCGACGGCCCTTCCACTCTCGACGAGAATCGTCTCGACTTTGACGCCTTCAGCGATCCGGGCACCGCCCATGCGCGCACCTTTGGCGTAGGCCTGGGTCGCATCGATCGGGTTGGCCTGACCATCCTTCGGAAGAAAGACGCCGCCCAGCGCACCATCGAGATTGATCATCGGATAGAGTTTCTCGATGTCATCAGGACTGACCACCTCGACTTCCAGGCCGAAATTCTTGGCCATGGAGGCGCCACGCTTCAACTCCTCCATACGTGCGTCGTTCAAGGCGAGACTGATCGAGCCATTCTGCTTGAAGCCGGTCGCCTGACCGGTCTCTTCCTCAAGGCCGATGAGCAGATCGGAGGTGTATTTGGCAAGCTCGGTCATGTTGCGGGTCGCGCGCAGCTGGCCGATCAGTCCGGCCGCATGCCAGGTGGTGCCGCAAGTGAGTTGCTTGCGCTCCAGGAGCGTGACGTCCGTAATGCCGATCTTGGTCAAATGATACGCGATCGAGCAGCCGATGATGCCCCCGCCGATGATCAGCACATCCGTCTGCGCCGGCAAATCCTTCGCCATGATCGTTCCTTCTATTTCATACCGTCGCGACAGCCAGCGATGGCCATCGACAGATGTAACCCATCACCGAGCCCGAAAACCAGGGCGCATACCGCCCAATTCAGCAGAGGCGGACGGAAGCCAATGAAGTGGCCATGCCACTAGCCGCCGGGTGCGCCTTGGGTGTTGACGTAGAGGGCGTAGAGGGACTGGCTGGCCGCCATGAACAGGCGGTTGCGCTCGATGCCGCCGAAACAGACATTCGCACAGCGTTCAGGCAACGCGATGCGACCGATCTTGGCGCCATCGGGGGCGAAGATCAGCACACCATCGAGCGCGTCGCTCCCCATGCCCCATCCACACCAGAGATTGCCGTCGACGTCGCAGCGCATGCCGTCAGGCGTACCGCCAGGACCGGCATCAATCAGCACACGCTTGTTCCGGATGGCGCGACCATCATCGGTGACGTCGTAGGCAAGGATTTTTCTGTTGGGCACGCCCCGGCTCTCGACGATGTAGAGGAGACTCTCGTCGGGCGAAAAGCAAAGGCCATTGGGCCCGAGAATGTCATCGGCGATCCTCGCAACCTCGCCGCTATCGCCGTCGATCCTGTAGACCGCCTGGGACAGTTCAGGCTCGGCCTTATGCCCCTCGTAATTACCGAGGATGCCAAACACCGGATCAGTGAACCAAATGGAACCATCCGACATCACCACCACATCGTTCGGTGAGTTCAGCCGCTTGCCATCCACACTGTCGCAAAGCACATCGATCGCACCATCATAACCGGTGCGGGTAACCCTCCGCCCTCCATGTTCACAGGTAACGAGTCGGCCGCGCCGATCGCGGGTGTTGCCGTTGGCGAAGTCGGAGGGTTTTCGGTATTCGCTCACAGCACCGGTCGTCTCGTCCCATTTGAGGATGCGGTTGTTGGGGATGTCGCTCCACAGAAGATAGCGCCCGTCGCCGATCCAGACCGGTCCTTCTGACCAACGGCAGCCCGTATAGAGGCGCTCGACTGCAGCGCTGAAGATGCGGTAGCCCTCGAAGCGCGGATCCAGGGTCTCGATCAGCGGGTCGGGATAGCGCGGATGATCCCGCCAGGATGCTCCTGAGGCTTGGCCTGTCGTCATGTCTTGGTCCTCATCGCTCTCTCGACGCGCGTCGCTGCTTGGTGGAAGCAACATCGACCGCCGATAGGTCTTCCGTCAATGAGACACCGAAGAGATCAAGGGCCTGGTCCCGCGTATAGTAGCCGAGGCGTACATCAACGAGGACCGCATCAGGGTCCCGACTAAAGGGGTCGCCATAGCCACCACCGCCAGGCGTACCCACGTCAACGCGATCGCCGGCGGCGATGGCGATGTCCTGGTCCTTGGAGAGATGTGGCGGCACATAGGCTTCGCCGTTTCGCCAGACGGTCACGGTGTTGGGCTCACCATCCGCGCCACCGAGGGCACCCTGCGGGCCGAAGCGGCCGTGATCCATGACGAAAGACGCGCGTGCGTCGCCCCGCCTGAGTTCGATGCTGTAATCAACGCCGAAACCGCCCCTGTGCTTGCCGGCGCCGCCTGAGCCTTCGCGCAGCGCGTAGCGTCGATAGAGTACGGGGAAGACCTGCTCCATTACCTCGATCGGTGGCGTTTTCGAGATGCCGATGGTCGAACAGCCATTGGTCAGGCCGTCATGATCAGCGTTACCGCCATAGCCGCCGCCGGTCAGCTGATACATGACAAAGGCACGGTCTTTTTTAGGATCGTAGCCGCCGAGCGCGAAATTGCCTGATGTTCCCGCCGGTGCCGCGGTCACCTTGTCAGGAAGGATCGGCGCCAAGGCAGCGAACACGGCCTCCGCGATGCGTTGGGAAACCTCGGCGGCACAGCCGGAGACCGGGCGCGGATAGTGCGCATCCAGGAACGTGCCGGCCGGATCTTCGATATGCAGCGGCTCGAAGGCGCCCGCGTTGATCGGCACATCCGGAAAGATATGGCGGACCGCCAGATAGACCGAAGAGAAGGTGGTCGCAAGGACGCTGTTCATCGGGCCCTGGCAGGGCGGGCTGGATGCGGAGAAATCGAAGTGGAGATCGCCATCCTTCTTCTCGATGACCAGATCGATAGTCAGCGGTTCGTCGACAACACCGTCGCTGTCAACGAAGGCCTGTCCTTGATATCTGCCATCGGGGATAGGCTCGAGGCGTGTGCGCATCTGGGCGGCAGCGCGGGTTCTGAGCTCCTTGATCGCGTCCCGAACAGTATCGATTCCATAACGAGCAAGCAGGGCGCGGAGCCGCGCCTGGCCCACTGACAAGGCCGCGGCTTGCGCCTTGATGTCACCAATCCTCTGATCCGCGACCCGTATGTTGGAGCAGATGATCGAATAGATCTCCGGGTCCATGACGCCGCGTTTGAACAGCTTCACCGGCGGCAGGCGAAGGCCTTCCTGCTCGACGGCCGTGGCATTCGCGGAAAAGCCGCCGGGCACGGCACCACCGATGTCGGGCCAGTGACCGGTATTGGACAACCAACAGAAAATCTCGCCGTCCACGTAGAACGGCATGGCGAAGCGCACGTCCATCAGATGGGTGCCGCCGAGATAGGGATCATTGACGATGTAGATGTCGCCCTCTTCCGGCGGCTGACAGCGGCCATCCCGGATAAACTCGATCAGCGTACGCGTCGAGAACTGCATGGTGCCGACGAACACCGGAAGCCCGAGCTGCCCCTGCGCGATCAGCGACCCATCGACCGGATCGTAGATGCCATCGGAACGATCATCCGCCTCCGCAATGACCGGCGAAAAGGCCGCCCGCGAAAATGCAAGGTCCATCTCGTCACAAACCTGCTGCAACCCATTCTGAATAACCGCCAGCGTCACAGGGTCGTCGAACGTCGACATCGGTTACTTTGGCTCCACCGCTATGATCAGATTGCCGTCGTCGTCGCTGCTGACACGTTGACCAGGCTCGATGACGATGGTCGTGTCCATCTGCTCGATGATCGCCGGTCCGGCAAAGGCCGCATCGAGCGGCAGATGATCCCTCCAGTAAATCGGCGTCTCCACCCACCCTCCTTCAAACCACACCGAACGCCGCCCGCTTAGAGCCTCGCCAAGTAACGGCCCCCGCGCCTCGCGGGGGATCAGTGTCGAGATGTCGATGGGCGGGCGGCGGCCGATGACGGTGGTGTTGAGGTTGACCAGATTGGCGCGAATTTCGGGAAGCTCGACATGGAAACGTTCGAAATAGGCTGTTTCGAACAGCCCTTGCAACGTTGGCCGATCGATATCGGCCGATGGCAGGGTGACGGTCAGGAGATGGGTCTGGCCGATGAACTGCATGTCGGCGGTATGGATGATGTCGATGCGCTCGATGTCGATAGGCTCCGCCTCGATCATCCCCCTGCCCTCGTCGACCTGACTTTGAAGGATGGCGTGGACGTCGGTCATGTCGATGCCATCGACCGGGCGGTTCAGCGTCTTGACGAAGTCCTTTCGGAGGTCGGCGACCACGCAACCAAGAGCGTTGGTGATACCAGGCCTCGCCGGGATCAGCACGCGGGGAATCGCGAGTTCGGCTGCAAGGGCAGCTGCATGCAACGGGCCAGCTCCACCAAAGGCAAACAACGAAAAATCCCTGGGATCCAAGCCCTTGGAAACCGAGACCATGCGGATGGCGCCCGCCATCTTGGCATTGGCGATGGTAAGGATAGCGCCTGCGGCCTGGTCAACGTCGAGGCCGAGTGGTGCGGCGATCACATCGCCGATGATCGCTCGAATATCGTCCAGAGCGACCTCGCTCTCGACCGACAAGAGCTTTTCCGGGCTGAGCCTGCCGAGCACCAGATTGGCATCCGAGATCGTCGGTTTTCGCCCGCCCCGACCGTAGCAGATCGGTCCCGGATCGGCGCCGGCGCTTTCAGGGCCGACTTGCAAGAGACCGGCATCATCGATCCAGGCGATCGAGCCACCGCCGGAGCCGATCGTGCGCACGTCGACCATCGGCAGATGCACGGGCATGGCATATTCGATCTCGAGCTCATGGCTGACCGCAGGCACACCATCCCTGATAACGGCGACGTCCGAGGAGGTTCCACCCATATCGTAGGTGATGATATCGGGAAGCCCGGCGCGAGCGGCGGTATAGGCGGCGGCCATGACCCCGGATGCCGGGCCGGACATGACGGTCTTCGCCGCCTCGTCCGGTGCGGTCTTGGCCGAGACCATGCCACCATTGCCGTTGACCACGAGCAGATCGCGCGAAAATCCCTTCTTTGATAATTCGGACTGCAGCCGATCGAGATAGCGATGGAGGATCGGCTGCACCGAGGCGTTGACCGCCGCCGTCACGCCCCTCTCATATTCCCGATATTCCGAAAGGAGCGCGTGGCCCATGGTGATGTGGTCGTTCGGCCAGACTTCGGCGGCGATTTCGGCGGCGCGCAGCTCATGGGCGGGATTGGCATAGGCGTGCAGAAAATGAATCACCAGGGCCTGGCAGTCCTCCGAGAGGAGGTACGAACAAGCTTCCTTGACCGCAGCATCGTCCAGCGGCGTAAGCACATCGCCTGCAGCGTCCAATCGCTCCGGCACTTCCATTCGAAGGTCGCGTGGGATGATCGGTCGAAACGTGCCGACCATGCCGTAGGGCTGCGGCCGGGTGCGCCTGCCGAGTTCGAGAATGTCGCGAAAGCCAAGGGTGGTGATCAGGCCGGTCTTCGCAAGCTTTCGTTCCAGCACCGCGTTGGTCGTGGTGGTGGTGCCATGAACGATGACGTCGATCGAGGCGATGTCGTCGGTTGCCGAAGACAGCGCATCCAGAACGCCAAAAGCCTGGTTATCGGGCGTGGTCGGCGTCTTCTTCAGATGCACCCGATTATCCCGATCCAGAAGCACAAGATCGGTGAAGGTGCCGCCGACATCGACGCCGGCGATGCTGCCGGAATCGGGCTTCATGCAAATCTCGAGGTCATGGGACGTTGACGCGCTCCGTTCAGGTTGGTCGCGCCAACGATCATCCTAGCCCGGCACGAGCTTGTCCACCCGAAGACCGCCTGGCCACCAGCGCAAAGTCAACGCGGGCCCGCGTAGGGTCAACGCCGACCCGCGTCGGGTCATTCGCGTCGGTAATTGGGTGCTTCGCGGGTGATCGCCACATCATGGACGTGGCCTTCGCGGACCCCTGCCTGGGTCACGCGGAGGAATGTGCAGCCGCGCTGCATGGCCGCGATGTCGGGATTGCCGGTATAGCCCATCGCCGCCTTGAGGCCGCCGACCAGCTGATGCACGATGGTGCCGAGCTGGCCGCGATAGGGAACCTGCCCCTCGATACCCTCAGGCACGAGCTTCAGGCTGTCCTGGACCTCCTGCTGAAAATAGCGATCAGCCGAGCCGCGGGCCATCGCACCGAGCGAGCCCATGCCGCGATAGCTCTTGTAGGAACGCCCCTGATACAAATAGACCTCGCCAGGGCTCTCCGTAGTCCCAGCGAAAAGCGAACCGATCATGGCGCAATCGGCGCCCGCAGCAATCGCCTTGGCGAGGTCGCCCGACGACCGAATACCGCCATCGGCGATCACCGGCACACCCAGCTTTTGGCAGGTTTCCGCAAGATCGAGGAGAGCCGCGAGCTGCGGTACGCCGACGCCCGCGACGACCCGCGTAGTGCAGATGGAGCCTGGACCGATCCCCACTTTGACGGCATCGGCGCCAGCATCGATCAAGGCCTTTGCCCCGTCGCCGGTCGCGATGTTGCCGGCGATGAGCTGAACCGCATTGCTTTGACGACGAAGGCGTTCGATGGCCTTCAAGACACCAATCGAGTGGCCATGCGCCGTGTCCACGACGATCACGTCGACGCCGGCGTCGATCAGCGCCGCCGATCGCTCCATGGCCTCATCGCCCGTGCCAATGGCAGCGCCAGCGCGCAAGCGCCCCTGGTTATCTTTGACGGCATTGGGATTGGTGTCGGCTTTTTCGATGTCCTTGACGGTCATCAAACCGACGAGGCAGCCATCGCCATCGACCACCAGGAGCTTTTCGATGCGGTGGCGATGTAGGAGCGCACGCGCTTCATTGCTGCCGACATCGTCACGGACCGTTACCAAGTTCTCCGACGTCATCAGCTCGCTCACGGGCACACTGGTATCGCTGGCGAAACGGACATCGCGATTGGTGAGAATTCCGGCGAGTGTTTTCTCCTCGCCTTCGACTACGGGAATGCCGGAAATCTTGTGCTTGGCCATCAGGGCCAAGGCTTCGGCAAGCGGTGCGCTCGGCGGCAGCGTAATTGGATTGACCACCATGCCGCTTTCAAACTTCTTGACCTGAAGCACCTCGGCCGCCTGAGTCTCAATGTCGAGGTTCTTGTGAATGATACCAAGACCTCCTGCCTGCGCCATCGCGATCGCCATAGCGCTTTCGGTAACCGTATCCATCGCTGACGAAATCAACGGGATGTTGAGGCTGATGTCGCGGGTGAGCCTGGTGCCGACATCGGCTTGGGCGGGCAGGATTTCGGATCGTGCTGGCTGAAGGAGAACATCATCGAAGGTAAGTGCTTCGCGGATCATGCCGTCTCCTCGCCGACTATGCGGCTTAGCCCAGGGATCTTAATGAAAGTTGTATAGAACCAAGGAACACTTACGCCAAGGCTGCTGATACCTTTTCGGAACGAAGAGGCGTACCAATCTGTGCTCTCCGCTATGGGCTGGAGATCAGAACGCGAATGGACTTTCTACATGGTTGGTTCAAGTTTCTTGGGCTCCTGCTCATTGATGAATGACCTCGTTGCCGGCGCTGGTGCTTCGCCGATCCGGTCCGCATCGCGTGCGGGGGTCGGCTCACCAAGTGCGGGGCTCGACTCACCAACAGTAGAACTCGGAGCTTGGTCAGGATCTGAAACCCTTTTAATCACGCCATCCTTAACCTCGACGAGCCCATCGCTGGTCACGACAACGTAGACCTTGGCGGCCCACCAGGCGAGGCTGCCGGCAATCAGCTCACCATCATCAGCCACTATCTCCACTCGGTCGACCAGACTCAGCGGCAGCTGATACATGCCTCCATTATCGCGTTTGATAGTCAATGTGTTGCCAAGGGAACGCAAGACGGTTCCCTCGACGACAGTACCATCCTCGACAAAGAAGGTTTCAGCATGGGTGGCGGCTGGCGCTACGGCCAGACTGAAAGCGATCCAGCAAACACAACATCTCATGGCTTTTGCGCTCGTCTCCGCTCCACCTCCTGCATCGCGCAACATCAAGGGACGTCGCGCAGCACAGTCTATGGAGCGGCGGGGGAAGGAAGAGAGCTGACCGATCCAGCCGCCCCTACCTTTCCCCACCGCCCTCACTAGCTATTTACTGACGGCGAACAGGTCAATTGTCGACGGCAGCCCTTCGCCTGGATCAGCCTCATTGGCAACCGCCACCATGTTGCGTCCCGGAAGCGGCAGGATACCCTCAGGCCCGAAGCCGGTCGGCAGGAGCTGAAGGAAGGTCGGGCTACCACTATCGCTAACCTCATAGACCATAACGGCATTCGCACGCTCCAGGGCGACGAACATCACGCCGCTGCCATCATAGTCTGCGAAGGCTACAGTCTCGGGCTCGGTGCCCTTCTTCGGAGAACGGTCATCCGGATAAACGCCAGCTTTGGCTGCCTGTTTCTCGGTCTCCGAACCGCTATCCCAAACGACGGCACCCGACTGATCGAAAACCGTGACGCCACGTCCGCCACCGTTCATATCACCTTCGTTGGCGGTGGCGAGATGGCCACTGTCCAGCCAGGTGACAGCATCGGGCTCTCTTGGCACGTCGTCAGCCGATTCAGTCAGCGACACCTTGCCGTCATCGGTCAGATCAACATCCTTGAGATCGACGGACCCCGCGGAGAAATGACTGGCAACCGTACCCGTCGCGAGGTCTACGATCGCGATATGATTGTTCTCCTGCAGCGTGACGGCGGCCAGATTATCATCATTGATAGCGACGTATTCCGGCTCGGGATCATCGCCGCCGACCTCAGCCAGGCCGGTCAGATTGACGATCCGGACGTCATCGCAGTTGGTCGGGACACCGTCGGCATCAAGATCGAAAATGGCCAGGTGGCCTGCGGGTAGCTGCGGAAGAGCGCCATCGTTCAGATCTTCATCACGCTCGTTCTCGATGGCGATGGCCAAATAGGCGCCGTCCGGACTAACCGCGACTGAATCCGGCTGACCGCCGACATCGCAGCGATCATGCACCTCACGGCCAACCACATTGATGACGGCGAGATGGCCGCTGGGCTCTACGAAGCTCTCGGAGGTATTGACCGCCACGAGGGCATGCCCCTCCCGAACCGCCACAGAGGTCGGCTCGCCATCGACGGCAAGCATACCGTCAGCCTTCGGGGCAGAAGCATCGCTGACATCGACGAAACCCAGCCCGCCCGCCGGCGAATCCGTGAAGATCAACGTCTGTTCATCATCACTGGCCGCCAAGATTTCAGCGGCCTCTGACTTGCCATTACCGGCAACCGACAACTCGCCAACCTTGGCGAAGGTCTTTGGTTCACTCGCTTGGATACTGCCGAACGAGCACCCCGATGCCAGACCAAGCGAGAGCAAAGCCCCAGCGAGCGGTATATGCATGACCCGATTACGGTCAAAAACGTCAGTCAAGATAGAGCCTCCTTTTTTGCGGTTTGCCGCATCATTAGCTTAAATCTGGCAACCTGGCCCGATTTTTTTTTCAGATCGTTGCAATAAAACCTCAGACGCGACTGAGCGGCCCATACGTTCGCATTCACGGAGAAAATGAGCACTGAGCAAGTAGGAAATCCGCGATATAAAGCCTTTCACAACGGGTCAGTCGATAGTAAATTGTCGCGCCATTTAGCAGTCAGACGGCGATCTGACGGCGTCATCCGACCTGGACGTCGCTGCATATCGTCCGGATGAGCGAAGGCCCATGGCAGCAGTCTGCCGATGGGCCTTTCTGCAAAGCTACCTGTCGTCACCGTCAGGATCTGATGCTGATGTGGAATGAATTTTGTTTGAATGATCGGGCTGCTCGAGGGGAACGAACACTGCGAGCAAATGCCCTGGAACCAACCAACGGAGGAACCAATTTCATGAAACTTTCCAATTTCGCCTTGGGCGCCTGCATTGCGCTTGGACTTAGCGGGGCCTCGGGGGCACACGCGGAAACCCTGGACGAAACCCGCCAGAAGGTGAACCAGAACGTGGTCGGGATCATGGCAGGTTCGCTGGGCGGCTCGGATTTGAGCCTAGCCGCCGACATGGGACTGGCGCTTTCCAGCGGCTACGATCTGCGTGTCGTGCCCATGGTCGGCCTTGGATCAGTGAAAGACGTCGAGGACCTTCTGTTTCTCCGTGGTATCGATATGGCGATCGTCCAGCAGGACGTCATCGACTTCATGGCCAGCAACGAGATCTACCCGAACATCAAGTCGGCGGTCAGGCTGCTAGCGCCTTTGAACGTCGACCAGTTTCATGTTCTCGCGTCGAAAAATGTCCGCTCGATCTATGATCTAGCCGGCCAGCAGGTGAATTACGGACCGACCGACGGCGGCACCTTCATGACGTCGAGCGTCGTTTTCGACACGTTGGGCATCGACGTCGAGGTCACCACTTACCCGCATCAGGTTGCGCTGGACAAATTGCGGAAAGGCGAAATCGCCGCGATGATGCGCGCATCCGGCAAGCCAGTCTCCGTCATTGAGGAAGTCAAGCAAGGTGAGCCTTTGCACCTCCTCTCGGTCCCAGCCGACTCACTGATTGGGATCTACGCACCAACGGCGCTTACCTCTGCGGATTATCCGGCGCTGATCGATAGCGCATCGACAGTCAATACGGTCTCGGTCGCCAATGCGCTCATCAGCTACAATTGGCCGAAAGGGCACCCGCGCGGCGCTTCGCTCCAACGCTTCGCGAATGCGCTCTTTTCAGAGTATGACACCTTCTTGGAAGGCGGCTACCATGAAAGCTGGGGAGAAATCGATCTGTCCCTTGACGTTCCTGGTGTGCCACGCCATTGGTCAGCAGAGGAAGCCTTGAGCAGTCTGACCCAGTAAGGTCGAGATATGACGATGTTAAGCCTTCGCAGCTGTATGGCAGTAGCTTTACTGTTGGCCATGACCTCGCCGTCTCTCGCCGAAACCTTCGTTTTGGCGAACGGCGAGGTCATCAAGGGCACCGCAGTCCGCTCGCTCGGCAAGACTCTGTCGATCAAGTATGAAGGCGCCGGCATGCAGCAGGTGCCGATCAGTAGCATTGAGCGCGTGTAGATCCCCACGACGGACGGCGGTGTCGTAAGCGGCAGGCTCATCAGTTGGTCAAACGGCACCTATCAATTGTCTACTGACCAGGGAGGGCTAGTGGTAAGCGTCGAGAATGGCGTTGCCACTGCTTCCCTGGGCGTAGATGACGACGAGACGGCGGCAACCGCTCCAGTTGTCGACGCAGGTTCTCCTCCGGAGACCGATCCCGCAATAACGCCTGATCCTTCTCTAATTACGGCCGGTTTCATCTACGCTGGCCCGATCGACGACGGCGGCCGGACCTTCATGCATGAGAAGGGTCGGCTCAGTTTGGCGGAAAATCCCCTGGTCGATGACACAATGATGTTGGAGATCTCCTCCGAGGATGAAGCTGAGGTTAAGGACGCCGTTGACCGGCTGGTTGCCGACGGTGCAAATGTGGTGTTCATGACCGGCCACAATTCGTCCGTTGCGATCGCCTCTTCGGCGAAGCAACACGACAATGTGCGGTTTGTGCATTGCGGTACGT
>JBPCVQ010000386.1:0-2846 GCA_051010395.1 Geminicoccaceae bacterium | reverse complement strand
CACTTACTCCCGCTTCGAGATCGATCAGCGGACAGAAGGCGCCCGTCTCAGCCGGACTCAACAGCGTCCTAACAAGTGACCATCTCGCCCTTCCGGCTGCTTTCCCTAGAAAAGCACGCATTGGCTTCAGCAGCCTCTTGTGACGAAAGCAGCCTTTAGGCCTACGCGTCCTCGTGGCCGGAAAGGTCCTTTTGGAGGACAAAAATATCTCGCTAGAGTATCTTCAGGTTGAATTTAGCCTGACCAAAGTCATGCCCATTGATCCTTAGCGACAAGGCGTGTTTTCCTGGATAGTAGAGGCGCGTGGTAATAGGTTTGATGGGATGGTGCCGTCGCCATGTGCGGCATTCATTTGGTTGCAGCGTAAGCGTGATCCCCTTGAAAACTTTCGGAGCAAGCGATCCGTTTGCTTTTCGATAATGGACAACGTAATCGATCACCAACTTTTGTGCGCTACGGCTTGTTGATTGTAAGACTGTCTCGAAGTCTACACCCTGTCCAAATAGGACTTCGGGTTGGATGATCTTGAGCCCCGGTTTTCGGATGTCTGGCGGGTTGAGGCCAAATGCAGCGAGTGTGGGCGCATGCCCCTCCTTGACTAGCGTGCGGCACGCATGGCGGATGAGCTTTTCTCGCTCTGCCGGTGCGTCCTTCAGCCAGTCGCGAGCCAGTTCTGCGACGAAAGCAGGATGATCTTTAGCGATGTCGTTGAGATGGTTGGCGACTGAACGGCGCACATACGCCGAAGGATCATCGCGTAGCGCATGAAGTAGCGGCAGTGTTGGCTTGGGGTTCCCGATCAGCCCCTTTAAGCGAATGCCCCACGGTAATCGCGGCCGGGTGCCTTCCGACACCAACCGTCGGACATGCTCATTCGGATCGTCAACCCAAGTGGCAATGATGTTGATAGCGTGCTGCTGGTCATGAACAAGGAACGGTCGGACATCAAACTCGGACGTTCCGCGTTTCGTCATTTCGCGCAAAAGACCAAGCGATGCCTCAAAATCACTCAGACCGTGTTGCCCGACCACCTCTGTCAAAGGCCAAATGCCCCATCCGCAAAGGCCGTCTTCCGTACTGGATTGGTTTGCCCGATTTTCATCGTCAGGATGCAACATTGCCGCAATGACGCGATAGCGCTCGCCGGCTTCAGGCGGTAAGACATGATACAGTGCATCAGCGACGAGGCGAACGCGCTGTTTCAATTCCAAGGATGGGAGGCGCTTGAGGAGTGGAGCCTTAAAGAGCGCCGCATCAAAGGCAGGTAGCTGCCTGCTAAGATGGACGGCAAACAAATTTACCAGGTCCGCCGAAATAGCGTTCTTAAACGGCTCCATGCCCATTAAATCCTTGTGAACGATCCAAGCAGCGTGCAGTGCTCGACCCCCTCGTCCATTTTTTCAGGATCAATGTCCATTAACGCGAAAAATTCACCAACAACATCTGATGACTGTGCTTTCTCAAGAATGGCATCGGCGTGGGCGCGGCTCTGCCAATGGATGATATCCATGTAATTTCCGTCCGATTTGCGTACCAAGTCCCTTCGGATGAAGCCGTCCTGTGCATTCAGAAAGCCATTCTGAAATGCCTGCGAAGCCTCGATCAATTGTGCTTCGGTTCTTCCTGCGGCGAGCTTAATGGATGCAAGTTCGATGACCTGATCGTTCATTTGGAACCTTTCTGACAATCGTTTGTGATGTCAACGAACATGCTATTTTTAAATATGCCTTATTATGACATATTTCTTTCATGCATATGCTCACGCGCCTCGAACGGCTGGACTTCCTGGAGTCTTGGCTGAAATCGGACGAGCCATTGGTTCTAAAATACGTGGCTGCCGAACTGGGCATCAGCCTGCGTACAATCCATCGCGATCTCGACATTCTGAGGGAACGCGGCGTTCCCGTGGAAACAGATCGCGGTCGAGGTGGGGGTGTCCGCCTGCAAAGCTCTTGGGGCATCGGCCGCATAAATCTGACCTACCAAGAAGTGATCGATCTGCTGATCGGATTAGCGATGAGCGAACGGATGTCACAAGCGATGCAAATGGGAAAAACGTCAGCAATCAGACGCAAGCTGCTGGCTACATTCTCCCCGCAGGATCAGCGTCGTCTAGCAGGTTTGCGGGATCGGATCAGGACGGGCGCGTCATCTTCGCAAACTATAGCCGCGAGCTTAAACGCTGCGGGCCTCCAAGTCGGTGATGCGGTGAAGCGAGCCTTCCTGACAATGAGAATTATGAAAATCTACTACCAAGATGGGGAGAACAAGCAGACGATACGGGCCGTCGAACCCCACTATCTCATTCAGAACCCGCCAGTCTGGTACGTCATGTGTTGGGATCATCTCCGTCGCCAAGTCCGCACCTTTCGTTGCGATCGCATAAGCAATGCGGTGGTGACGGATGACACGTTTAAACTGCGGCCTTGGTCTGATTTCGAGCTCGCTATGGAAGGTAACACCACAAGCCAGATTTGAGTCTTACCCAAGCGAGTTGGGTTCCATTGCAGCGGTGAGAGCCCGACACTGCGTTGTCTCATTATCGACCGTTGGAGGGCGTTGCTTATGTCTCCTCCTGGCACAAAGCCCGAACGAGCCTTGTGGCCGTTTTCGGGGGCAGGGCGGACAGCACGAATCGTGCTTTCAGAAATCGATAAGGGACATTTCTGTATTCGGGCGTTGGTGTCAAGCTCCCCATCAATACTTTTTTGTCATTCTCTTTCATGCTCTTAGTCAAACGTGCTGCCACAGATCCCACATTTCTGTGCGAGGTCAGCCTTAAGACTGCACTCAGGTTCGGATCTGGACGGATTGCGTGAGTTCAATTTATGGACGTGTTCGCATTC
>JBPCVQ010000385.1:0-28168 GCA_051010395.1 Geminicoccaceae bacterium | reverse complement strand
GTGTTAGTTGCGTGCTAGAGTCGCTGAGCCTTAGAACCAAGCGTGGTCTATGTGTGCTTGCGGCCTGAGAGCGGTCATTTGACCGTGTCGTCCAGACTTGCGTCAGCTTTCGGCATCAGCTTCGGTCATTCTTCGAAAGGCTGGATTTTCGTGAGGCCAACATACCGGACCTCGATGCCTCCGGAGAGAGACCGCCAAGATCACTCGATGTCGCTCGGCTCCGGAGATCGGTATGACTTGGTGGTGCCGATATTGATGGAAAAGGCGGTTTGACTTGAAGATGTAGCCGCCTGTGCGGGAAGAGGTCGTGAGTCATCCCCGCCAAAACCCACCAGGCTTTGGAATGTTTTTAGCAGCTCAGGGCCAGCTCGTCGCACAAGAGCTACTCACTGACGCGCGTGCTATGCACAGATAAGCGGCCGGAAGAGCGTGGTCGTCACATGTTTTTCGTCGACGAGTTTGGCCAAAGGCGGCTTTCGGATCCAAGACTGCGAACGCGGCGCAGGTGGCCGGCGATACTGCTCCGCAGTGGCGTCCCAGGACGACCACGCCGTAGAAAGATCGGCCGACCTGTTCCTCATCATATCCCATCGAGTGGCGGCCACGTGCTGACCACGGATAGAAGCGAGATTTCGGCGACAGGATCAGTGCTCAAAATGAGGGTTGACTCATGGCCCGTTACAGAAGCGAAAATACAGCCACACAACGTGAGCAATAATCTCCGCAGGAAACCGATATCCAGCGAAGACGGACGGCTGTTTCAATCTCGTCATGGGCCGAATCATAACCGCCCGATCAGCTTCGAATAACAAACTCGGTCCTCAAGTTGACAACACCGATGTCACATCAACTTTGAAGGCTGGCGCCTTTAGTGATCTTATCAACCGTTTTCCTGTCATCGTATAAGCCGAGCCCGACCACATTCATTTCCTCTGGACGATGCTCTTTGACGACGGCCCTGTTGTCCACATCGTTGCCCGTCGCGAACATCTCCTCGATGTAGATGGATAGCCGCGCACCACGGTCCATGGCACGGTGGTAGATCTTCTGAATTCCGGCCGCATTGGCTTTGAGAACGATGATGGGTTGAATGGCCAGCGGGTTGTAGTGATTGCCGTTGGCGTCTTCATAGGTCTCGCCCAATAACTGCTTATTGACGCCAACAAGGCCGCTCGTCAGGAAGGCCGTGACGTTCAACTTCTGCCAAACTGCGAGATCATCACGCACGACAATAGCGATCTTGGTATCAGACATAGAACCCTTTCGCCGTCTCAAGGGAGTTAATGGGATTACATGGAATATCTCCACATCAATGCTTTGGCAAACTCCTGAATTCCAAGACGGGGGCCAGCGGATCGTCGGTATCGCCCCGGTCCTTTAGAGTTGGGAGATCGGCTTGGTCGAAGCAGCCCCCAAAAGAGTGGATTCAGGCAAAACCGGCCATTCATCCGTTGACGAAGCATGGCCAGAGATGAAATCGGTCGCGATCATGTCGGCCTGGCGGACCGAGGCATTGACATAGTTGGTGACGAGAAGGCTGCCATTGATCAGCGGCCCGGCCCCGTAGAGCCTGGGCCAGTTCGTTTTTTCGGGGATCAAACGCATAGTCTCCGGCTCGACCTCCAAGCCCCCGAATTCATTGATCAGCGAACCGCCAAGCCGGTTCACCAGCCGATCGAGCAGAGCACCGCCGGCGCGGACACCGGTCTCCACCCCCGTGGCGTTGATCACGAGATCGAACCGTCTGACACCATCGTTGAAACGCGCGGCAAGCCCGCCTTCGACAGGCTCGATGGCGAGGCGTTCCTCAAGGCGAAGCACGTTTAGCCGGCCAGCGTCCAGGAGGCCGATGATCTTCTCGGCGTTGCGCTCGGGGATCGACGAGACGTAACGGCTGATAAAGGTCTTGAAGCGCTGGTGAAATGCCCGTCTCTCGTCGGAATTGAGATCAGACCATAGGAGGTTGGCCTGGGTGATGAGGCTGCCGATGGCGTATTGCCATTTGTTCTCATATAGCCTGCTTTCGAAAAAATCCTGTCGTAGTTGTTGATGTGCGCGACGATCGGGCGAACGAAGAAACCGTTCTCGATCCAGATGCAGACCATGATCGCTGTAGCATCTGGTGATCTCTTCCGTTGCGAGTCGTTCGACGGTTTCCAGAAGGCCGGCTGCATCGATCGCGGACGCCCTCACGCTACCGCTCGAAAAAACGGCCGGAGGGTATTCGATCAACTCGGAACGTACGCTCGGCAACGCGCCTGACGGTGCCAGCATGACAATGTTGCAGAGCGGCGTGGTCTCCGAAGTCAGGATCGCAGCGTCGATCGCACTTTGCTTGCTGCCGATGATGAGTATATTGCTAGCTGCGCTCGCTTTCGTGATGAGCTCAGGCTCCGGATAGATTGACGGAACGAAGTGTCGGTTGCCGAGAAGGTGGTCAAATCGTCTGTTTCGACCGGTGCCGGTGCAAAGAATGACCGTGTCCGCTGTTTCGATGCTGCCGTCATCTAGATGAAGAAGGGCGGCGCCATCATCAGGCTCGAGATCCGTGACCTTCTGGTGGATCAGGGATTGGTCTACCCCGAAGTTATCGAGGGTCTCGCAGGCCTCGTGAAACAAGGCGATCGCGTAGCATCGGATCAGGCCGCGCGGCACGAAGGATGAACGGGTCAACGCGTTTGGGTCGACGTCATGGACACGGCAAAGATCAGGCTGGCCGCGAAGCCATCGCAACAGGTGATCGGAATCGCCGGCCACCATCGAAGTCACGCCGATGCTGGTGTTGGCCAGAAGGCTAGTGCTGGCGGTGTTGAAGCCGGGGCCGGCGGCAATGCCGTGGGGATCGTAGACACGAACTTCCGAGATCAACGCCCTTGCCCGGCCGGCCAACGCGACGAAGCAGGCCGTCCCCGTCATGCCCCCGCCGACAATCGCGACACGATGCTTCATGGTATCAAACTCCCAAAGCGGTGCGGGACGTCGCGGAATCGCTTAAGACTGGCGATCAATGGTCGGAAATTCCGGCCCGGGGACGACGAAGTTGCCAAGAACCGATAGGGGGTTATCAAGAGCATGGCGATCAGGCACCGGCGATTGCGACCGGCACTTGCCGTTCAGGAGTCTGCGATCGAACGGCCTTCATGCCGACCAGGTCCTGATAGTAGGGCATCATGGCGTCGATCGAGCGCTTATACCGGTCCGGCAGGTCGGCGACGTCGACGGACGATGCACCTGCCGTGATCGTCGCTCTGCGCGAGGTCGGGCTTGATGGCCTGCCGGCGGGATCAGCCAATGCGCTGTATGAGGGATCGACGTCCTGACGAAAGTCGACAGCATCGAGGACCAGAGGGCTTTCACCGGTAAGCGACGCTACATGCTGGTAGAGCGTGTGAAGACGTCTAAAGCCGATGATGTCATCCAGGCGGTGCTGCGAAATGGCCCAGGCCCTTCTCGGATTGGCTAAGAGCCATCGTGCCAGCGACAAGCACACATCGATCGGGTTGCGCACCAGGAAGCAATGCCGGTAACCGTTGGGGAGCGCATGATACCGAGCTGCCGGAATCGCGCTGGCCCGATCTTTGACGATCAGATCCTTCCCGTTCGATTTGGCTTGCTCCAATGACGCCTTGATTTGTTCATAAGTGGCGTAGGGCAGGGTGTTTGTGGCATCGGCGAAGCAACGGAGCCGGCGGTCCGGACCATATGCATAGGCCGAATAGTAGGGATCACGGATGAGCCTGGCTTGCCTCTCCCGAGCAATCGCATCGGCGATCGCATTGGAGGAGCTTTGCATCGGAGACCAGAGCAAAACCTGTCCGGAACCGATGTCGGTGCCCCTAACCCATGATCGATCCATCATTGGCTCCAAGCGCATCAGCGCATCAATCCACATATCGGCGACATGCTATCAGGCAAGCAGTGACGTCGGCACCTACCGAATCTGGTAGGAAATGCCGGGTCCCCTGTTCGGTGCCTGACCGAACGACGCCTTTCGGGATCCTCATGGTCTCCGCGATCAACCACTCGGCAATCGAGTGATCAATCCGAGCCAATCGGGCTGCCGATCAGCCCTGCCGGCTATCAATGATGACGGCCAAGGCGATGATCGATATGCCGATCAGAGTAGGCCAGGACCAAGCATAGGCGGGCGACAGGCCCTGCAGGAGAAAGGTCATCACCGGGAGGGCGGCAAGGCAAACCATGACGGTGTAGGGTTCACATCGCTTGATACCGAGCTGCAGAAGGTAAAGCGGCAGCGTGACACCGATCAGGGCCACCAGGACGATCATGATGCCATCGTCGAAGCTGGTCATGGTCGACGGAACGATCACCCCATCAGTCTGGAACACGGCGAGCCCGAGGGCAAGCGGGACGATGAGATAGAAGCGATGCGCCAAGATCGCGCCGGACGACCAACCTCTATTGGCGAGAGACTTGGACAGGATGGTTATCAGTGTCGCGCCCACGCCTGCGGTGACGCTGGCGATCAGACCGAGCATTGGATACTGCCCCCTCGAAACCAGGAGACCGCTGCCGTCGAGGGCCGCGTGGGCGAGTGCGGCGCAACCGACCATAACCCCGAGGCCGATGCCGATACGCCGGCCGTCAGGCCGATGGCCCGTATGAACCGCTGTCAGGAGCAACGCGGCAATCGGGCCGATGCCGATCTCCAAAGCGCCGACAATTGCCGGCTCGACATGTTTGAGTGCGAAGAAGAAGCAGAGAAACGTCACGGCCGTGAAAACATTGAGAAGTGCAAGCAGGCCCAGGGCAGGCTCGCCTCTCCCTATTGGGAAGATCAAAAGGAACAGGGCGGCGGTGAGGCCGAAGCTGAGGAAGACGAAGCTCGTCGATGGCAAGTCGAAAAGCCAGGTGCCGAACGCCACCTTGCCAATCGCCTGCATCGCCATCGCCGCCACGACCATCAGTCGACCGGCAGCGATGGCCGATATCGAAGGGTCCGTCGTTGGCGCGTGCTCAGTGATAGTCGACCTCGTAGAGCTGGTTGTCATCGTCCCATTTCCGAATCAACGAACGATCCTGGTCGATCTGCTCTGGCCGATCATGAACCAAGTAGACGACGCCACCTCGGCCAACCGTATCCGCAGTCAGTCGGACTTCGTCCCCCTCCAGCAGCGGCCGGTGCATGGAATGGAAGGATGGCAGTGATTTCAACCGTTCGAGTCCTTTTGTGCTGCGGACCGTGCCCTGCCCCTTGAAGATGAAAAAGCTTTTAGCGATGGCCTTCCGATAGCAATAGCATCGCTCAGCACGATAGTCCTCGACGAGGCGATCGGGTGCGACCAGGCTGTGGGCGAGTGCCGATGCCTGGGTTCCCGGAAGTCCGGCGGCTAGGTAGGGCGAGGCTTCGATCGTCGGTCCCATGAGTCGCGCGCCGGTTTCGATCAGGGCCGGCCCCTCCTTGGTCAGCTTGAGCTCCGAATGTGCAGCACCGTTTCGGATACCAAGTGCCGTAATCGCCTTCTTGGTATAGGCGATGAGCTCGGCGATCTCGGGCGCATTGGGGTCGGCAAGGACGAAGTCCTGCATGGCGTTGGCGAAACCCGGCACCGGTCGGACGTTCATGTACCAGACGTCGGTTACGGTATGCAAACTGTCCTTGCTGACCGTATTGACGATAAACTGCTGCCCGTCGAGAAAGCTCTGCGCCACCAGCTTTCGGTTGGTGAAGCCGAGCAGGTTGGTCTTGTCGAAGATGCGGTCCGCGGCGTAGCCGATGTCGTCGTAGGAGTGGCAGATAGTCACGCCATCGGAGCCGGCACTGTCGATCGGTTTCAGGACGATCGGCCAGCGTGCGATCTTTCCGGCCCAGCACTCGGCTTCGGCCTTGTCGCGGAGCAAGATCTGCGATGCAGCGTGCAAGCCGTGATCGGCAATGGTCCTGGTCATCACGAACTTGTCGCGCCGGCATTCGGCCTGGTGCATGTCGTTGGTTGGGAGACCCAGTTGATCGGCCAGCTGCTCAGCATAGGTCACCCCGGGCTCCGAGCCTGCGACCACCGCCGCCGGGTTGCGGTCTCTAAGAGTGGCCGCAGCCTCGACCGGCACGCCGAGATGGCCCAGATCCTCGAGGTAACCACGGGGATCGAAGGACCTTGCAAGAACGGATGGCGGCTCCGCGACACTGCGCAGATGCAGGCACGGTGTGTCCAGCAGGATCAGCATATTCAGCAGTTCTCGTCCTGTGGAGTAACCGTCTACGATAATGACTGGGCGCATGGTTCCTTTCCTCCGTGAAGATCGCTGTGATGATAATCTCAGATCCAACTCGTAACGTTGCATCGATATCGGAAGCGTAACTTGGCAAGACACGTAACAGCTTGATTCCAAGAGCAATTGCCGAATTCTGCATCAATCCCAAATTCTGCATCGGTTAATGATGCGGTCACACCACTAGCGTGACTTGAGCGAGCTTGGACGGAATGACGGCATGCATCCCGCAAGCTTCCACGTCCCTGGTTTCGCCATGATCAGGACGTTGCCAAGCAAGACCAGCCCGATGCCGAGAAAGCCCGTCAGGTTCCAGTCGAAACCTTCGAAAGCAGTGGAGATAACCAGAGCGACGATGGGAAAGAGAACCGTCGCGTAGGCGGCGCGGTCCGGGCCGATGCGACCCAAGAGGGTCAGATAGCCGCCGAAGGCGATCACCGAGCCAAACACGGCCAGATAAAGAAGTGATCCGAGGTAGGGCGTCGCCATGTCCAGCGTGAATTCGGAGCCTCTGGCCAGGGCAAAGATCGAGAGGATCAAGCTGCCGTAAAGCATCGCCCAGGCATTGGTGGCGAGCACGCCCTTGCCGGCGAGCTGGCTCTTGGCCGAAAGAATGTTGCCCATCGAAAAGCAAAAGGTACCGCCCACCGAAGCCAGGATGGCCAGGCTGGAGGCGTTCGCAAGATTGAAGGTGGCCAGTTCCGGAAGAAAGACCAGGGCGATGCCGGCGATCCCGAGCCCTGCACCCGCCAACGTGCGAAGCGCAACGCTTCGGCCAAGAAAGATGAAGCCGTTGATCAAATTCCAGACGATGGCGGTTGAGAAAACCACGGCAATCAAGCCAGTCGTCAGATGACCCGTTGCCAGATAAAAGAGAAAGAAATTCGTGGAGTACATAAATAAGCCTAAGAAGAACATGATGACATGATCGGAGGCGCTGAAACGAAGATTAATCTTTCGCCAACCGGCCCACACGAACAGCAAGGCCGCGGCTATGGCGAAACGGTAGACGACCGATATTTCGGGGGGCACGACGCCGATCTGGTATTTGATGGCAAACCAGGTCGTTCCCCATATCAGGACGGTCGCCAGATAGATAATCCCGTTGGTCATCGCTCAATCTCTCCTTCAGACACGATCATTCCGACCGGCCAGTTGGTGATCATTCATTGCCGTTGTGAAGCATGAGCGAATGCGGGCGTGCCGACGTCAAAGCATTGATCCGTCTGCCAAGCTTCGAGGCCTTCTTCCAGGATCTGCAACCCTTTGGCAATCTGTCGTTTCGGCAGGCCAAGCGGAATCCTGATATGCGCGCCTGGCGCTGCGAGGAAGTGGTCCGAGGTCGCGACCATCAGGCCAAATGTCAGAAGCATCATATCAGCGAACGCCTCGACATCGTCGACCGGCAGGCCGGCAAAGACTTGGGTGCCGCCTGCAGGTGCGCGATAGGTTATGTTCGGGATCTGCGAAAGGGCATCGATCACCAGCGAACGCCCGGCCTTTACGCGATGAAGCAGCGGCGTAGTATCGGTATGCAGCAATTGAACAGCTTGCTCCTGGGCATCACCGGCGACTGCCAGACATTCGAATTGCAAGCGTCCGCCAAGCTCTATCGTTTCCTGCCGATCTGCCAGGATCCAGCCGACACGAATGCCGGGGGCACCGTAATTCTTACTCATCGAATTGACGATGTAGATGTTCTTGAGGCTCTCGACATAAGGCAAGGGCGAGCAGGCGGCATCGGAGACGAAGGTGTAGCCGTCATAGACGGTGTCGGCGATGACCTTTAGACCCCTTTGCTGCGCGAATGCGAGGACGTCGTTCATCGAGCCAGAGTCGGCCACGGCCCCGTTCGGATTGTTCGGAAGGTTCAGATAGATCGCCTCGGTGGCGTTGTTGCATAGCAGGCTCAGCTTCTCGAGATCGATCGCGCCGTCACCGAGCGTAAAGAACGACATGCGGTAGCCGGTGGACTTGAGAAGCCGGCCGACGCTGCCAAGGACAGGTGCCTGGACCAAAATGTGGGCACCCGAACGATGAATGTGGCGCAAGATCAAGCCGAGCCCTTGGAGCGCGCCATTGGTGACCACCACATTGGCCGATGTCAGCGAGCTTCCGTACAGGCGGTTCTCGCGATCGGCAATTCCAACCCTCAGGTCCTCAATGCCGTTGCAGTTAGCATAAGCATTGACTGATGCGGCCGATGTTGCCGCCATCATCGGCGGACCATCCGGCCATTGGGGAACATTCTCGGAGATCACCAGCGGGTCTAATCCGTGACTGCGGGCAAAGGCATGCCGTTGATGCAGAGAACTGTAGGGCGAGCAACTGCTTATGATACTAGGCATGGCTAGACATTTCCCCATCTCGATCCCGCCACGATTCCAGGCTCGAGCGGCATCATCCTTTGACCCTCAGCCCCGAGCCATTGCCCTGGCTGATCGGGGCCATCTGCGACAATGATCACCATAGCTCGCCATCGGTCCGGCCTTACCTATCAACTCTGGTAGGCGGTTTCTCCGGCGGTTGCCGACAGGACGAGGGCCAGCATGGCTAATCCGGCGCGCATCAGTTCTCACCGACACATTATTCGAGTTTTACTTGTCCAATTCCAGGGCAATTTTTATGCCGACATTTTGGCACCTACCAGTATTGGTAGACTGCTAAAGTCGGCAGGTTTTTTAGCAAAATTTTTCGGGTTTTTTCTTGGCTATGTTTCACCGATTAGGGAAGCCAAGAACATGAGCATTCAAATGGTTACATGGGGAAACGCACATCAATGCGGAGAGGCATGGATCTCCCATCACCGGCTGCGTCATCGGCTTTTTGTGCAGAGGCTTGGATGGGATGTCCCAACACATGAAGAGTTCGAATACGACCAGTTCGATACGCCAGCCGCGGTCTATCTCCTCTGGTGTGACGAGCATGGCCATGCAAGAGGTGCCGTGCGGCTCATTCCAACCACACGCCCCTACATGATCAAGGAACTCTGGCCGGATATGGCCGGCGACACCGAATTGCCGAGCAACGCACAGACCTGGGAAGCCACGCGCTTGGGCGTTGATCGTGATCTCTCGCCCGCGCTGCGTCGGCGGGTCCTTGGAGAGTTGATCGTCGCTTGCCTGGAATTCGGGATGGCCCACGGTCTCAACGAATTTCTTTGTGTCATGCCTGTCGCCATTCTCAAAGGTGTACTTGCTCGCTCAGGGTGCGCAGTTGAATTGCTTGGTTGCTCCAAGAAGATGGCGGGGCATGACGTCGCGGCCGCCCGTGTTCCCGTAAGCCACGAGATCCTAGACCAAGTTCGCCAACGCCGCGATATTCCCGAGACTGTCCTCCACCATCGCATCGAGGACATCATGCACCCCTCGTCGGACATGCAAGTGATCGACCGACTCGCTGCCTGACGCATCGCGCTAAAGATCGATCCACCTCCACTTTCCTGCGCACATCCTTGAGGCACTTGAATTCTGGTTTGATCAGCGCGGTTTGTCATGGGTTTGGATCGATCAGCGCGGCGGGTTGTCGTGCGGCGCCATTCAAAAATCAATCATAAGATGATAACCCGGCCACGCCAAAAAATGCAGCCGATCCTGAAGCGGCAGATCGATCCTCCGCCATCTTGAGACGACTGTTTTTCTTGACAATTTTAGCTAAATATCTACACTACATAATTACTATCTATGATAGAAAAATTATGATGGTTTTAACCTATGATTTCAAACCATCTCCAAGATTTTATCGAACAGTCCAACGGTTGCGTAGATCCACGGGAGCTTTTTGAGGTTCTCCGCCAGTCGGTTGGTCTGTTGGGCTTCGATAGATTTGCCTATGGAAGTTTATCCTCCCGGTCGAAGTCGAAAGGCAGCTCCAGAGAAATAGCCGTCCAGTTGAACTATCCCGATGATTGGGTAGAGCACTATTTTGAGAAGGACTATCAGTCCAAGGACCCGATCGTTTGCCGAAGTCCCCTAATCAAGCGCCCCTTTTCGTGGAATGAGCTCTCGAACAAGATTTCCTTGGAGCGTGTTGAGCAGACCGTGATTGATGAGGCGACGGACGCCGGACTCAAGGATGGTGTCACGATCCCTTTGCACGGTCCACTCGGCGAGCTGGCGGTGGTCAGCTTGGCGAGCAGCGTCGGCGCTTGCCATGCGGAATCCCATCTTCCGATGCTGGGCGCTATTGCCTCGCAATTTCACCTTGCTTACGACAGGCTGCATGAGGGTGATCTCATACGCCCACATGAGATCACATTGACGCCGCGTGAACGTGAGTGCCTTGCTTGGATGGCTCGCGGAAAATCATCCTGGGACGTCGGATTAATCCTCAATATCAGCGAGAACACCGTCAATTTTCATATGAAGAACATCATGGCCAAGTTCAATATGAACAACCGGGTCCTAATCATTCTCGAAGCCGTTCGTCAGGGGCTGATCAAAATCTGATCTCGAAGACTTGGTGACCGGATATGCCAAGGCCGTCTCCATGCCTTCACCACCAGCTCAGCAAGTGCCGGCCGGCTGGCAATTGAGAGCCTGTCGATATAACTGTTTCAGGTCACGTTCAGAAAGCTCGACCGGGGTGTTTTTTAGGATAGGAACGAACTGGATGGCCTGGCTTGCGAGCCTGTCGAGATCATCGGGCGCCACACCGAGTTCGCCGATATTCTGGACGACGCCCAGTTTCGCCATAAAAGCGTGGACAGTCTTGGAGAGACTGGCGGCGGCTGTCTCGTCATCTACGCCCAGTAGCCGTCGATCGAGCATTCTTGCCAGGGTTGAGCAGCGTTTCACCCTTCCGGGCCAGATGGCGGCGAGCGTGACGGCTGCCATGGCGCTGTTGGCAAGGCCATGGGGAACCCCGTATCCGGCCGAGATCGGGTAGCCGACGGCGTGGATTGCACCGACGTTCGCGTTGGCCATTGCGATCGCCGAATAGAGGCATCCGAGGCTGAGATCGCGTCGCACCTCACGGCACTGCGGGTTGTTCATGGCGGCAGGTATATTCTTGATCAGAAGTGGGATAGCCGTTCCTGCAAAGAGGTTGGTGATCGTGTTGGCACGACGAGCGAGACTAGACTCCATCGCGTGGATCAAGCCATCGAGAGAGCTCGATAGCAGATTTTCCGCAGACAAGGTCAAGGAGAGATCTGGATCGATCACGGCCGCTCGGGCCAAGCAGTAGGTGCCCGCAACCACTTCTTTCTTGCCGACGGTCGGTGCGTAGATCGCCGCATGGCAGGAGATTTCTGCGCCGCCGCCGGCATTGGTCGGCACCGCGATGACCGGTATGCCAACGCCTTGGATACGGTCGAAGCCATAGATGTCACAAAAATCGAGATTATGCCTTGCCATGACCGACGCGACCTTCGCCACGTCGATGACGCTCCCTCCGCCCATCGCGATGACGGCGTCGTAGTCACCTTCGATCAGGCGTGCGCGACATGCCTGGACATGATCCTCGGCCGGATCAGATTCGACACCATCCCAGATGTCGAGCGCATAGCCCGCAGTCATCATCGAATCATGAAGCTTCGCAGGGTGTCGATGGGCCATGACGCATGCATCCGTGACCAAAAGGGGCCTGACGGAACCGATGTCGGCTAGAAGGGCCGGAAGGCTAGCCAGCGCACCGCAGCCAAATGTGATGGATGGTGGCATTTTCAGACTAATGGTCAAGTCGTGCCGGCTATCGATGGGCACGACATCAAGAATTTCTCTCGACAGCATCGTCGAAATTTCCCTTTTATTGTGATGCCGACATCGCTTCCTGGCAAGGTCGGTCAGTTGCTAGCAGGCGCACCAGCACGTCTTCGTAGATCTGCGCAAGGCGCTCCAAATCGATCAGCCCGATACATTCATTGTCGCCATGGATCGTCGCACTGCACGGACCGAACTCGATAACCTCGTCGGCAATCCGTGCGAGAAATCGTCCATCCGACGTACCGCCATCGGTTTTGGATATGCTGTCGACGCCGGTGATGTCTCGGAGGGACTGGCGAAGTGCAGACAGAAGAGCACCATCACGGGTAAGAAACGGCTCGCCGATCAAGGACCATTCGATCTCGTGGTTCAAGCCGTGCCGCTCGAGGATAGCGGCAACCATCCTCCTAATCCGATCAGCGCTGAGCTCGGATGAATACCGAAAGCCGAACTCAACCTGCAGCTTGCCAGGAATGACGTTCATCGCGCCGGTGCCGGCAGCGATGTTCGATATCTGAAAACTGCTCGGCGGGAAGAATGCATTGCCTTGGTCCAGCTCAAGATTGGACAGTTCCAAAAGTGCCGGCAACGCTATATGAACCGCATTCCTAGCCTGGTCGGGATAGGCGGTGTGCCCCTGTTTGCCGTGAATCGTCAATTTGGCCGAGAGAGAGCCTCGCCGCCCGACGCGCAAGGTATCGCCCAGAACCTCCCGGCTGGACGGCTCGCCGACCAAAGCCCAATCGATACGCACACCACGACGTTCGAGGACGTCGACGACCTTGATCGTGCCGTCCTCAAACGGTCCTTCCTCGGCACTGGTGATCAGAAAGGCAAGCGTGCCGGGATGGTTGGGAAAGCGCCGAACGAAGTTCTCCGCCGCCCTGACCATCGCGGCGACGCTGCCCTTCATATCCGCGGCACCCCGCCCGAAGAGATGACCATCGCGCACCACTGGGGAGAAAGGTGGAGACTGCCATCGCTCGAGATCGCCTGCCGGGACGACATCGGTATGTCCTGCAAGCACCAGCAGCGGGTTACCGCTGCCGTGGCAGCACCAGATGTTGCGTGTCTCGCCGAAGCCCATCGACTCGACATCGAAACCCGCATGCTCCAGACGTTCAGTAAGGACGTCTTGACAACCTGCGTCGTCCGGCGTGATAGACTGGCGGCCGATCAGCTCAGCCGCCAAATCGATTAGTGGCGATCCCATACTCGGTTCCCAAGTTCTTTGCGGAACGGATACCATCTCGACGGCGCTACCTATTCAGTGGCTGGCATCACGAAGCTGCATCGCTCGTTTTGCCGCATCGACGATCGCGTCGGCGTCGAGATTGTAGATGCCGAGCATGTCGCCATAGTCACCGAAGGTCGTGCAGTAGGCATCCTGCAGACCGACACGAACCTGCGGGGTCGGCCTAGTCTCGGCCAGAACCTCGGCCACAGCACCTCCAAGCCCACCGACGACATTGTGGTCCTCCACCGTGACGACGGCGCCGCTGACAGCGGCTGCGGCTTCGACGGCATCGCTGTCCAAGGGTTTCAGCGTGTGCAGGTTCAAGACGGTAGCAGCGATGTTGTCTAAAGCCAATTTCTCGGCTGCGAGCACCGCTTCAGCCACCATCTGATTGCCGGTCGCCATCAAGGTCACGTCCTTGCCGGTTTTCAGCCTGACGGCCTTGCCGATCTCGAAAGGGTAGTCCTCAAAATAGACCTGAGGCGTATCAGCCCGGCCTACGCGAATGTAAACCGGCCCGTCATGCTCGGCTGCAGCCCGAATAGCCTTGTAGGTTTCCAGGCTATCCGCAGGCGCCAGCACGGTCATGCCAGGCATGGCCCGGGCAATGGCAAGGTCTTCTATACAGTGATGGGTGGTTGCGGCCGCTCCACCTGATATGCCCGAATAGTAGCCAATCAGCTTGACGTTGGCCTGATGGTAGGCAAGGCCGATGCGAAGTTGCTCGCAGCCGCGCATGGTCAGGAAGGCGGCAAAAGAGTTGACGAAGGGAATACGTCCCTGCATGGCAAGGCCGACAGCGGTATTGATCATATCGGCTTCGGCTATGCCGATCTGAAGCGATCGATCGGGAAATTCGAGGTGGAAGGGTACTTGCGGCATCGCAAGGTCGCCCTCGATCGAGTAGATGCGGTGATCCTCGCGCGCAAGTTCGAGCTGGGCCATGCGGGCGACCGCACGGCTGGAGAGTGAATAAGTATCGATCCAGCTTGGTGAGCCGGGCTCGATGTCTTTGATCAGCGGCGACAACATCGGTTTGTCTCCTCAATGGCCGAGCGAGGTCAGGAACAGGGCTTCGGCATCGGATGGTGAGATCGGAACGGGATTGAGGCCGAGGTGGAATTCGTCGGACATAACGTAGGCCACCAGCTGTGCCATGTTGGATTCGTCGACACCAAGATCGCGCAGCGTGGGAATGCCAGCTTCACTGACCAGCTTGCGCACCGCCGCAATCGCCTCTTTCGCCTGGAGATCGGGAGACAGGCGCTGGTCCACGCCCAGAGCCCTGCCGATACGCGCATATCGCTCCACGCGGTGGGGCATGTTGAAGGCCATGACGTCGGCCAGAAACACCGCGCAGCCGACGCCGTGGTGGACGCCATGCTGAACGTTGATGGCATGGGCGAGCGCATGCTCGGCACTGCCGCCGCCTTTCATCGAAATGCCGGCGGCGGCGCTCGCAAGCATCATGCCGCCCCGCGCTTCGCGATCCTGACCGTTCTCGATGGCACGCAGCAGATATCGGTGAACCAGTTCGATTGCGTAGAGTGCATAAGCATCGGTGAACGGCTGGCATTCGACCGAAACATAGGCCCCGATAGCATGGGCAAGCGCATCGAGCCCGGTCGCAGCAGTCATCTCCGGCGGCAGGGTCAGGGTCAGCAGAGGATCGAGCAGGACCACCTGGCCGGGGGCTGCCACGATATGCATCTTGAACCGGCGCTCGGTGTCGGTGATGATCGTGCCGCCCACCATCTCGGCTCCGGTGCCCGCCGTCGTGGGAATGAACATCAACGGCAGATAGGTCTCGGGCGCCGGCTTCTTGCCATCTTCGTAGTCGCGGATATGCCCGCCACCGCTTCGGACGATGGCTGCAGATTTGGCGATATCCATGGCGCTGCCGCCGCCGAGGCCGACAACGCCATCGACCCTGCCAGTTCGGCATCGCTCGACGGCGGCCATCACCTGCACATCCGTCGGGTTCGTCGAGAGCTCGGAAAAAAGCTCGAAGCTAATGCCGGCTTCTTCGAGTTCGCCGAGAATCCTGGTCGCGACGCCGGCTTTGATGACACCGGGATCGGTCACGACAAGCACTTTGTGAACGCCCAGTGCGAGTAACTCCCGGCCGGCACGTTGCGAGACACCTTCGCCAAAGTGGACTTTAGGAGCGAGGTGGAAAAAGACGTCATCCATCGTTGATTCCTCCAGTGTTCCTGAATCTCGCCGCGCCGGGCCCGACGACCTCGCGGCCATATCCCGTGCGCATGAAATCCAGAAGATTGAGATTGTCGTAGACAGGCATATCGATTTGAGCCCGCAACTGCTGGCTGCATGGAGGCAGGAGCGTGCATTCACAGATGATCGCGCCAAGATCGGAATAGCGATGCTTCAACCCTCGAACGGCTTCCACCATGTCCGCCACCATGCGTGATCTCAGGTCGTCGTCGATGATTTTGGTCTTGAGAAATTGGAGCCACGCTGGTGAATGACCGACCCCGGCGACCGCGATCGGCACATCGTCCGGACTCCAGCCACATGACGCCATAAGGCGCTCGTCCACGAAGTCCTCGAAGAAGGTCACAATGCCGACCCGCCGCCCGCCGAGCATGCTCGACACCTGTGGCACCATGAACAAGGCTGACGTAATCACGGGAATTTCCAGTGCCGACGAAAGCGGTGCCTGCATCATGGCCATCAGGCCATTGCAGTTATCGGTGATCACCTTAGCTCCATCAGCCTGCAACTGCCCGGCCGCTTCCACATAGGAGGGAATGAGCCGCTCGACGTCTTCTTTGCTCGTGGGCACTGATGAGCCGCGCACGGTTTTATGCATGACCGAACCGGCGAAGCTTTTCGGCGACGCCATACAGCCCGGCACCCTTGCGAGGTTCAAATCCATCAGGAGGATGCCGAGCCGTGCGTCCGGCGCGGACACGCTTTGAAGGTCGTGTTTCAAGCTGCCGTCTCCTTCTGTATAAGCGACCAGGCTCGCGCATCGGGGGCTCGCTCGTAGCCGCTCATGGCAAAGTCGAGAACGTTCAAGATATCGTAGATCGGCTTCTCGACCTTGCGCCTGACGGCATCGAGGCAGGCTGGCAGCATGGTGCACTCGGCGACGAACGCGCCGATGTCGGGATAACGTTTCTCGAGATCTTCGATGACCTCGAGGAGATCCGCCTCGAGCGCGATGCGCAGCGCAGGTGAGATCTCCTTGGTTTGCAAAAACGTGTTCCACGCTTGGCTTTCCCCGACGCCGGCAAGTGCAATCGGGATGTCGTCGCCGCTCCAACCGGACGCCTTGAAGTTTGCCTCGCCAACCGCTTGAGTGAAGAAAGTAAGAATGCCGATACGGCGCTTTGGCATCGCCCGGTGAACGGTCGGCACGGTGGTCAACGCCGACGTGACGACCGGTACGTTCACCGCCGCGGCAAGTTCGTTTTGCATCAAGGCGATGAGGCCGCAATTGGCGGTAATCGCCGCAACACCTTCAGCTTCGAGTTCGCGTGCCGCATCAATGTAGAGCGGGAGCATCGCCCATGCATCGTCAGCACACATCGGTGTGGACGAACCTTCGACTACCTTCCTGCGCACGGGATAAGGAAACGTTGCCTCGCAGGCCATGCAGCCGGGCTCGTCGGCCATCTTGCCGCGCAGCATGAGAATTCCCAGAGGTCGGGTTACGCTCGTCATGCTCATGGTTCCTTCCGATTGCTGGCGTTGCCAAGGGCGCTTTCCGCGGCATCGGCAATGCCGTCCGCAAGCAGGCCGTAGCGTCGCAGATGGTCTTCGTGGCTGCCCATGTGTTTGCAGTAGGTGTCGGGAACGCCGAGAATTTTCATTGGCGTGGGATGGCTGTCAGCGAGGGCTTCGGCGACCGCACCACCCAAGCCACCGATGGTAGAATGCTCCTCGACAGTGACGATCAGCCCGGTTTCCTTCGCCGCCTGCATTAGCAAATCCCTGTCGACCGGCTTGACGGTATGAAGGTCGATGACCCGAGCCTCGATGCCCCGATCGGCAAGAAGTGTCGCAGCTTTGACGGTCTCCGCGACGATGGTCAGCCCGCAGGCCACCAGCGTCAGATCGTTACCCTCTCTTAGGACATTGCCCCTGCCGATCTCGAACGGACAGTTTTCGTCGTAAACGAGCGGCGAGTCGGCGACCGCCAGGCGGATGAAGACCGGCCCCGGCGTATGGACGGCGGCGATCGCGGCCTTATAGGCGGCGATGGCATCGGCCGGCGCCACCACGGTCATGTTGGGTAGGGTCCGAGCGATGGCGAGATCTTCGATCGCATGATGGGTCGAGCCGGAGAAACTGGACTGAAGTCCTCCGAAGGTTCCGAAGATCTTCGCGTTAGTATTGTGATAGCAAAGCCCGAGCCTGACTTGCTCACAGGCACGCATCAGCGCAAATGAGGCAAACGTATTGACGCACGGTATCTTGCCTCGGAGCGCCAGGCCGGTTGCAATACCGAAAAGGCTCGCTTCGGCGATGCCAACGTCGACATAGCGCTCCGGAAACTCGGACATGAAGTCCTGACCTCCGAAGTCACCGAGGTCGGCTTCCAAGGAATAGACAGTATTGTCGCCACGTGCCGCATCGAGCTGGCCAAGGCGAGCCGTCATGACCGCAGACAGTCCATTGTCAGCGATCCAGCCTTGGCTACCGACGGCGTTTGATTGGGCTTGAGTGTTCATGGTCAAATCCACAGAAAAGGATTAGCTGTCCAGATCGGCCAGTGCCTGACATTTTTGCTCGGGCGAAAGTTTGCCGTAGTGCCAAGCGTGGTTGTGCTCGGCGAACGAAACTCCCTTGCCCTTGACGGTGTGGGCGATCACCATGGTTGGCTTGCCGGTAGTTAGAGGCACACGCGGCAGGATGGCCTGCAGATCGTCGATGTCGTGGCCGTCGACCTCGTGAACCACCCAACCGAAGGCGCGCCATTTGTCCGCGAAGGGCTCGAGCGCCATGATCTCCTCGGTGGGTCCGTCCTCCTGCACTTTGTTGCGGTCGACGATCGCTACGATATTGTCGAGCTTGTAGTGGGCAGCCGTCATGGCGGCTTCCCAGACGGATCCTTCCTGACATTCTCCATCGCCAAGCACGACGAAGACCCGGTTGGGCTTGCCGTCGCGTTTCGCGGCGAGCGCTATGCCGTTGCCGACCGGCAGGCCGTGGCCCAGCGATCCTGTGGCGAGTTCGATGCCTGGGACGGCCTTGGTCGGGTGACCGGCAAGCCGGCTTCCTGTCGATTTGTATGTAGCGAGCTCGTCGACCGGGAAAAAACCACGCTCAGCAAGCGCCGAGTAGAGCGCGGCACTGGCATGGCCTTTGCTGAAGATCAGATAGTCACGATCGTCCATGTCCGGTCGATTGGGGTCGACATGGAGCACGCCGTCGAACAAGAGGACCGTGAGGATTTCCACAGCCGACATCGATCCCCCAAGATGGGCGCCCGGCGAGTCGGCAGTGAGCTTGACGATGTGATGGCGAAGCCTATGCGCGATGGTTCTGAGATCATCGGAGGTTACGGATACGGAAGCAAGTGCTGCAGTCGGGGTCATGAGAGGTCTCCTGACGAAGATGGTCGATTGATGGGCAGGCGGTTCGGCTACCAGAGACGCTCCGCCATTTCCCAAGGTTCGCGGTAGTCCAGCTTGAGGGCGTAGTCGGCCAACCGGTCAGGCTGGGCGAAGACCCTCTCGAAGGCATCGGCATATCGTTCGAGGTTGGAGGGCTGCATGAAGCTCGCCATGCACAAGCGCTTGCCGACCAGGAGGCTGCTGCGGATGACATCAAGGGTCTGCGGGTAGTCGCTTTCGCGGTAAACGATATCGCGAGAAGCCTTGCCGCAGCTCCAGGGGCATCCCTGGCCGTAGCCCTGGCGTTGCTGAAAGAGCGTCTGCCCGGGCAACGGACGGTTCTGATACTCGATCAGAGCGACACCTTCGGCTGCGAGCAGATCCTGCACCGCCTTGCGAAAGCGTCCTGTCGGGATATCGAGACCAGCTGCTGCCGGATCCACGCGAAGGCGGAAATGGTGATAGACGTGGGAACGATCGAGCGGCACGTAAGGTGGGTTGAGCCCGGGCAAAGCCTCGAGTCGTTCGGCCAGCCGCTCCGCGCCAGCTTGAACCCGAGCATTGTAGCTGTCGAGACGGCCGAGCTGCATTCTCGTGAAAGCAGCCAGAGGCGCGCTGAACCGATAGTTCCAGCCCATGGTCGTGGCGTTGTATTCGCGCGGCGTGTCGGCGCTCAGCCGTTCGCCGAACATCTTCACCATATCTGCACGATCTCTGATCTCGGGATCGTTGGTGGTGAAGAGCCCGCCCTCACCGGCGGTGGCGAGGTTCTTCCCGGCCATGATGGAGCAGGCCGCCATGTCGCCGAGCGCACCTGCCCGACGATCCTTGTACAGGGCACCCTGGGCCTGAGCCATGTCCTCGATAACCTTCAGCCCATGCCGCTTGGCGATCTCCATGATCGGATCCATGTCGGCCGGCAAGCCATGCAAATGAACGGCCACGATGGCCTTGGTCCGCGGTGTTATCTGAGCTTCGATTGCGGCCGGATCGATATTGAAGGTGAAAGGATCGATGTCGACGAATACGGGCAAGCCTTGATGATGGATAACGGCCGTCGCCGAAGCGAGGAAGCTGAGCGCGGGTACGATGACCTCGTCACCGGGTCCGACACCGCTTGCCGCGACGGCAGCATGCAGTGCCGATGTCCCGCTGTTCATCGCGATGCAATGACGCGATCCCACATAGCTCGCCCAATCTGCCTCCAGGGCGGGTATCTCGTCATTGTTCATCCAGCTCAGTCGCCCTGACCGCAGAACGGCGACGACAGCTTCGATGTCCTCTTCCTCAACAATCGGCCAGCGTTCTTCGATTTCACCGGCTGCAACAACAGGTGTTCCACCGTCGATTGCCAAGCGTTCTTTGGTCAGGGCCACCATTGTTTGCTCCTCTATTTCAGGACGTAGAGCTTACGCTCGACATCACGATTGGTCAGAACTTCGCAGCCGGATTCGGTGACCAGGACCGTATCGGAGAAGCCGACATGGCCCTGCATCTCGTGGATGATCAGCGAAGGCACCAGATGGAACACCATGTTGGGCTGCAACACGGTCGGATCGCCGGGGTGCAGGTTCATGATGTGGCTTTCGTTCCAGCCCGGCGGATAGGCCAGGCCGATCGAGTAACCAGTCTCGTGGGTGTACTCGTCGAAGCCTGCATCGGTGACGGTCTTGCGGCATGCTGCGTCGACCTCGCCAGACGTGACGCCGGGCCGAATTGTGGCGATCGCCTTGTCGAGGCCTTCGAGCAGGATATCGGCCGTGCGGCGCACGACATCAGGTGGCGTGCCGATGAAGCATGTTCGCATCATCGCCGCGCTGTAGCGCCGAACGCAGCCGGCGTGCTCGAGAAACACGATGTCACCATCGCGAAGCTCGCGCCCTTCCCAGGTGCCGTGAGGTAGGCCGGAACGTTCGCCGGAGACGACATAAGGCGGGCTGCCGGGATATTCACTGCCGGCGGCTATGGTCGCGCGGTAGATCTCGCCGGCGACATCGTTCTCCGTCTTTCCCGGCTCAACCGTTTCGATCGCCGAGCCCATGCCCACCATCGCAGCCTGGGCTGCCTTACGCAGATAGTCGATCTCGGCCGGGCTCTTGATCAGCCTGACCTGCTCGACGATGTCGCCGCCATTGGCCCATTTGACATCCGGCAGTTCGGCGATCAACGCCTTGTATGTGGCGATCTGGAAGAAGTAACCAGTTTCCTCGAGGCCGATCACTTTGTTGTCGAGGCCCATTTCCTTAAGCGCCTTGACGGTAACCGTGATCGGGTCCTCGACTACCGAGTAGGTCCGGTATTCTTCCAGCCAGGAGCGGCGGATGATGTTGATCTTCTCTTCGAGGTAGGTGATGAACAATGGCTCGCCATGGGCCGGCACGATCAGGGCCTGGTACATGTAGTAGCCAGTCGTGGTGAAGCCGGTCAGATAGTTGATGTTCTCCGGCACGCTGATAATGCTGGCATCGATTCCGCGGGAGGCGATGGCACGCTGAACTTGCTGAAGGCGGGCCCGGTATTCGCCAAGCGCGAAGGGAAGTTCGGGATTCTCACGCATGATCTGTTCCGATCCTGGGTTGAGGGAGAGGATTAACGGCTAGCGGTCGGCTGAACGCGTCGATGTTGCGGCGCAGCCCTTCTCGACGGACGAAGTCGGAACCTTGACTTGACCAGGTCCAGCCGGAGGCCTTTCGGCCTCCCAAGGGAGCGTGGACATGGCGTCCGTAGTGATCGATCCAGATTTCATTTCGAAACACGGGACCGTGATGGGCGGCGAGACGGTCGACACCCGAAGTCTTGCCCCCATAAATGCTGGCCGCGAGGCCATACCGGCTGTCATTTGCTATCCGAAGCGCATCTTCGACGCTGCCTGCGGTCATGATTGGAATCACTGGGCCGAAGGTTTCATCTCGGACCACCGTCATATCCTCGGTGACATCGGCGATGACCGTCGGCTCGACGAATGCGGCTGTGATGGCGTTGCGCAGGACCACGCGATGCGTGCCACCTCCGCAAAGCACGTTGGCGCCCTTTTCGCGCGCATCCGCTAACTGATCGCGAATGCGGGCAACGGCCGTCGTGCTGGCGATGGGGCCGACAGTTGTGCGTTGGTCCTCGGGAAGGCCAAGGCGCTGAAGCCGTGTGAGATCCAGGACCTTCTTGGTAAAATCATTCACGAGCGATTCATGGACGATGAACCGTTCGGGCGAGGTACAGGCCTGCCCCGCATTGTAATACGCACCTCGCACGGCATCCTGCGCCGCCTTCTCGATATCGGCGCCTGGCAGAACCACGAAGGGATCCTTGCCCGGCCCTTCGAAGATGAAGGTTTTGCCGGTCTGACGGACCAGAGGCTCGTAGTCCTTCGCCCAGCTGTCGTCGCCGAAAACCATGATGACGTCGACGTCAGGCCCCAGGATGGCGCTCCTCAGGAAATCCGGGGCGGGGCCGTGATCGAAAGAAAGGTCGGAGACGAAATCACTAAACAGCCTTTCGACGCGGCGGCCCCAATCTCGAAGGCCGGAGGGAAAGCGGGCATGGACGCGATTGCCGGCGAGAAAAGCTGCGCCGATCGTGCTGGCCGGATTGGCCAAGCCCACATTGCTGGGGAAAACGATGGCCACCGTCCCAGCGGCTTCGCGGTTTTCCAGCTGCGGCAACAACTCGTCGATCGCACGAAGGCGTCGCACGGCAAGGCTGATGTCGCCATCGGCGACGCGGCGGGCCTTGAGCGTCGTCGCCACCATCGAGTCCGCAAGAGTTGACCCCTCCCGTTCGATGGCATCGGCAAGCGCCAGCAAAGCGTCCCTTCGCTCGCCACGGCTAAGCGGCCTCTCGGCGCGAAGTGGCGTTGGGATGATGGCTGCCTTTGGCATTGGTCTTCCCCCAGTTGGAGAGAGGAGCTCATCTGGCCTGGACATTCAGACCACGGTTTCGACGGCATGAGACGGTGTGCGATCCAGGCCTCGTTCCGGCCGGCCGGTCCAAGCGCCGGGCGCCGGATGAGCCGAGGCTGCCGCTTGTCGTTTGAGCGCACCCTTGTCGACTTTGTTGGTCGCGGTCCGTGGAAGCTCGTCACAAAGCTCGAGGAAGCGCGGCACTTTGAACGGTGCCAGCCGGTCCCCGCACCACGAGAGCAGCAGATCGGACGAGACCGAGCAGTCGCAGCGAACGACATAGGCCTTGATTTCCTGCCCGCCGACTTCGTCGTCGACGCCGATGACCGCCGCTTCCTCGACGCCGGGATGCTCGATGAGGACCTGTTCTATTTCCGCCGGCGTGATGTTCTCGCCACGTCGGCGAATGATGTCCTTTTGACGGGCGACGAAGTAGACATGGCCGTCCGGGTCCCGATAACCTATGTCGCCTGTACGAAACCAAGGGCCGATGAAGCTCTTGTTGGTCAGCTCGCGGTCGCGGAAATACCCCTTCATCATCACTGGATTGCGGCGAACCTGAATCTCGCCTTCCTTAAAGGGAGGCAGCACCGTGCCGTCGTGATCCGCGACGCGGACGGCGTAATAAGGCACTGGTCGACCTATCGAGCCGGTTTTGCGTGTGTTCAGCTCGTTCCGCAGAACGGTGTTGGTTTCCGATAGACCGTATCCTTCGACGACCTTTGCGCCAAAACGGCGTTCGAATTCCTCGGCGATCTCGCGCCGTGCACCGCCGCCGTAGAAGGCGCGCAGGCTGTGGTTCTTTTCGTCCGTGCCCGAAGGCTGAAGGCAGAGAACGGCCAGCATCTCACCGAGATAGCGGGAAACGGTCGCCTTATAGGTCCGGACCTGTCTCCAAAAATTGCGCGCGCTGAAACGCTCGACAAGGGCGACTGATGCGCCGGCGGCAACAGCGCTGATGACGAACGCTGCACCTGCCATGTGAAAGAGAGGCAAGCAGCATAGGAAGCGGTCGTCCCTTCGAATTTTCAGCCAGGACACAAAGGCCTGCGCGGGTGTCGTGTAGCTGCTGCTGGTCAGCATGACGCCCTTGGGTTTACCCGTCGTACCCGAGGTGTAGAGGATCGATGAGATCGCTTCCTCGTGATCGACATTCAGCTCGGTAACACTGACAGGTCCAAGCAACAGCCTGATCTGAAAGGCACCGCGCTCATCTGCGTTGAAGAGTGACAGTTGGACGTCGCGGGCGAACAGCTCCTTGAGGGCCTGGCTATCCAGGTCGTCACCAATCAACACCGATGCACCCGAATGTTCGAGAATGGCGACGACTTCCTTGTCGGCCAAGTTCGGATTCAGCGGCACGAAGACGGCGCCCAGGCGATCCAGGGCAAACCACAGATGCAAAAGCCTAAAGTCGTTCGGCAGCAGGGAGGCTACCCTCTGGCCTCGATCGATACCTTGGCCACGGAGCACATCGGCTAGATCGTTAACCTCGTTGAAAAACACTCGATAGCTCGTCTCATGATCCTCGTAGAGGAGGAAGGGACGTTCAGGGCCCTGGCGGACGGCTTGCGTCAAAAGATCGGTGAGCTTCATTGTCCGAATCCTCTCTGGAGGATGTAACGGGGCCGCCTCTCGCTGCCATAACGAACGGGCTCAAACCCGACGATTCGGTAGTCGCGCTCGAAGTAATGGAGGAGAAGGGCCTGGGTCTTCTGTCGCCAGGCGCGGGCGAGATCAATGCGGGAGGCCTTGAGCTTGCCGATTTCGGCTGGGATCTCAAGCCGCAATACCGGATCGGTCAGCCCGAAGGAGCAATCACCGATCATCGGGAACCCGCTTTCGGGGCAGTCGGCGACCTCGTTGATCTGCGGCGCTGCGGTCGCGGGGTGCGCGGCGTCCAGACCCGCCTGCCTTTCGGTGTCGTTAGGTTCCAACCGCCATTCGACCACCAGTCGATCGCTCGGCATCCCTGCATTGAGGCCCCGCTTGGGCGTTCCGTAGATGTTGACCAAATATTGCGATGCCGTGGCGCCGAGCTTTTTGATATTGAGGTTGGCGTTGACGCTCTGCAACGGATCAAAGGTCCAGGTGATGAGGCTTATGCCTTGTGCGAGCGCGACATCCCGTTGCGCCCATTTTAGGAAGTAGCCGATGCCTTGCCGCTGATAAGCCGGGTTAATCGCAAGAAGCTGTGAGCATTGCTTAACCTGGCTGCTCTCGGTCAGGCCAGGAAAGGAGCAGACGAAGCCGAGCAACTCGTCCTCGCGATCGAACGCTCCAATCACGATGCCGCCATTGTGGCGCGCTGTGATAAGGACCAGTGCGGGCACAAAGACGACGTCCTCCGGGCCCCAGACCTGTCGCTGCAACGCTTCGCATTTTTGAAATTCGTTGAGGTTGGTCAGCTGGCGCAGGATCGGTCGATCGAGAAGCTCAAGATCCAGCGGCAGCGACCCGTTGATCCCGCCGATCGCTGTCGACGATACGTGATCAGGCTGATGTCCATACATGACTTGAGGTCCCGTTCCTGATTAATTCTATGTCTTGAGGTTACAAACGGGACGGTCATCGTGGACCTACAGACTTGGGTAGGTCATGCGCGGATATGGTGGATCATGCATCGTCGAAACGCGCGATCGAGGCCGAAGACACCGGGCCGGCGTCATGCGCAATGAGGGGGTGATCGACCGGAGTTGGAAGGGTTTCGAACGGAGCGCTAGAACTGCGCTTTTAGGACACCCGGAGGGCCACGCCATCGTGGCCGGGGTCCGCGCCGCCGCTGAGACGTCCCTGATGATCGACTTTGATCCCGTGGACGGCACCGATGCCGAAGGTGAGCGCTGATCGGATCACGTCATATCCCTCGGCCTGAAGGGGTTCGACGACATAGCCGGGAATGCGATTGGTGATGTCGATTGCATTGGACGTCGCCGAGAAACGCGGCGCAGAGACGGCATCGGCCATGGACATGTCGAAATCGATCACGTTCAGGAGGCCTTGGAGCACGCCCATCGCAATCTGCGTGCCGCCGGGGGCTCCGATCACGATTCGGAGTTCACCATTCTTTTCGACGATGGTCGGGCAGATTGAACTGAACCGGCTCTTGCCGGGAGCGATTGATCCTGCGCGCCCGGGGCGAGGATCGAAAACCCCCATGCATCCATTATACATGAAGCCCAAACCGTCGGTGATGACACCGGATGGCATGCCGAGAGAATGGGTCATCGTGAAGGCCATACCATCACGATCGATGACAGCTAGATGTGTCGTATCTGGCGGTTCGGGCTGACCCAACCGCTTCACATGCATGCGCTCGCCCGCTTCGATGCGCTGAGCAACACGCGCTGCGTAGCCCTTTTGAACGAGGTTTACGGGTATCGTCACGAAGGCCGGGTCGCCGATGAATAGATCCTTGTCGATGGTCGCCGCCTTCATGGCCTCGCTCACGATACGGATATAGTCGGTCGTGTTGTGGCCGAGCCTATCGAGGTCGAAGCATTCGAGGATATTCAGCATTTCGATCAGCATCGTGCCGCCTCCCGGCGGATGGCATGTGCTGATGTTAAAATCACGATAACGTCCGCGCAGAGGGCTGATCCTGGTCGTTTCGTAGGACGAGAGATCGGCTTTGCGCAACAGCCCACCATTGGCGATCATGTCGGCTTCGATCCGCTCGGCGATCTCGCCCCGATAAAAGATATCGGCGCCCTCCTTGGCGATCTGCCCGAGCGTCCTCGCCAGATCGGGGTTCGCGACATGCTCGCCAATTGATTTCGGCCGGCGTCCCTCATGAAAATAGATGCTGCGGCCGGTCCCTGAGAAAGCCAGGCGTTCGATCACATCGGCGCGTCCGTGCTCGGCGCCGTGGGTCCAGAAGTGATAGACGTGGGGGCGAACGGCGAAACCTTCCGCAGCGATGTTCACGGCAGGTTGGCAGATATCCTCCCAAGCCCAGCTTCCAAACGCGAGCGCTGTCTCGAAATAGGCCAAGAGGGAACCTGGCGTCGTGATCGCCTCGTAGCCGACATCGTTGACATTGCCCTTGAGAATGAAACCAAACCCGTCTCTTGCTTCACTCTCCAGGAGATCGTTCCACATGTCCGGTGTGGCGGCGAGCGGCGTCTTGCCATGAAAATCGACGCATGTGGCTGCGCCGTCAGGCCTGCGGATCTGGACTGAGCCAAACCCTGCAATGCCGCACATCTGGGGATCGACGACACCTTGAACCAGCGCTGCAGCAATGCCGGCATCCACCGCATTGCCTCCCTTCATCAAGATCCTCGCGCCCACCTCTGAGGCCTCGGGCTGCGGGGTCACGATCATCGCTTCAGACATTGCAGCGCCACCCAAAAAGTTACGACCAAGTGCTACCTCACGAAATTGGAGGCTCTGGCCCGCCGAGGATCATGCGATGTGTTCACCCAACTGATTGTAACACTGATATCTTATGAAGCAGCTGAATTCACCCGATTCTATGCAAATCATGTCTCGACTGTATCCAACCATTCAATAAGGATGAGAGACAAATGTTCAGGGTGTTGTCAAATTGAGGTCTGAAGATCGGAGAAGTTGAGTGCTGCATCCGGCGGATCAGACCGCTCTGTCCAACTAGGTGATGTCCTGCCAGATCGAGAACGCACGGTCTCGATCAGTATGGAAGTTGGTGGAAGATTTTTTTGATGGCGTTGGAGGCGGAACAGGTTGGCGACAGGTTCATGAACGGAGAGAAATTGCTGGGCATGTCAGGGTGACTTGAAGCGCTACATGACCCGCTCGCGTTTTCGGGTCGGTCGGGAGTTCGGTTGTTCAGGCCCTTGTGCTGACAGTGCTCGACGCCTGGCATGAGTTCTCGCTTCGCTGCACCATAGCTCTTCAGTTTGTCGGTGATCAGCACCCGAGGCCTGCAACCCTGTTTCTTCAGGAGCTTTTTCATCAAGCGCTTGGCCGCCTTCTTATCGCGTCGGCTTTGGATCAGAATGTTGAGCACCATGCCATGCTGATCAACGGCGCGCCAAAGCCAGTACTTCCGGCTTCTGACTGTTGTCATATTGACACAGCGCCGGGATTCGTCGTTTGGCAAAAATTACATGTCCGGTGTGTCTCGGACGTCGGCGCAGGCCAGCAGGGCTAGGCGTCTTCGCCATAGTTGCTTTCGAGCCATGTCGCTACGGTCCCTAAGGTCTCGAAATCCGCAAAGCCAACCACGGCATACGGGAATGCTTTGTCCTGCCAGCTGATCATCTGCAACCGCCCGAAGAACTGCGCCTGCTTCAGATCCTGGGTCGCACCTGTGCCTCCTATAAATTCGATCGTATTGAGATTCTTGACTTTTCTCGTTTTGGGTTGAAGCATCAACCGCATGGTTATGTGGGTCACTTTGCTACTGGGATGGCTGAGATCGTGCTGCCGGCCGCGGCATGAACTCGCTTTAGAGAACCTTGCACTTCGTCAGCAACTGGCCATGTTGAAACGCACCTCCAAACGGGTGCAGCCATCCGGCGGTGACCGTTT
>JBPCVQ010000384.1:0-3155 GCA_051010395.1 Geminicoccaceae bacterium | reverse complement strand
TTTTGGGAAAATCACGGGCAAAGGGACGATGAAGGCGACCATGCTGGAATCGTGGAAGGTACAGATGATCAGGCAACGTCATGGTCAATGACCTCACCATCTCCCCTGCCCTGCCCGCCATTCGTGGCGAAAGCGTCGCGATTCCCGATCAGATCGTTGCCGCCGGTGAGGCTGCTACAGAGAGGTTCGTGGAATTCTTCATCGCGACCATCCGCAACGAAAACACCAGAAAAACCTATCTACGAGCCGTCAAACGATTCTTCGCTTGGGCCGACCAAGCGGGCCTTGTCGAGCTTGAAGCCCTGCGTCCGCTGCATGTCGCAACTTATATCGAGGCTCTCGGAAAGAGCCATGAGCGTGCCTCGGTCAAGCTCCATCTCGCGGCGATCAGACGCCTCCTCGACTGGATGGTCACGGGCGGCTACCTAAGCACCAACCCCGCGACATCCGTGAAGGGGCCAGCCCTGCAGGTCCGGCGCGGCAAAACGGCAGTCCTCACCGCTGTCGAAGTCCGCCAACTCCTCGACAGCATCCACCTCACCCGCGTCGGGAAATCCGGAACACTCGAGCCCGACGCCGTCGGCCTCCGGGATCGGGCGCTCATTGCCCTCATGACCTTCACCTTCGCGCGCATCGGCGCCGCGCTCGCCCTCAAGGTCGGAGATGTCGAACGTCGCAATCATCGGCTTTGGGCAAGGCTGCTGGAGAAAGGCGGCAAGGTCCATGACGTGCCCTGTCATCACACCTTGGATGCCTATCTCACCGAGTACCTCGAGATTACCGGTTTGGGCGGCCTTCCCAAGTCCCCGCTCTTCCCGACCATCGATCGCTTCTCGAAGCAGCTCAGCGGCAAACCGATGACCGATGGCAACGCCAGGGAAATGATTGTCAGACGCGCCAGGGCCGCCAGCATCACCGCACGGATCAGCAATCACAGTTTCCGTGCCTCTGGCATCACCAACTATCTGGAAAATGGCGGTGTCCTCGAAAAGGCCGCCGCCATGGCCGCCCACGCCTCCACACGCACAACCCAGCTCTACGATCGCCGCGACGATCAGCCGACACTCGATGAGTTCGAAAAAATCCAAATCTAAGGCCATCGACTTCGAGCGCTAAGCTGGCAGATTCGTGCTTTCAGGTACGCCATCATCTTTCCGAGGGCGATGGCGAATGCCTCAAGCTGCCGAGAAAAACCGCCGTGCGCTCGGCGTCGCCGAAGCAGACCGGGACCGCCAACAAATGATATCGCCGGCGCAACGGTGCCGAATGGCGGGTTCTGGATCCGGTAGCTGACGATCGGTATCCTGGCCGCTTGAGCTCACTCTTGAACGTTGCTCGCCATAACAGCTAAGCATTTGACATATCATGCCCAAGGTCACCAAGCCCTAGCGCCCTTCATTGACCATCAACCCATTTGCAAGCAAAATTAGTCCATGAACGACAAAGACATCACCAACAACGATCTCATGGTTGCCGTTATAGCTCTGACGAAGGCTGTTGAGGCTAACCACGTCGAGATCAAGGCTGAGCTTGAGGCTATTCGCAGCGCCGTCGGCAGCGACCTTGTAGGTCAGAGCCGGGAAGAACAACTCGAAGTCATGTCAGCGGACGTTAGGGAAAAAATGCGGCGGCTTAACAGTGAGATCGAGAAACCATCCAGAAGGCGGGCTTGATCGCAATCATGCAAACCGCTTGAAAGTAGGAACACCGTTGCCGTGACCGCTTAAAGATGCATTGCACGCACGCGCCGGTGGCAACGGTATTCAACATGATGCCCCGAAGCCGCCGGAAGCCCATCTGACCTACGCCCCTACTATCGCACCTGTGCCAATGTTATCCATCATTGTGGGCACCTATATCGAAGGCCTCGAGCAAACCCATGAACGCGCCTCGGTGAAACTGCATCTCGCGGCACTTCGACGCCTGCTCGATTGGCTGGTCGCTGGCGGCATGCTCCCGATCAATCCTACAACCTCGGTCAAGGGCCCTGCCCTCCAGATCAGGCGCGGCAAGACCAATGTCCTGACCGCAGCCGAGGTACGCACCCTTCTCGACAGCAGCTCGCTTACCCGGACCGAAGCTAGGTCTGGCTCGACTTCACCGGATGTCGCTGGCCTCAGAGATCGGGCGTTGATTGCGCTCATGACCTTCACCTTCGCCCGCATCGGCGCCGCCTTGCGCTCAAGGTCGAGGACGTCGAGCGCCGGAACCACCAGCTCTGGGTTCGCCTGCTGGAGAAGGGCGGCAAGGTGCATGACATGCCCTGCCACCACACGCTGGATCAGTATCTGACCGAGTATCTCAAGATTACAGGTCAGGGAGGCCGTCCTGCGGACCCGGTGTTTCCGACCATCGACCGCTATACCAAAGAGCTCAGCCGCACGCCGATGACTGATGGCAATGCCAGGGAAATGATTAACCGTCGGGCCAATGCCGCCGGCATCACCACCCGTCTCAGCAACCATTCCTTCCGTGCTTCGGGCATCACCAACTACCTGGAGAACGGCGGCGTCCTCGAAAAAGCCGCCACTATGGGCGCCCATGCCTCAACCAGAACCACCCAGCTCTATGACCGAAGGGATGATCAGCCCACCCTCGATGAGTTCGAAAAAATACAGATCTAGTCCTGCAGGGACAGCCTTTCCCCCTCACCCTTTAAAGGGTGATATTGAGAGTTCCTCGATCTTCCATGTTTGCGTCGGGGGCAATCCCGGCAGTAGATCGTCAGGAAGCAGATTGGCTTGAAGCTTCGTCGCCATGGCACCTAACGCAAATGGCCGTCACAAGCCGGGGCGCTCCCTTCGGCGACACCCGGTCTGTAAGCGAAACGATTGCCTGCCTCTTGCCCTGCCTTATAGGCGTCCTTGAGAACTGAACGCCGGCGCCTGCCGCCTCGTGTCTTGAAGTGAAGGCCGAGTTTGGCCAAGTCTTCATCGATCACCTCATCCTTGACCACCACCAGGTCACGCCCGGCCGAAGCCTGCATCGTGATGTCACGTTCCGCACGCAAACGCTCCAGCTTCCAACTGATTCCCTGGGCAAGACCCGTTTGGAACGAATGGGTGGCGCTTCGACGTTCGCCCGTGCGGTGGCTCATGTAGAGCTCGCTTCGCTTGAATTGCTGCATTTCCGTCTCAAAGGCCTGCTCGATCAGT
>JBPCVQ010000383.1:0-4772 GCA_051010395.1 Geminicoccaceae bacterium | reverse complement strand
CTCAACAAGAGGCGAAAGACCGCCTGATAATCCCACCCGAGCCTCCCAAAACAAAAGGAAACTCCTTCATCCTCCGCAGATCATCAACCAGCAATAAGTCGCTCCAAAAATCGAAGGGTGGTGAGTGTGCCAGAAGAGGACATTGACACTGCTGTCCAAGTTTGACAGCAGCTGGCGCTCGATATCAAGGAGACGCGAGGTCGTCGTAGGGCCGACGTCTAAGCCGCGTTCTCGAATCTCGGCCAGGCGCAGATCGACCAGCGTGAGGCTTAGGTCCAAGCCGTTAAGGATTTCTTAGCCCGATTTCAGTTGAATGTCTGAAGATCGCACAAGAGGGAGCTCTGTTTGATGCAGGTTTTTGCCAAGCGTTTCTTCGGGTTCGAACCTCTTAAATGGCCACTTGTATCGTTTGGTCTCGAAGGAAATCGAGATGCGCTTATTGCAGAATCGCAGCCCGGGGATCTAATTGCATTCATGGGGACACAGAAGTCCCCGACGGCAGAGGAAGATCAGGGCCGGTTCTTGGGTATTGCGATGTTCGGCCGATCGCCGCACAAAACTGTCGATGTCCTGGGTTCGGTGATCGATCGTCCTGAAGCCTACGAACAGGATGGCAAGCTCCGTTGGGATTTTTCAGTTCTGATGCTACGGGTTTGGAAATTCTCAAAAAAGCCGCGTGTGACGGACGTTTTGAAACAACAGCTTAACTATCCGGCGGCCGTCAGGGCGATTCTGCTTGATGAAGAAGATGCCAAAGCCTTGCTCGCCCTTGAGATGGAAGAGGTTGAACTTCCCGATATAGAGATCATACATCGCGAGCGAGACCTGATCGGGACTCTTTCTGGCCCTTCGAGAGGCCTAACTCCGTCTTCTTGGTCGGGGTCTGTATCTTGCGATGCGACGGCTGCCTCGAACACCTATGCGCTTCAATTCGGCAATAGAAATGTCTGGAAGATTGGTCATGCAAAAGATGTAAAGTCGCGACTGAAAGAAATTAACGCGCACGTTCCAGGTGAGATTCTCAATGAGTCGTGGTCTGTTGTCAGAGTCCAACGTTGGCCAAATCAGTCTGCGGCTTTCGATATGGAGCAGCGAGTTCTGAAACAACTTGCGAGTTGCAGAACAGAAGGAGAAAGGGTTGTCTGTTCTGAGACTGAGCTTGACAAAGGATGGGCAAGCGCAGTGGCATCAGCTTAAAAGTTAGATCATCCAGGGGTTTGACAAGCGGGGATCGACAAAAAGGTCAGTCGACTTTTTGGGTTCGGTTGCCCACGAACATCGGCATTAATCAGCACAGCATTCGGGATTTGCGACGCTCAGTAATTTCAGTTTGGCTCAAGTCGTGCTCGCCACAGGCCTCGCATCGAAAGGCATCGCTATCACCTGTCTTGGGCTTTGTTCTGTGAACTAGCCAGTGATTACAAAGCGGACAGTACGGGAGTTGATCGCCTGCCTTGGGCCCAATTCCCAAAGAGCTATCGACCTCATGACGCTTTAGCAGAGCTTCTATTTTTAGCACAGCTCTCACTTCCGCTGGCAGGGCCTCTTGGGTGGCAATAACGCCAACCGTGAAATCGCCGACGGCCCACTGGCGGGCCGCCCTTACTGCATGCTTCGGATTTGATATGTAAGTCTTAAACTCATGACAAATCGTGGTGATGATGCTCTCTGGCCGGATTAGGAAAATTTGAGCTGCCCGATGTCTCGCAGCAATTCGCCTGACAGATCCGAGCATGAGGAAACTCGGCAGTATCACAGCAAGCCATCCCCATTCCCAAAGCCAATTCAGGATCGTATGGTCCATTTTTTCTCACCGAGATCAGGGCGCGGAATGTGCAGTTGCAGCGATGCCCCTTGCACAATAGCGCAGGTTAGCATTCAAGCGCGAGAGCTCCGCTGAGTCCGTAAAGGGTCAACGGTACGCATTGAAGATGCTTCGCTAAGGACCGGTTTCGGGATGAAAGCGGCTGTCCACTCTGCCTTCTTTCGGAGGAAGGCCATGAGACCGTCCGCCCAAGACACACCATTCTTGACACCTCCTGCACCCCATCCCATTGTCCGCTCGAATTCCGTCGCCATTTATTAGGCGACAATACCTGTTTCCCTGCGAGGACCCATGAATTCCGCCATGCCTGAGGCGGCTGCCGAGCCGTCGTCCAAACCCGTTCAGATCACTCTGCCTGACGGCAACGCGCGTACGCTCGACCATGGGGCGACCGGGACGGACCTGGCGACTGCGATCAGCACCGGGCTCGCCAAGGTCGTGGTCGCCATGGTCGTGGATGGCGAGGTCTGGGATCTTGATCGGGAACTGCCGGATGGCGCTGCCGTTCGCCTGATCCGCCGCCAGGATGACGATGCCCTTGCCCTCATCCGCCATGATGCCGCCCATGCCATGGCCGAGGCGGTGCAGGAGCTTTATCCCGGAACGCAGGTCACCATCGGACCTTCGATCGACGACGGCTTCTATTACGATTTTTCGCGGAACGAGCCGTTCACGCCCGACGATCTGGAGAAGATCGAAAAGCGCATGGCCGAGATCGTCGATCGATCCGAGCCGATCCAGCGGGAAGTGTGGAATCGCGACGACGCCATCAAGCTGTTCGAAGAGATGGGCGAGCAATATAAAGTCGAGATCATCCAGGACTTGCCGGACACCGAAACCATCACGCTCTACCGGCAGGGCCGGTTTGTCGACCTTTGCCGCGGCCCGCATATGCGTTCGACCAAGGACCTGGGCAAAGCCTTCAAGCTGATGAAGGTCGCCGGCGCCTATTGGCGGGGCGATGCCAAGAACGCCCAGCTGCAGCGTATCTACGGCACCGCCTGGGCCGACAAGAAGCAGCTCGACGCCTATCTCCATCGGTTGGAAGAAGCGGAAAAGCGCGATCATCGAAAACTCGGTAAGCAGCTTGACCTGTTCCATCTTCAGGAAGAGGCGGCCGGCGCCGTCTTTTGGCATCCCAAGGGCTGGGTCCTCTACCGCGAGGTCGAGAACTACATGCGGCGTCGGCTCGACGCATCGGGTTACCAGGAAGTCAAAACGCCGGATATGTATGACCGCGTCTTCTGGGAAAAGTCCGGCCACTGGGAAAAATTCCGCGAGAACATGTTCACCCTGGAGGTCGAAAACAAGACCCTCGCACTCCAGCCGATGAACTGCCCAGCACATGTCCAGATCTTCAATCAGACCCTGAAGTCCTACCGCGACCTGCCAATCCGCCTCGCGGAATTCGGCTCATGCTACCGAAACGAGCCCTCCGGCGCGCTGCACGGCATCATGCGCGTCCGGGCGTTTGTCCAGGATGACGCGCATATTTTCTGCACACCGGAGCAAATCACATCCGAAGGCATCGCCTTCTGCGATCTGCTGCAGAGCATCTACGCCGACTTCGGCTTCACCGACGTCCACGTCAAATTCTCGGACCGCCCGCCCGTGCGCGCCGGCGAGGATGACGTTTGGGACAGAGCCGAGGCGGCGCTCAAGGACGCGACCGAGGCGGCGGGGCTGGAAACGACCCTCAATCCCGGTGAAGGCGCCTTTTATGGCCCGAAGCTCGAATTCGTGCTGCGCGATGCGATCGGCCGCGAATGGCAATGCGGCACGCTCCAGGTCGACTTCGTCCTGCCCGAACGATTGGGTGCCAACTACATCGGTGAAGACGGGGCCAAACATCGCCCGGTCATGCTGCATCGCGCTATCCTCGGTTCAATGGAGCGCTTCATCGGCATCCTGATCGAGGAACACGCCGGCAAGATGCCGCTCTGGCTCGCACCCGTGCAGGTCGTCGTCGCCACCATCACCAACGACGCGGACGACTATGCCAGGAAGGTCGGCGAGGCCCTTGAAAAGGCGCGTCTTCGTTACGAACTCGATCTGCGCAGCGACAAAATCGGCTATAAAGTTCGCGAACATTCGGTCGGTAAAGTGCCGCTGATCCTTGCCGTCGGAGGGCGTGAAGCCGAGCAACGCACGGTTTCTTTGCGCCGTTTGGGGCATCAGGGACAAGAAACACTTGCTCTTGATGAAGCGGTGGCGTTATTTGTCAAAGAGTCGCAGGCTCCTGACTTGGGAGCCGTCTAGCCTTTGCAAGTGTTTGTGTCGCGAACATTTTTGCAGAGGCTATTGGTTTTTCTGCTCACAACAGAAAGGGGACTGCGGATGGGATTAACGGAATGACAAGGTTTGGAGGGTAACTCAACCTAAATGGCAGCTCCGGCAAAAGAAGAATATCGAATCAACGACAGCATCGAAGCGCAGCAGGTTCGTCTGGTCGATGCCGATGGTGAAATGGCAGGCGTGGTCGACCTTCCCGCCGCACTTGAAAAAGCAATCGAGGCTGGGCTCGACCTGGTTGAAGTCTCGCCCAACGCCAGCCCCCCGGTTTGCAAAATTCTCGATTACGGCAAATTCAAATACGAGGCGCAGAAGAAGGCCAACGCTGCTCGCAAGAAGCAGAAAGTCATCGAGGTCAAAGAGATCAAGATGCGCCCCAATATCGACGACCACGACTACGAGACCAAAATGCGCAAGGTCCACGCTTTCATCGAAGAAGGCGACAAGGTCAAGGTGACCATGCGCTTTCGCGGCCGCGAACTCGCCCATCAGGACATCGCCATGAAAGTTCTGAACCGGGTGCGCGACGAAGTCGGCGAAACCGTCAAGATCGAGCAGTTCCCGCGCATGGAAGGCCGCCAGATGATCATGATCATGGCCCCCGCCAAATGACCCGCCACCGGCGGGGCGGTTGACTTGTTCGTTACTGGCTAGC
>JBPCVQ010000382.1:0-3530 GCA_051010395.1 Geminicoccaceae bacterium | reverse complement strand
TCCCCAACCAGCTCTATCGGGGCCAGAACGGCTACGTTTCACCGCTCAATATTGAACGTGACGAGACATTGAATGCGGCCAAGAATGCTTACTTCCAGCATGCGGAGGGCCAGTATTGGCTGGCCATCCGCGATGGGCGGCCAGTCGGCCGGATCAGCGCTCAGGTCGACCGGCTGCATCTCGAAAAACACAATGATGAAGCCGGTCACTTCGGCCTTTTGGATGCCGAGGACGATCAGGCCGTGTTCGACCGGCTGCTCGAGACAGCAGAAGCCTGGCTCGCAGACCGCAGCATGAAAAAGATGCGCGGTCCGTTCAATCTTTCGATCAACGAAGAGTGCGGTCTCCTGGTCGACGGCTTCGATCATCCGTCCATGATGCTGATGCCGTATGCGCCTGATTACGCTGAGGCAAGGCTCGCAGCAGCCGGCTATCAGCCGGCAAAGGACCTTCTCGCCTATACGCTGGATATCAACGAGAAAATCGAGATCCGTGGCGAGCGCATGCTGGATCGGATCAGCAGGGAGGCGCGGATCACCGTCCGGTCCGTGCAAATGAAGCGCTACAAGGACGAACTCGGCGTCATCCTCGACATCTTCAACGACGCCTGGGCCAAGAATTGGGGGTTCATTCCGTTCACGGATGCTGAGATGCGCCAAATCGCCAAGGGCATGCGCCCGTTGGTGCGCCCTGCCCTCAATTTCATCGCCGAAGTCGACGGTGAGCCCGCGGCGATGATCATCTGCCTGCCCAATCTTTTCGAGATCATCGACGATCTCGACGGAAAGCTGTTGCCGTTCGGTTGGGCAAAGCTGCTTTGGCGCCTGAAGACCCATCGTTTCAAGAGCTGCCGCGTTCCCTTAATGGGCATACGCCAGTCTTATCAGGGCTCGATGATCGGCTCGGCTCTCCTGCCGCTGCTGCTAAAGTCCCTGCACAAGGGCCTGCTTGCCGAAGGTGTCGGTCGGATCGAGATGTCCTGGATCCTCGACGATAACCTGCCGATGCGCCGTGTCCTGGAGGGGCTGGGTGCGGAAGCCTACCGAACCTATCGATTGTTCGAAAAGCCGCTCGCTTGAAGACAGGCCCCCACCAGGCCCTGGTGCTCGCCGGTAGCCGCGGTCCGACCGATCCGGTGGCAAGCGCCGCTGGCCTCCCGCACAAAGCACTCGTGCCGGTCTGTGGTGTTCCGATGCTCGAACGGGTGGTCAGCACACTTTTCGCTGCTGAGAGCATCGGCCACGTCATCATCTCTGCCGATGCGGCCCTTCTCGATCATGGCTTCGGTCCCGCACTGACAAGCGAGATCGAGGACGGCCGTATCACGCTTGCCACTCCGAAGGCTTCACCCAGTGAGAGCGTCGCCCATGTGTTGGGTGGTCTTCCCGAGAAAGAAGGCTTCCCGCTACTGGTGGCGACCGCCGATCACCCGCTGCTGACAACCGCCATGGTCGAACACTTCATTCGCGCCGCGCCTGATGACAGCGATCTCGTGATCGGTCTCGCCGAGTCCAAGGTGATCCTTGATCGCTATCCGGACGCGATCCGCACCTTCTTTCGCTTCAAGGGCCAGGGCTACAGCGGTTGCAACCTTTTTCTGATGAGCATGGCGAAGGCGCGCCTCGCCGTCGACTTCTGGAGGAATATGGAACGCCATCGAAAACGCCCCTGGCGCCTAGTGGGCGCCGTCGGCCTCTTCACGCTCCTGCGCTTTGCTATAGGTCAGCTCAGCCTGGAAGACGCTCTTCGCCATCTTTCAGGCAGGGTGGGCGCTGACATCGGCATGGTCGACATGCCGTTTGCCGAAGCCGCGATCGATGTCGACAAGCCCGGCGATCTCGATCTGGCAGAGACGATCCTGAGAGCCCGAGGCTAGTGGTATGACCACATCATTTACTTTATACAGCTTCCTGAAATTGTCTTTAGAATCAATATGCTACACATTTTGAGAATGCAACTTCTGATGCGTTCATACCACTTGGACCGCCGCATCCGATGTCGGCTGGTCGCAAGGCCATGAAGTCACCATCTGGCGCGCCCGCTCCAGATCTTCGAGGAAATCGACCTCGCCCCAGGCCTTTCCCTCGATCGACGCGACCTTGACGGCGCCGGTCTTGGCAAGACGGTCGATGACCCGAAGGTACCAGGTTTTCAGGCCTTCAGGCGTATGCATGAACTGGTCGAGCATGTCCGCAAACAGCTCCGGACCGTTCTCGCGGAACAACAGCATACCAATGGACTCGCCATTGGTGATCTCGGCTGAGAGCACCTTTCCGACCGCTAGCAACCGATCTCCCTCGACCTGAACCTTCATGTCGTCGCTGTCGTAGCAGGATTTGCGATCGATGGTGATCGTGATCGGTGCGCTCGGGCTGGCGAGCACGGTCTTCAATACATCCGGTTCGAACAGCGTGTCACCGTTCAGGATCAGAAAATCGCTGTTCATCTCCTGGCGCGCCAACCAGCAGCTGGCGAGATTGTCGGCGACGTTGAAGAAAGGGTTGAACACCGTTTTGATGGCGAGACCTGGCTGTCGCCAGCGATCCAACGCGGCGTCGACCTGCTCACTGCCATAGCCAGTGACGACCACGACCTTGTCGACACCGCAAGCGGCAAGCGACTGCAACTGCCATTCGATCAGATTGAGCGGCCCGATCGGCAGGAGGCATTTCGGCGTATCTGCTGTAAGGGGCAACAGACGCGACCCCTGTCCAGCACTGAGAATGAGAGCTTTCATGGGTTTTTCCTACAGCGGGCGGGCGGGCGATGTCGAGTGTGAGGGCATGGTGATGGAAAAAAAGCTTTGCCTATGATGCCGCAACCACGCGATGTCATCGAGGGTCCTTGACCAGACCTCTTGCAAGGTCATCCGCCTGTAAATCGGGATCACGGCTTGCCGGCTCGCCATGGCCGCCGCCGCCCGGCGTCTCGATCACCAGCCGTTCGCCCGCCGGCACGATCTGCACACCTTTGCCGGCCATTTTTTCCCCTGACGCCAGTCCAACGTAACCGGGCGCGCCGTGTGCCCCACCTTGGCGCCCGCGCGGCGGGTTTTCGATCCGGTCAAAGGCGGCGAGCAGCTCGAAATCGGCATCGATCGCCGAGCTGATCTCGATGCGCTGGCCAAGGCCGCCGCGATAGCGTCCGGCACCGCCCGAGCCCGGCTTGAACTCCTTTTTATGGAAGATCAGCGGACAAAGCGTCTCGTTGATCTCGACCGGCGTGCCCTTGACCCCGCTCGGAAAGGCGGTGGCGGAAAGGCCGTCCTTGATGGGTCTCGCCCCCGTGCCGCCGTTGGTCACGACCGTTGCAGTAAAGAGCTTGCTATCATTGGCGGCGCGATCGGTCCGGCCGCGAAAGGTCAGGTTCCAAAGGCAGGAAGCACCCTCCGCAGGCACGCGCTCCGGCACGATCTGGGCAAGGCAGCCGAACACCACGTCCGGCAGCATCTGGCCCGCGATGTGGCGGGAATTGACGGCCGCCGGATAGGGTGCGTTGAGAATCGAGCCGAGTGGTGAGGTGACTTCGTA
>JBPCVQ010000381.1:0-3331 GCA_051010395.1 Geminicoccaceae bacterium | reverse complement strand
CGGTTTCACGTTTCTGGTTCGCTCCAGCATAGTGCTTTCCAAGATCCTTGGTGAACTCGTTGTATCCCTTGGATTTGCCGCCAGAATAGGAATCGGCGATATCTGCAAACGGGTTCGCTTTGTTCCATTCCCTGGCCTCTTTCGCAAAAAAACCCATCAGGCGCGTCCGTTCATCGTCTTGTTGATCCAGACCGCACCGATGCGAAAGGCGTCCGCTGGGTGGCGCGTGAACTTCTTGGCGACTTCGTCGCTCCAGGTCTCGGTTTCCTCGTCGTAATCGACCTGGTAGAGCGCCAACGCGTCGATCCCCTCCGCACAGCGTGGTTCGTCGAACCTGGAGCGCAGCAATATGTTCTGAGCGATCTCGCAACCGTCTTGCTTGAGGAGCTTAGGAGCGTCGGTCATCTTGATCCCATAGCCGCGCAGGGTCGCCATGCACTGCTGGCCGTCGTCGTTGTGGTGCCTGGCGTCGTGCGGGAACACATGGGCGCCCCACTTCCAGCCCTTGCGCTGGATGTCGCTCACCACACGGCCCCAGCGCTTTTGCCGCCACCACCCAAAGTCGATCCAGTTCACCGACGGTCCGATCAGCTGGAAGAACCAAGCGACCTTGTCGTGCCAGCCCTTGTCCCAACACGTGTTGACTGGATAGTCGGGGTTGTAGGGGCAGAGGTCGATCAGACCGTGCTTGCGCAGCCGGGAAAGCTCGTCGCCGTAGATCGCTCCCTCGACCATGGCGTCCACGTCCAGCATGTACTCGCGCTTGAACTCTGCCTCGGTGAGGTCGATCTGGAGCTCGTCGATCTCCTCCTGGTCCAGGATGTCGGTGTCGGTCACGGGACGGAACACTGCCGCCCAGTTGTTGCGGCTTACCTCTTTTTCGACGCCGGTCTTGGGATTTCTCTGTATGACAGTTCGACCTTGCATCCAAGCAGTCGCGTCACGATGAGCACGATAGAAATGATTACGTCCTGCGGGCGTACTGAGTCGGACACTCCACTGATTTGGATAGCCGTTTCGGTCGTGTCCTCGACGACCACGATCCGAAAGCATCGGCCTAATCTTGGATCGCCAATAGCTTGGTGAATCGAACGCTGCCTCATCATTGACCACTCCATCGAGGTACTTGCCCCGCACCCGCTCGCCGATGCTGTCGGTGCCCTTGAGCATGATCTGCGCGCGGTGCCCGGCCCTGGTCGGCAGCGTGATCGAGAAGTTCCGCTTGTGTGTCGCACCGCCCGGGATCAGGCCCGCCAGCTCCAGAAGGTACTCCCAAGCGATCTCAACAGCCTGATCGAGCGCCTGTGCCGTGTAGAGGTACTTCGGCGATGGGAACGGGCATTCGATCGCACGCTCGACCATGTGGTTGATGTAGCAGACGCTCTTCGTGCCGCGCCGATGCACCATGTGGACCTGGAAGCGCGCCTTGAGCTGGAGCAGCTCTTGCTGCAGCAGGTTAGGCTGAAACCCCGTCAGCGATCGGATGTTATCCGGCAGGACGACCTTTGGCTGGGCGCCAACCAGAAAGCTACGGGTTGCAGTCAGGATCGCGGTCGTCACCCAACCCTCTCGCCTTCGATCAGCTTCAACCCAGGGCCTTCAATCTCGTCCATCTCGTCATCGTCGATGTAGTCCTCGACCAGGCGCCCCGTAAGCTTCTGTTCAGCCCGTGAGATCCGCTGGTGGTACGCCGCGCGGTACAGATCAGCAGCAACCTTGGCCTGCACCGGGTCCATGCCGCCCACCTCGACCGCCTCCGCCATGTCGCGGATCTTCGTTTCGGTCCAGCGTGCGGAGCCTTTGCGGGGGGTGGCCATGGCTAAATCTCACACCATCGGCCATCGCGCTTTTCTTCAACGCGCAGATTCTTAGGTTGCATCGCCCTGTCTGTTGCGTCTTCGGCCTGCTGTGTCCGCCCAAGGCGTCTCGCGGTCTCAAGACGAAGCCATGCGTTAAACTTGGGGCTCTCCGCCATCCGCCGAAATGCAATGCGTTTGTTTTGGTGCTGGCTGCGCGTGTCGTCAGACAATCCAACAGCGCCGCTATCGCGATGCACGCACCGAACCTTGCTTGACGTCTTGTTGCGCTTCTGACCGCCTTTGCCAGTGCCACGAGAACACTCAAAGTCACAGTCACCGGCGGTCACAGAAAACAAAAGGAGCGACGTCATCTCACCACCCCATCCTTTCATTCCGCCGCTCGATCTCGCGGTAGAGCTGACCCGGCGTCCACACCCAAGGCGCCCGCATCTGCAGCACGAACTTCGCATAGCTCACCGGCCCGCGTATCCTCCAGCCGTAGAACGAACACAGCCACAGGCTCAGCAGAAGGCCGTGGTAGGCGCCGACCAGAACAACGGTTTCGTGCCCCCAAGCCTCGACCAATCCAGGCATCAGCAGGACGAACAGCAGCACATTCGACACGATCACTCCGAATGCCAGCCACAACTTCTTCCGCCAGGCCGACCGGATCGGCGCCGCTTTCGTCAGAAGGCACGGGTCGTCCGTCACGTCGAAATGATCCACCGGATTGGTCGAGATCGGCAACAGTTTCCGCGGCACCGCGCGCGATCCGTTCACCGTCGAGAACTTGCTCACATGCCAGTCGTTCTTGCCGGCAACCAGCACCTTCACGCCAACCCGCGTGTCGTCCAGCCAGCGCCACAGACACGCCCAATGGTCCATCCCCTTCCCCGTCCACGCGATCGCAACGTCCTCGCCCGCCACGTAATGCGGCGTCAGCTCGTATGTCTCCTCGTACTCGTCGTCGACGTCCGGCGGGAACTCGTCGAGGGTCGGGCGGTGGTGGGGGGTGATCATCGGGGTGCCAACGGCTCTGTCAGCTCGCGTTCAAAGACGACATTGATCATTCGGTATTTGGAGCCGGTAGTCTGGTCGTCATGAATGTGGATGATGCGCCATCCGAGCTTCCCACATTCGTTGGCCACATCCATGCACGTGCCCCAGTCCTGGAAGACGTGCCGCGTGTACTCCCTACGAGAGGTGTCGATGGTGTCGAGAAAGCTGTCGGCTGTTGGGTGCGGCGTGAAACCATGAGTCATGCAGAATTTTCCCGGTGGGAGTCTAGAAAGAGTTTCCATATCTCAAGAAACATTGAACTATCCCTCATCTCCCTCGGAACGGCGCTCGTGTTCTTTGACCCTTTTTGAGAGCCACTGGGCAGCATGAAGGTTGCCTGTGCGATTGGGCGTCATGGCTATTTGAAACAACTCCCGCACCGCGGCGAGCATGGCTGGTGTTGCCGCACCAAGATCTCCCGTCGAGATGTTGCGCGCCCGGAGATACGCCTCTGTCATCCGCTCGATCACCGT
>JBPCVQ010000380.1:0-4802 GCA_051010395.1 Geminicoccaceae bacterium | reverse complement strand
CGCTCACAGCGCCAAGGCGAACGCCAACAAGCCATTTGAAGGCATTGTTTATGGCCCGTTAACGTCGGCTAGCGAACAGGTATCCCTGCGTTTTTCACCGCAGACTTCAGACGCGATACCTCGGCCTTCAAATTATTGACGTCGGTGCGGGTGGCCTTGGTGTCGACTGCAACACTTGCAATCTTTCGATCAAGCTCGGCAAAATCTTCTTGGGAGGCCAAGGTATCGACCACCTCGCGGATGGCTTGAGTCTGTCCATTCAGATCTGCAAAGCCGACATCGACCTTACCTTCGACACTGTCAAAACGCGCATTCATCTCCCCCCGCATGTCATTCATGACACGGAAGAGATCCTGCAGTGTCTTCTGTTCGGTTTCGTCAGTCATAGGTTGAGTATACGCCCATTGGGGTTGACAGTCTATTTCACAGTTTTCGAAGCATACCCACGTACTTCTGCCTTTGACGGAGCTCTTCGAAGAGATCACCGGTTTGTCGCGGCTGATCCCGCCTCTCAGAGCAAGGTCAACTGTCCGCCCTTATCGTCACGGCGGCGACGCTCGGCCTCCCGTTTCGCCTGAAATTCTACGCGGGCGGCGGGATCGCCGTTCAAAAGCCGGTGCATTGCCGTGCCGGCCTTGAAATGAACACTCGCCTTCGCCGCCGTCGTCACCGCTTCCCCTGTCCTGGGGTTGCGCGCCTGCCGCGCCGGGTGCTGCCTTGGCTCGAAAATGCCAAAACCCCGGAGCTCGATCCGATCACCGTGCTCCAGCCCGGTGCCGATCGCGTCGAGCACCGTGCTCAACACCAGCTCGGCATCCCGGACGCTGATGGCAGCCGACGAGGCCAGGCGGGCGATCAGGTCAGCGCGGGTCACGGACAAGTGAAATTCCTTCCCTATCGAGCTTCTTCGTACAAATCCAGGGCCTCAAGATGCCAACGATGCCTCGGAGGCCGGGCATGGGGCCGCCGTCAGCCATTCCGCGAGCTTCGCCCAGCGGCGGCGCCCGGTCACCCCCTTCACCGCGATCGCCACCGCTCTCTTCTCCCCTACCAGGATCACCAGGCGCTTGCCACGGGTCACGCCGGTATAGAGCAGGTTTCGGCGCAGCATCATGTAATGCTGCTTCGTCATCGGGATCACCACGGCCGGATATTCCGAACCCTGGGATTTGTGGATGGTGGTCGCATAGGCCAGCACCACCCGATCGAGATCGCTGAAATCATACACCACCCGCCGGCCGTCAAAGGCGATCGCGAGTTCGCCCTCCTCCGCGTCGATCCCGACAACGAAGCCGACATCGCCGTTATACACGTCGCGGTCATAGTCGTTCTCGATCTGCATCACCTTGTCGCCGACGGCAAAGGTCCAGCCGAATTTTTCGATCCGATCTGATGGCGTAGGGTTCAGCGCCTGCTGCAGATGCAGGTTCAGGCTGCGGGCACCCAGCGCGCCACGGGTCATCGGACAAAGCAGCTGGACGTCGCGCACCGGATCCAGACCGAAACGCCAGGGCAGGCGATCGCGGATGATCTCGACGATCTTGGCAACCCCGTCCTCCGGATCCTTCGCCCCCACGAAATAAAAGTCGCTCGCCCCCGCCGGACGATCCAGATCGGGCATCAGACCCTGGTTGATCCGATGGGCGTTGGCGATGATCTGGCTCTCGGCTGCTTGCCGAAAGACCTCGGTCAGGCGCACCACCGGCACCGCACCCGAGCCGATGATGTCGGCAAGCACCTGCCCCGGACCGACCGACGGCAGTTGATCGACATCTCCCACCAGGATCAAGGCGCTAGCATCATCCACAGCTTTCAGCAGCGCATGCATCAAGGGCACATCCACCATCGAGGTCTCGTCGATCACCAGGAGATCGCTCTCGATCGGGTTCTCGGCGCTGCGCTTGAAACCACCGGTCAGCGGGTCGACTTCGAGCAGGCGGTGGATCGTCTTCGCCGCCAATCCCGTGGTCTCGGCAAGACGCTTCGCCGCCCGGCCGGTCGGGGCGGCGAGCGCGATCGTCACGTCCTTCCTTCCGAGGATCTGGAGGATCGCGTTCACCAGCGTGGTCTTGCCCACCCCGGGGCCGCCGGTGATCACCAGCACCTTGGAGGAGAGCGCCAGACCGATCGCCCGTCTCTGGCTATCGGCAAAGGTCAGGCCCGTCCTGGCCTCGACCCAGGTGAGCGCCTTCTCGCGATCGATGTCCGGCCAGGGGCGACGCCCATCTGCAAGATCTCTCAGCCGCTCCGCTATGCTCTTCTCGGCACGATGCAGCCCGGCAAGAAAGGCGCAAGGCACATCCCCGACCTGGTCCGCGATCACGCTCCCTGCCTCGATCTCCAAGGCCAGCGCTGGGCCAAGAATCTCCTCGGGCACCTCCAGCAGCTTCGCCGCGGTTGGCAGCAAGACCTCGTCCGGCAAGCCGCAATGACCGTCATTCATCGCCTCGCTCAGCGCGTACAGGATCCCCGCCCGCGTCCGCGCCAACGACGTCTTCTCGATCCCAAGCTTCATCGCGATCTGATCGGCGCTGCGGAACCCGATCCCGCGGATGTCCCGCGCGAGCTGATAGGGGTTCCGCGAGATCACCTCGATCGCGTCGATCCCGTAGGTCTTGTAGATCCGCACCGCACGCGACGTGCTCACCCCGTTGGCGTGCAAAAAGATCATGATCTCGCGGATGGCCTTCTGATCGGCCCAGCCAGCCTCGATCCCGGCCGCCCGCTTCGGGCCGATGCCGGCGATCTCACGCAGCCGCTCCGGCGAGGTCTCGATCACGTCGAACACGTCCTGACCGAAGGCCTCGACCAATCGGCGGCCATAGACCGGGCCAATCCCCTTGATCATGCCGGACGCGAAATATTTCCTGATGCCCTCCGCCGTGGTCGGCGGGGCGGCCTTCAGATACTGCGCCTTGAACTGCGGGCCGTGCTTCTTGTCGTTGACCCAGATCCCGTTCGCCTGGATGAACTCACCGGCGCTGATCATGGCCGCATGACCGACCACCGTCACCAGATCCCGATGGCCCCGCGCCTTCACCTGCAGCACGCAAAAGCCGTTGTCTTCATTGTGATAGGTCAGCCGCTCCACCAGACCCGCAAGGGCCTCGCGCGCAGCCGCGGCTTCGACGCCTACCATCGCGGATAGGGCCCCTCGAACAGATCGCCGAGCGCCCGTCTCTTCCGATAAGTGACCCGGCGCCGGCGGCGATGCTCCTTTCGGTCATGGAAGAGATGGCAGCGTTGGCAAAGAGCTTTGAGATTGCCTGCCCGGTTGTTGGTGGGGTCATGGTCCAAATGCGCCGTCGCCAGCACGATGCGCGTTCGCCGAAGCTGTCCCTGATAGTCAGTAAAGTCGACCCAGTCGACCGCCCTCCCCTCTCCGTCCCGCCAGGTCTCCTGGTCCGGATCGAACCAGCGGCCATCTCCGAGATGGCTGATCACCTGCCCATGGGGGCGACCGCAAACCTCACATCGACCCTTGGCGCGGCCAAACCGGATCGCGCGACTGAGCTCCGTCCAGTCGATCGGGTAGAAGCCTTTGAGCTCCTTCTTGATCGGCATCAGGGGGATGCTCCCAGCATTAGGGGTGTGACCCCTTCATAAACTTGGACCGGTTTGGCCAAGACCGACGGTATGCCGCCAAGCTTGGGAAGGCATGATCGGACGCCTCCGTTGAAACCATGCTTACCCCTTTGCTGTGGCCAGGCCACCTGCCTTCGTCCGAGCATCGACCCGCTCATTCAGCCGATCGAGGTCCGAGAACAGACCATCAAGGGTCGAGCTTAGCGCGTCGACATCGACCAAAGGCGTGGGCTCACTGCGGACCAGCGGCTGATCGGGGTCCGTCTCGGCCCGGCCTCTGGCAGCGAGATCGCCGGCGACAAAGATCTTGTGGCGGGATCTGGAGGTTGCCGGGATCAGAATACCGAGCTCAGTAAGTTTTTCCGCGATCTTGCCGGCCGCGACATGGGAGCAGCCGAGATGGCGGGCGACCAGGCCGATACTGAGGACAGGCGTTGCCGCCAGAAGATCGAGGGCCCTGGGCGCCAGCGCATGTTTACGCAGTCCCTCCTTGATCAAAGCTCCATGCCAGGCCCGATGCTGGGAGGTAAGCTCGGTGAGACGGTGATGCGATTGCTGGGCTTCTCTGGCGAGGTCATCCAGGCCTGCATTCAGCCAGTCGGACAGCGGTTTGGCCTCAGGCGAGGCCGCACTCATACCGAGTGCCAGGCGCCGGCCACCGAGCAAGCCGGGAGCTGATTTCGGCACCAGGCCCGCCTCTTTGAGCGCCAGCGGCAGAGCGAGCCTGGTGAGATGGGGCGAAAGGCGCCTGGCGCCGGCATGACGGCGGAGATCGACCAAGAGATTGATCAGGGCCGGTCGACGACCGTCATCGGCAAAACCGGCGAGCTCCCGGACTAAGCTGATCAGCCGTTCCCGTTGATCATCCCCCTGCTGTAGCCACGCCCCCTCCCCTGCCCCGTCTATCGCCGGTTCCATGCCAGGCTGCAGCGCCTCACCGCCGCTCGGCGCGTCGCCGCGCCAGAATTCGGGCCAGAGTTGGTTTTGCGAGTCGGTATTTCGGTTATTTCGGAAAAGCGAGGCGGCCGTCAGAAAAACCCGCCTGGCGGCGGCCAGGCCTGAGCTGTTGTCATCCCGATCGAGGGGTGCGCCGATCAGCGAGCGGCGCAGCTGACCGACATTGGCCTGATGACCGCCGGCCTGCACGATTGCGACCGAGGTTCGAGAAATCTCGCGCCAAAGCCAGGTCTGATGGAGCTTGGTGGTGTCGAGGGCGT
>JBPCVQ010000379.1:0-4224 GCA_051010395.1 Geminicoccaceae bacterium | reverse complement strand
GACATCGGCATCGACTTGCGGAAAGCAAGGGCAAAGACTGCGACCGGCAGCCTCACCAGTACGCTTTAAGTCAGGCATATGAACGAGGGAAGGCATGGTTGGAATGCCAAGGGAGTTGACCCTGATGACCACCATGCTGGCGGAGTTCTCGTAGTAGTTATGGCCTCGATGTGAAGCGAAGCAACAGCTGGAGCTTATTCGACGGCGACGGCACGGCATATGAAAAGGCGCTGATGTCACTGAATTGCAATGGCCTGATGTCCTCTTCCCGCAGTAGGCTCGATCCGATGTCCAAATAGATTTAGTGGTGTTTTTTGAAGGTGTAATTCAAGCGCCATTGTACCGAAGGCAGTGCCGATAGGCATGTTGACCGGGATGGCCAGTCAATATCGTCGACTCTCGCACTGTGAACGCTGCCAGGCGGCAGTGATCTACGGCCACTGATGCCTGGTAGCCTTCGGTGCTTGAATGCGCTCGGGTTGGATATCATGATACCGACGGCCCATGCGCGATGCCGCTTTCCTCACTTATATGGAATGAGCCTTGGAGCTTGAGTTCTTCCCTGCGATATTGAATCTATAGCTAGCCTGCCAACCCTTCAGCTCACAGGTCGATTTGGGTATACTAGGCTCTTAAGTGTACCGGTGCGGAGTTCCACTTTGTCTCATCCTACAGCCCTTGTTTCGGTCCGGCACAGATGATTTCCTTGATGGTCTGATCCTTCCGCAGAAATATCACTGCACGTCCCATCGATGAACTCTGCAATACATCGTCCCCAAACTACTCTCGTTAACTGACTCCGAAAACGACTTCACTGTCACAAAATATGTAAGAAAATGCTCAGGGTACTTTGTCCAACTGGCATCCTGATTCCTCGCAGTTGTCATCTATTGACGATTACGTGATAGGGAAACTGTGGATTGTGTGCAAGCCCGGGCGAGGCGTTCGGTCATGGTGTTGAGGGCGTAGCGGCGGTTGAAGCGCCAGGCGAAGCTGGTGAGTAACGCTGGCCATGTTTGGGGCTGACGTGGTGGTAGGTGCGTGCCGGCAAGCGCCATCTTGATACTGCCGAGCGTCGTGTTGACCTATTTGAACGGCCCCATCTTAGCCGCCTTTCTGCCCGAGCCGGTGTTGATCGAGCTATGCTCGCAGCAGGCCTCGGTGGCAGCCGTCCAGCAATGCAAGCCATCGCTTTCGACCTGCGTCCCAGCAGTCATCTTGGCCTTGCCGAGCTTAGCGATCTCCCGCTTGCGAAACCCCCTTTAAGCATCGTGTACATCAGCTTCTGCTCAGGCTCCAAGTCGTCACCTGCCGCACCCAAGCCGCTGACCGAGTTCCACTGGACTGATCCTGCCCTTGCTCTGCGAAAGACTATACATCGCCAAAAACCAGACCGTTAGCGGCAGCTTAATACTGTGAAAATCGTACCCGCCGCCACGCCTCCCTGATGCTTACAGCGATTGCATTACCAATGACAACGCCTCTTCAAATACGCATGCCCTTTATGGCCGCAGATCGGGCAACTGAACCCGTCACGCCAGCGCATCTCGGCAATCGCCGTCCGACACTATCCCTCTTTGTCGAGGCGTTCCCGAAACGGGATCTCACTAAGACCTTTCGCTGATGATGCCAATCTCAACGCCATTGAAGTGCCCTCCCCCATCATGCCTTGCCGGAAAAACCCAGCACAATCCCGGAAGAGAATTGCCAGTAATCGGGAATGGCATTGACGGCGGCCGCTTGGCCCTACAAAAAGACAGCATGATAAGTGATGATGTCATCATTATTGGCGGCGGCCATGCAGGTGTAGAAGCTGCAGCCGCCAGTGCGCGCTTGGGCGCGCGCACACGGCTCCTGACCCACAAACTTGACACTATCGGGGCCATGTCGTGCAATCCTGCCATAGGTGGGTTGGGCCGGGGGCATCTCGTTAGAGAGATTGATGCGCTAGACGGGCTGATGGGGCGCGCTATTGATGCCGCTGGAATTCAATTCCGTGTACTCAATCGAAGCAAAGGCCCGGCAGTAAGAGGACCTCGTGTTCAAGCGGATCGGAGGCTTTATCGCGAAGCCATTCAGGAATTGCTCGCAAGCCAGTCGGACCTGTTGATCGAAGAGGCAGAAGTCGATGATCTGACTATCGGGTCACGTGGAGAAGTTACAGGTGTCATAACCTCCGATAGGCGACATATCCGCTGCGGCGCCGTGGTGTTGACCACTGGCACATTTCTCCGTGGTGAAATTCATCTGGGGTCGGAACGCTGGCCTGCGGGCCGACGGGATGATTTGCCTGCAGTTGGCCTCGCGAGATGTTTGGAACGCGCCGGATTTGCATTGGGGCGCCTTAAAACCGGCACACCACCTAGACTGGATGGACGCAGTGTTGGTGACATCCACCTCGCCCAGCAGCACGGCGATGATCCACCCGAACCTTTCTCCATGCTGACGAACTCGATAACCAATCCTCAAGTTACCTGTGCGGTCACTTCTACGAACGAACGTACCCATGCTGTCATCATGGATCATCTCGGCGAATCTCCCGTCTTCTCCGGGCAGATCATCGGTACGGCTGTGCGTTATTGTCCGTCGATAGAGGATAAGGTAGCTCATTTTCCTGACCGCAATCACCACCAGATTTTTTTGGAACCTGAAGGATTGGATGACGAAACCATTTACCCGAATGGCATTTCAACATCCTTACCGGTGACAGTACAATGGGAGATCCTGCGCACGATTAAAGGGCTGGAGAATGTGCGTATGTTACAGCCCGGCTACGCGATCGAATATGATCATGTCGACCCCAGAGAGCTAGGCTCGAATCTTGAGACGACGCGCCTTCCCGGGCTTTTTCTAGCAGGACAAATCAATGGGACGACCGGCTATGAAGAGGCTGCAGCACAGGGTGTTATCGCAGGAGCCAATGCTGCTCTGAAGGTCGCCGGGCTGCCCCCATTGATTATCGATCGGGCCGACGCCTATATTGGCGTGCTCATTGATGATCTGATCCATCAGGGCATCAGCGAACCCTATCGCATGTTCACATCGCGCGCAGAATATCGACTGACGGTACGCGCCGACAATGCCGACCGCCGCCTGACAATGATCGGCGCAGCGGTTGGTCTGGTTGGACGAGAACGGAGCAAGGCATTTTCGGAGAAACAAGCCGCGATCGATGCTGCGCATCGATTGCTATCGTCGCTCAAGCTTAGTCCAAGCGAAGCCAGACGATATGGTTTGACAATACGTCAGGATGGTGTTGTGCGAACGGCTTTGGATTTGCTCCAATTTCCGGGCATCGACATGCCCGTTCTGGCCAGGATTTGGCCAAAGCTTAGTGAACTTCGGCCGGACGTAGTTCAACAATACGAGATCGAAGCGCAATATGCAGGCTATTTGCCGCGGCAGAAGGCGGATATTCAGGCCTTCCAAGGGGACGAAGCTCTTATTTTTCCAGCAAACTTGCGATTTGATCAGATTGCTGGCCTCAGTCGAGAAGTGAGGGCGCGTCTTGAGGAGTGTCGACCGTCGACTTTGGGTGCTGCATCCCGCCTTCCGGGTATGACGCCAGCAGCGATTTCTCTCCTCTATCGACATGCTAGGCGGACAGCTATTCCGTGATTGTACCTATGACGTCTGATGAGTTTGCGGCGCTTACTGATGTTTCACGTGAAACTCTATCGCGTCTCGACGCCTATTTAGGATTGATGAAGCTTTGGCAAGGAGCAATCAATCTTGTTGGCCCGGCGACGCTTGCCGATCCATGGCGTCGCCATATCCTGGATAGTGCACAGCTGCTTCGCTATACGCCAGCTAGCCCTGGCACTATCTACGATCTTGGCAGCGGAGCAGGCTTACCAGGCCTGATACTCGCAATCATGGGACAGACCGGCGTAAATTTGGTTGAAAGCGATCAACGAAAAGCTCAGTTTCAAAAGGAAGCTATCCGTTCTCTCGGTCTAGATGTCAAAGTTCATGCGCAGCGGATTGATAGCCTCCCGCTCGGCTGCGCCGATCTGGTCACAGCGCGTGCATTGGCACCATTGCCTCGTCTGCTCGATCTCTCCGCGGGACTTCTACGACCAAATGCTTTTTGTCTTTGGCTCTGTTTTCAAATCTTATGCATTTTCCATTTTACGCCAAGCCCAAGGTTGCATTGAGGCAAGCTCTGGGAGAAGGGGTGATTTGGATGCCGATGAGATGGAACCACTTGAGGTAGCTGTCGAG
>JBPCVQ010000378.1:0-4020 GCA_051010395.1 Geminicoccaceae bacterium | reverse complement strand
CAAAACAGTGCGATGGTCGACAAAGACATGAGAAAAAACGATCCTGCAGGGGACGACAGGATCTTGAACCATCCGGCGAATGGTTCGTGTATCCCTCTCTACAAATCTCCTTATCCAGAATTGGGGTTGGGTAGCCTTTCGAACGACGGGAGTGAACGGCGGATTGCGCCTAAAGCTCTCGCTCGGTTCAAGAAGCGGGTCCGGGATCTCACACGTCGGACGAAAGGGGTCAGCTTATCGCAGCTGATCGAGAAGCTTGCGTCTTACCTGATCGGGTGGCGTGGCTACTTCGGCTTCTGCCAGACCCCAAGAGTGCTGTCTAATCTCGACGCGTCGATCCGCCGAAGGTTACGTTCTTACCTTTGGTGGCAGTGGCGAAACGGGCGCAAGCGCTTCAAGGAACTGCGCCGTCTTGGCGTGCCCAAGTTCCCAGCAGCGATTGCCGCTGGTTCACCGACGAGTTTCTGGCGAATGTCCAGTCACCCCGCGGTGCAAATGGCCCTGCGCAATCACTATTTCGACGAGGCCGGTCTCCCCCGCCTTCACAACAAGGCTCTTGCTTAACCCGATCGAACCGCCTTGGTACGGACCCGTATGCCGGGTGGTGGGGGAGGGGCGGGGCTGCGAGGCTCCCCCCTATCCCGATCAAGTGCGGATATGTGGCGCGCCACATATCCGTTCGCCGGTGATCTTTATGTCTTCAGGGGCCGCCGCGGCGATTTTTTGAAAGTGCTTTGGCATCCCTACGTGTCCTCAAGGCATGTCGCAAAACGGTGGTGGCTGCGCGGCGCGTTGCCCTACAGATGATCCAGAACACAATCGTCTGCGCACCGGACGGATTGCGGGACGTTTTGCGCGACATGACACGGATGCAGTTGGTCAGGACCCAGGGGGCATGGCGGCCGGCGACAATCATACCAGCCAACCGATCCTGCACATAACGTTTGAGAGCCTCATTCGTCGCCAGCTTCACCGGCTTGGGGCGGCATGCGGATCGATCCGCAGCCATTGCGCGGTCGTGGCTCGATAGTCCAGACGACCGCCTCGCGTGGCGGCGTTGCGGCAAAGGTCTCGCGAGATCGTGGAAGCCGATTGCCTGACCTCACGGGCGATCTTGCGAACGCCGTGTCCTCGAGCCCGGAGAATGGCGTTGCGACGACCGTTTGAATCCGCCCAATATGCCTGCGGCGACTATCGCAAGCTGCTCAGGCTCCACGGCATCAATGCCCTCTATAAGCCGAAAGGGGAATTGCCTCGACAACGCTCCCATGGAAAGCTTCTTCAGTTCGCTCAAAACCAAGCTCGTGCATCGAACCCGGTTCACCACACGGCGCGAGGCCAAAGCCGCACTCTTCGAGTACATCGAGATCTTCTACAACCGCCAACGGCGCCATTCGAGCATCGGCTACCGCACGCCAGCTCACAGACATCGGCTTAGATCAGACCATGCTCTTGCAGACTGAAGCATGATTTGCATGCAACGATCACATGATCGTGTAGAATGATGCCAAGCGGCAGCAAGGCATTCTTGATCCTAATCGTTGCTTTGACGTCTGCAGTGCTAGGCGCTGGATCTTCGGATAGATGATTGTGCGCCAGGATAATCGACGAGGCGCAGTAAGTGAGGGATCGCAGCGCGATTTCCCTAGGATAGATAGGCACGGTGTCGATAGTTCCACGGCACAGTTCTTCATCTCGAATGATTCTGCATTTTTTGTCGAGATAGATGACACGTAAGATTTCCTGATTGGCTTGGCGTAAATCCAACGCCAGGTAGTCCATGAGACTGGTATTGGAGGAAATCTCCCTCCTCGGAGAAAGATCAGGTGTGAGAATGTGTTTCATGCTGGATTTTGTGACGGCAAACATCCCCGCCATGGACTGGTCCAGCCCCAAGGTCTCGCGCAGCTCCCTTCCCGGACATTGAAAGATCTTTGCAAGAGATCCATAGGTTTCTATCGCCTTCGCTGCAAGGTGGCGAGAATCCGTTCGTTTTGAGCACAAGAAGAAGAGCAACTCCAGGCATTCGATTTCGCTTAGTTCATCTGAATTTAGCTTATCGAATGGGATCAACGGATGATCGACGTTTTGATACGCCTTATCATCCGGCGCATAGGCTATTTTGTTGCTGAGGGGGGCATGTGGCGCGGTTTCACTTTCGATGACGCCTTGGATTGTAGCTTGATTCTCGCATGGGGCAGCTATGCTTGAGGACGCAGCGACTGCTCGCATGGTTGGGCACTCCATTATTTTTTCAACAGCGCCTTTATAACTCATATCAACTACAGATTGATAGAACTATCGCATTGGAATAATATTAATTAAGATTTTGAATAGGTTAAAATTGTTATTTCTTGTCATGTGATTTTTAATTTCACTCTATGGTTGGTTTCTGATAAATTATAGTTTAAGCATACAGAATGTTTGGATGACCATTACATAGAGACGGCTATGAAAACCGGTGTCAGTCATTTTTTCGGTCGACGCCATGAAAGGCGGTTTGGTCGACGCTATTCCGGCGCATCGCTTTGTGGTCATGCATGCTTGCTGACCGAGCATCTAGATCTAAAGAGAGCTTTGCTAGGCTCACTCCGCTCGATGCATCTTCAGCTAAGGCATGTCCGATCGCTCAGGCTCATCAAGGCAGCGATTATGAAGAGGTCATGTGATGTCGCCATCATAGATCTAGAGCGGCGTGATATCTGGCCGAACTTGGTTTTCGCCGATTTCGATAGGATAGCTGCTGATTTTCCTATCATTATGCTCTGCAGCGAGAAGAGCAAGGCTTTGGATTACATTCAGCGAGCAGAGAATACGGTGGATATCTTTTCATACGACGTCATCAGTGATTTGCGTTTTGGCAGCGTCGTTCATGCAGCAAAACTTCGTGCAGAAGCCAGAGACCCTAGCGGCATGGGTCAAGATCCCAATTTGATACCATTATCGGCCGCATGAAGCTTAATTGAGTTATTGATCGCTGTGATAGTAACCATCCGGAGAGAGCCGTCTATTGCACTGACACATTCATGCTCAAGTGCATGGTGTCCGGCCGGACCAAAGCCAATCAGATCGACCAGTTGATGTGGGAGGCCGTTGGTCATGGCTGATGCAGCACGGACGGAGGCGCTGTTACAGCAACGATGGGCGTCGACGAGATCTTGTTGGAATTCACCTATGCCGATTGGCTGCCTGAGGAGGCACTTAGGGCCGCAACGAAACAAAAAGCCAGGCTGACGCCAATCTTCGTCGACGAGATCGAGGCCTATCTCGACCTCAAAGGTGATGAGAGGTTTGAGGCCAACCCGTTGCTCTTCATCTTCTATTTGTTCGGGGAATGGCGCGCAACCTCGGCCTACCGTCTCCTGGCGCGCTTGCTTCGATGCCCAACAGTCTCTAACCACGACGCTCATGTGCCGTAGGAGTAACGTCTGATGAACACTGAACCATGCGAAGCAAAAATCGACGGACGATTGATAGCATTTCAAGAAGCTATCGATCAGCGCCTCGGTCAAAACTTTGACAAAGCAAAACGAGATGAACTCCTCATGATACAGATCGAGTCTTTCAGCCCTCAAGATCGCCTTGTCGAAGCCTTTGAGCAGGGCAACATATCGCCTGAGGCTTACTTCAAAAAGTTCGCTGAGCAGAACCTAGCGACATTGCGTGCCTTCAATGAGGTGTTAGGGGAACGTGATTTTGTCAAGCTATTCGATATGGCTTTGAAAGATGCGCCTTTGGCGATGGACCCCGATGCCTTTGCTCGAGCTCATAGTCTGGACACACCACCAGAATTACCAGAGAATCTTCGCGGTAAGGGCTGATTGACTGGCTCGATTATGGCGTCGCTTCGAGGAACAGGCTGCTCTTTGTAGGGCTTGATATCCCGATAGAGCGTAAGCGCGCTATGAGGGCCGCCTTGACTGCCAGCGAGGCGGATCATTTGTGGCTGTCATTTTGGGATCGAGGCACCAGGTGTGGGTATTGATCCTCGATGATCTCTTGAAGGGCTTCGAGGCCGTC
>JBPCVQ010000377.1:0-2742 GCA_051010395.1 Geminicoccaceae bacterium | reverse complement strand
GCCCGGATGCCGATGGTCTGGGGGCGTCCCTGGTCTCCAATATCTGCTGGGACTGCATCTTTCCGATCCGGATCGCCGGCGTCGATATTCAGGTCGGCGACGGGTTCGTGCCCGCCCGGGCCGCAAGTGCGCCGGTCTGCGTCTGCGGCAATTGCATCGGCTACACCGCCGGCATGTGGGAACCGGCACGCATGGTCGAGCTCGTGACAAAACCATCCTGCTCACCAACGCTGAACGGCGCCGATCTCGGCCTGGAAAACGGCCTGCAATATGGCAGCAAAGGCTCGACCGACTACGACAAAGGCGATGTCGCCTTCTACCACAGCCATGTCTTCGCCTTCCCGATCCTGCTCCTTCTCGATGGCTTTCTGGACGGCCTCTGCATCGAGGGCGGGACCAATGTGCCCGATATCGATCTTCTCTATCTCTCCGAGATCGATCCCACCTGGAATGAAGACGAGCTGAACCGGTTTCTCTATCCGGAGAGCTTGCTGCTCGCCAACCCGATCGCGCTTGCGGCCTGCCTGGCCGACGTTGCGGCAGCGGAGATTCGAGAAAGCCTGGATCCGCTATTTTGGTGCGTCGGCTCGTGGGATCACCTTTATCCGGTCGCCGGCCATCATACCGAGCACACCTCGATCCCGCGCGCCACCAGCCTGCTTGCCAGCCGAACCATGGCGCAGCTGCACCGGCTGGGGCTGGCCAGAAGAACCATGGGTGACGACACCGTCTGCAGCGCGGTCCCGGATCCGTTCCTGCCCAAGACCCAATATCAATGGTCGGTGTTCTACCCGATCGCCGAAGCCAACTCCAAGCATCCCACCGGGCGCTCCACCTATCGCTGGGGCGAGTCCCGGGTGGTCCCCGGCATCGGTGAGGATTTCGTCTACCTCCTCTGGCGCTGGCAGGATTGCTGCCAGAAAGTGGTCTGCTTCCCATGAAACAGCATCTCGTTGTCCTGACCATCATGACCGCCTTGGCGTCATTTCCGGCCCATGCCGACGAGATCGATGATGCCGCCGCCGATGGCGCCGCGTTTGCCATCGGCATTTTTCCCGACACCACGGTAGACGAAAACGGCAACGTCACGATCGGCGGCACAGGCGAGGAGGAAGAGCTCACCGCGGAAGAGCTCTTTCCCGATGCCGGCACCGAGTCGCCCGACACATTCACCAGCATCGACAGCAAAGAGGAAGCAGACGCTGCCGGCGAGCAGGCCCGAGGTGAAGGCAGTGACGCCATCGACGTCCTTGATGCGACCGAAAACCGGGAGCGCGATGACCTGGCTAACGATCCTTTCCTCGACACATCAGAGCAAGTGTTCGGCTCGATCGATGCCGCCGCCGAAGAGTTCGGTGCTTGCTCGGCTGTCCGCGAAATCGTTCCCGTGGTCAATACCAGCGTCATTCCGGAAGAGCGCTTTTGCGAGCGGATCCAAAAGGTCGAGGGCGGCTGCACGATCACGCATCAGATCGCCATCAGCAATGGTACGGTGGTGAGCGATGTCTGGAGCCCCGATGACTGCATGATCGCCGCCAGCCATGCCGTGGGACCGAGCGTCTGTACCGGCACGGTGACGGTCACGGCCGGTGCCGAGCTCGAACAATGCCTGGAGATCGACGGCGTCACGATTTGCCCGGGCGATGCTCTTTATGAGCAGCTGGTCCCGCCGCCCTTCGACGGCCACGAGCAGGCGGTGTCGCGTCTCGCCCAAAGCATCGAGATCGGTCTGCTTGATTGCGAGACCAATCTTGCCGCTCTGCCTTGCTATACCACCTCGGCCGGCGAGGAGATCTGCCCGGTCGATGAAGGCGCGATCATCGACACCTGCGGCGGTCTGCGCGTGGATCCACTTTGCCGCTTCGTCGAGCAGGAATGTGTCCCGGGCGCCGAGGTCGGTGGCGTTTACCATCTCGAGGAAGCACGGTTTACCTGCGATCGTGAGATCACCCACGAGATCTATGGCCGGAAAACTTCGCTTTCCTGCCCCGACAGCGAGATCCGCTGCAACGGCAATGAATGCATCGACGTCCAGCGCGAGACCAACAACGAGATCAGTATCGGCCTTGCTGCTTTGACCGCGAGCCAGCTTCTCGCCTTTGATAGCACCTGCGAAAGCCTGGATCCCGCCACGTGCCAAACCTATCCCGGCACCATCAGCAGCTGCCAGCGCGGCATTGGTGGAATCTTCGATGCCTGCGAGCTGCCAGAGCCACCCGGCCCCGATCCCTATCTCGATCTGGTGTTCAGCATCGGTGCTCTCGACACCAATCTGACCTTGCTGACCCCGACGTCACCCTTGCGCGGCACTTGGGAGAAGCTGCGCGATCCCGCCGTCTCCGCGATCGAAGCCCTGGAAACACCGGTGACCACCGTGAGCAATAGTGTGACCGCGAGCACGGCACCGAATGCCAATCAAGCTCTGGCCGAGGAAGATCTTGCCGCCGCTCGCCAGGATCTGCAGAACGGCACCGCCGATGCGGTCTTCGAGGCCTTTGGCGCTGGCGCGGTCAACACCCTATTCGTCGATCAGGCGACCGGCGGCCCGGTGGCAGGACCCGGCGGCCGGACGGGCGCTGCGATCTTTCGCCAACCGCCGGACGGCAAAACTGCCTTTTCCCTGGCGGCGGACGCCTATGGCATTGCCGCAGGGGAAACCATCTCTGCCTTGCCGGCGCCACCGGTCGAACCCGAGGATCTGGCCACGGCCGCGCATGATGATGCCCGAAACTGCCTGGCCAT
>JBPCVQ010000376.1:0-9649 GCA_051010395.1 Geminicoccaceae bacterium | reverse complement strand
GCGTCGGGACCATCGCTCAGAAATGATCTGGAGCTTCTTCGGATTTTCTTGAAGTAATAAGCGGTCATCATTTTGGTATCCATGCACGTCGGCTAACGGATCAACTGACCTAGGAAGCCTGCCAAGCTTTGATTGGATGCATCGACATACACATCATTTCGCCGCTAAACTTCATTAACCCGATTCGTCCTTTGCACAACAGCACCAAACTACATGCACAATAAGTCGTTAATTTGAGTTATGCAATAGAATCAATGATATATATCAAAAATATTGATATTTATCAAGCTCTCGCAGGGATATCCCTGCCCTTTGGATGACTCGCGAAAGCATCGTCACGCTGGCGGCCGGTTGGCATGGATTGGCGAGTTCCGTAGAACGATGGCATGTCGAAATCTCGCCCTGATCCCGTTAAGGGCCACTTTTTTCCGCGAGAGATCATCAGCTATATTAGCGACTAAGTTTTCTATCTTTGGCGGGCGGTCCGAGCACAAGCCGACTGGGCGACGAGAACGGGTCATGCAGCGTTTCAAATCGCTGCTGCATGCTCAGCGATTTTGTGCCAACCATGATCAGATCGACACCCTCTTCCGCCCCCGGCCGTCACCGTCTATCCAGAGCAAGCTACCGACATGCTAGAAAACATGACTTCTCAGGCTTACTTCATCAAATTGACGATCCCTCAGCAACTAATTCGAAACAGCACAAGAAGGGAGGGGAGTTCATGCAACAGACTGCGGAAGGGTTGGTTGTCGCTCTCATCGGAGCATTCGCGATCTTTGGCGCATCCCTGGTGCCGCCCCCTCCTGAGGGTGAGGCCTGGGCAGGCATCTTGCCCATGGGGGCCGCACTCTTTCTAACACTGTCGGGCCTCTGGATAGCAGCGGTTTAACCGATAATGCGAGCTAATCAAACCATCCTGGAGCGACGCGCGGCACTGGAGGCTTACGCCTTTCTGACGCCATTCCTTGCGGTCTATGGCCTCTTTCTCCTTTATCCTTTCCTGAAAGGCGTTTGGATTGGCTTTCATAGTTGGCATCTTCTGAAGGTCGCTCTCAACCCGGATGCAAAATCGTGGGTGGGATTCGGCAATGTTACTGAGATGCTGATCAGCGATCGACGGTTTTGGGGCATAGTCTGGAATACCATTCAGTTCGTACTCCTTACCGTGCCTTTGATCACGGTCATCGCCATGGCGCTGGCCATCGTGATGAATCGGCCGACGCGACTGATGGCGGTTCTCAGAGCGCTGTTTTTCTTGTCCCAGGTGCTGTCGGTGACCGTGGTCACCTTGATTTGGCAGATGATCTACAGCCCTCGTCAAGGCCTCATCGCCAATCTTCTCGATCTAATCGGTCTTCAGCCGATCGAATGGGTGACCGATCCAGCGCTCGCCATGCCGTCGATCGTCATCACCACTGTTTGGTGGTCCATCGGTTTTGCATTTGTGATTTTTTGGGCTGGATTGCAGCAAATTCCTAGAGAGCTTTACGAGTCTGCCCGAATGGACGGGGCAGGCCATGGCGCTGTGCTTCGTCATGTTATTGTCCCCGGCCTTAGACGCACGACTACTTTTGTCGTGACGATGCAGATCGTTCTGCAATTTCAGGTTTTCGGCCAATCACACCTAATCACTGGCGGTGGGCCAAGCGATGAGACCCAGGTGTTGGTTCGCTATATCTACCAGACGGCCTTTCGGGACTCCGAATTGGGGTATGCCTCGGCGCTGGCAATCTTCCTGTTTGCTCTCATGCTAGCCTTCTTACTACTGTGGTTTTGGGTCCGTCGAGAGGCGGATGCATGAGTGCCGATCGCACCTACTGGCTGGCCTCTGGCGTTCTCTGCGTGCTCGCTGCACTCTGGCTGCTGCCGACGCTCTGGATGCTGTCCCTGTCGTTCCAGCCGAACGACCTACTGGCTCGCACCACGTCGAACACGGCGTTCGGCCTGATTCCAGCCCCCTTCACTGTCGAGAACTACACCCGTCTTTTCAGACTTGGCCTTACACCCAGATGGTTCCTGAACAGCGTGATCGTCGCATCAACCATGACCGCATTGGTCCTGATCCTGTCGGCAACCGCCGCCTATCCGCTCGCCCGCATCCCGTTTATTGGCCGCAACGTGGTTATGGCGATCATTCTTGCTGGTCTGTTGATCCCAGAACAGGTGATTTTTATCCCGCTCTATACCCTGTTCGCGGACTGGCAGCTGCATAACACCTACGCTGCGATGATCGCGCCTCGCCTTGCCGTGCCGGTTGGTGTCTTCCTGATGGTGCAGTTCTATCGTGGCATTCCCGCGGAGATCGAGGAGGCAGCAGCGCTAGATGGCGCCGGGCGCTGGACCATCTTCTGGAAGATCATGCTGCCGCTTGCCCGACCGGCGCTGACCATGCTCGGAGTCCTCACCTTTCTCTACGCTTGGAACGATTTTCTCTGGCCGTTAGTCTCGGCGCAGCGACGGGAGATGTTCACAATCACCGTCGGCCTCGCCAGCTTGCAGAGCAATTTCGCCCAGAGTGAGGGGCTGGGGCAGATCATGGCATCGGGCGTGATCGCCAGCCTGCCGGTGGTCATCGTGTTTATCGTGTTTCAGCGTTTCGTCATGCAAGGGCTCTCCCTGGTTGGGAGCAAACAAACCGAAGGGAGGACAAGATGATCAGACAATCGACCGCCACTGCCGTTCTGGCAGGGGTATTTTCGCTACTTGCAGCCTGCGCCCATGCCGAGACCGAGATCACGCTCGGCCGGTTTTTCGGGGCCTGTGAAGAGGCAGGCACCGACATTGCCGCCGCGACCGGTGAGGCCTGCATTATTCAGACAATCATTAACTCCTTCTCCATGGCGGACAACGGCGTGACCGTCAATACCCTGCCGACCGACTGGGGCAGCTACTACGACCAGATCAAGGCCGCCTATGCCGGTGGCAACCCGCCTGACGTTCATGTCTTGCACTGCCACCGCATACCGGAATTTGCAGGGCTGGGCGCGATCGCAGCGATCGGCGACGATGTGGGGGCTGCTGGCATCGACAGCGCAGACTGGGTTCCCACAGCGCTCGATGCTGTCAGCTATGACGGCGAGATCTACGGCGTGCCCTTAGATTTTCACGCCAATCTCTGGCACATCAATATGGAGATTATGGAGGCGGCTGGGCTTGTAGCCGACGGCAAGCCGCTCCTGCCGACCAGCCCTGCAGAGATGCTTGAACACGCCAAACAGGTGAAGGAAGCGACAGGCAAGAACTATCTCATCGCCGATTTCGCCGGGTTTCCTACCAGCGTTCGCCTGGTTCTAACGTTGCTGTGGCAGCAAGGTAGCAATGCCTTCGACGGCGATCGGGCGACGATCGATACAGAAGAAGCACGAAACGCGATCAAGGCGATCACCGATCTGTTCGATGCGGGCTATGCTAATCCCAAGCTGAACTCAAATGACAGCCAGCAGTCGTTTCTTAACGGAGAGGGCGCCATTCAAGTTAATGGTACCTGGGTGGTCGATTTCTACAATGCAGAGGCTGATAATCCCAGCGTTGCACTAAGCGACTACTACGTCACAGACTTTCCTATGCTTTTTACTGAGCCGGCGACCTGGGCGGATTCCCATATGTGGGTGATTCCCGCGCCCCTGAAAGCGAGTGATCCCGCCAAATATGAGGCAGCGCTGAAACTGGTCGCCTGGATCAACGACCATAACATCGACTGGGCGCGTACCGGACACATGGCGGTCAGGAACTCGGTCTTGGAGAGCAACGCCTACGCCGCTCTGCCGCACAGGCCTGAATATGCAGGCACGCTGGCGCAGGCAAGGGATGTGCCGCCAGCCGAAAAATATGGCGCTATCCAGGACGTTCTAAACCGCGAGCTTCATGCGATCTTCCTCACCGGCAAATCGGTAGACGACGCACTGGCTGATGCACAGGACGACATAAAGGATCTCCTGTAGCCTTTGGGGGCCGGTGTGGTGGTATTTCCGGCGCTGGTGGCGTCTCGACGCGAATCCATCGGGCCCTCTAGGTGGCGGCTCAGCAAAAGGATGGTCGAGAGCCACGTCCCAGCATCGTGATCATGGACAGCCAGTCGGTGAAAACGACCAAAGAGGAGGTTCGCGGCTCTTATGGCCACAAGCAGGTGAACGGCCGAAAGCTCCAGATTCTGGCGGATGCGCTCGGTTCCCTGCTGGCCTGGCGGGTCGAGCCGGCCAACATGTGAGACAAAAGAGCGGCGCGCTATCTTGTGGGCGGTCTGTCACCGGTCTGGCCGAGGATCAAGACGGTGATCGCCGCCTGCAGGCTCTTCTCGAAGCGGATTGTCAAATAGTCTGACTCTTCAAACAAGCTCTCGCGGGAAGTTACATTACTCTTGGAGAGAACGTCGAAAGGCAAGCTTGATCGGCTTGAGCAGATATTCCAGCATGGTCCGCTCTCCGGCAACGATCATCACATCGGCTGGCATGCCTGCACCTAGCGTTCGCTCCGCACCAAGCCGATCAATCTCTGCATCGGAAATTGTAACGGCAGCCTCGTAGAAGGGGTCCCCGGTGACGTCGTCGATCAAGCGGTCGGCCGAGACCCTTCCGACCTCGCCTTTCAGGACGGGAGTGCTGGCACTCTCGAAACCCGTAAACAGGACGTTGGCAGATTGACCCGTGTGGACCAGATCGATATCGCCCGGCAAGACCCGCGTTTCCACCACAAGCTTCTCATCAATTGGCACTAGATCAAGAATCGTGTCGCCTGCAGCAATGACACCACCGATCGTGTTGGCTTGCATGTTGACCACGACCCCATCAGTGGGCGCACGTATCTCGATCTTGTCGAGAGTATTGGCGGCATCAGCAAGCTGCTCACGGCTATCACGCAAACTCGCTTGATTGTCCCGAAGGGCCTCGCCGACCTTCTCCAGACGCTCCTTTCGGAGTTGAATGCTCTCCAACTCTGTCTCACTGATGGACTTTTCGATCCTGACGATCTCGGCGGCAAGCGAGCTGAGATCACCGTTCAGCTGCTCCTGCTCCCGCTCCAGGGCCAGAATGGGCCTTTTCTCGGTAAGCCCCTCATCGAGAAGTGATTTCAGACCTTTCAGCTCTTCCTGTAGCAAGCCGATCTGGCGCTTTTTGGAGGTTTCTTCCCCGCGCATCCCTTTAATCTGCTCTTTGGACTGTTCGATCTGCTTCTCCAGAATTCTGGTTCGACCTACCGAAGCATCCTGTCCGGCCTCGAATAGCTTGATCTGGTTATGAAGAATCTTGGCTATCTCTGGCTGATGTTGTCGGGAAAGAAGGTCATCTGGAAATGGAATGCCATCCAATTGATCCCTTTCCGCTGTCAATCGGGCTTCTTCGGCGCGAGCGGTGTCAAATGCGCCTTGAAGAACGTCGTTGGATGCCCGGGCCCGCGTTTGATCGAGGCGAATAAGCACCTGTCCCTGCGAAACTTGATCCCCTTCTTTGATCAGCAATTCTCGAATCACGCCGCCATCACTATGCTGGATCTTGCGTCTCTTGCCATCGACGATCAGCGTGCCATTTGCGATGACGCCGCTGTCCAAAGGCGCAAGTGCCGCCCATGTACCAAAGCCGCCGCACAGAATAGCGACGCCGATCAGGCCGCGCAGAACATAGGGTCCTGGGCTCAGATAGTGAGACCGTGGCATCTCAGCCTTCTGACTTTCGAGACGAACCGGCATGTTCGAGGATGCCGCGCTGACGATGTTCTTGTCTTGCATGGGATGCTTAAGCTCGTTTACGATTCGTAAGTGCAGGCAAAATCTTGTCGGGCCTTGCCATGCCCTCCATCGATCCATTCCACATGATGAGCGCCCGATCCAGGCTGGATATCAAGCTCGGCCGATCTGAAATCACCACGAGGAGACGTCCCTTGTTGCGCACCCACTTGATGACCGCAGCGAGAGATTCCATGCCTTCCTGATCCAAGCCGGCATCGGGCTTGTCCAGAACGACCATTGCGGGTGTGCCATAAATGCTGCGTGCGAGTTCAATCAATCGCAGCTGCACTGCTGTCAGATGATCGGAAGCTTCAGCCAAGTTTGTGTCAGCGCCCTGAGGCAATTGCTGGACAGTCTCGTAGAGATTGACCAAATCCAGCGCTTCATCCAACATTTCAGTCGGGCCATCGCGAAACTGAGCAATATTTTCCCGAATTGTCGCATCAAACAGACATGTTTCCTGGGCAGTATAGCCGATGAGGCCACCAAGATGCTCGGTAGTGTTCGGCCTGATGTCAAATCCGCCTAACTTGACACTACCGGCGCTTGGCGTCAGCGCGCCGACGAGGACCCGCGCCAGCGTAGACTTTCCCGATCCGGAAGGTCCGATGATGCCAATAGAATCATTGGCCTTGAGGGTGAACATCAGATCGCGGACCGCTGCCTTTTCCTTACCAGGATACCGTACGGTCAAGTCCTCGACCTGCAATCCGGAAGCGGGTTTGAGCTGCATAGATTTTCGGCCACTGATTTCACCATACTCTTTCGCTATGGAGCGCAGGTGGCGATATGATTTCAGTGACTTTTGCGCTTGAATAATGGTGGGCACGGCCCGATTGAGAGGCGCTAGCGCTCGCCCGCAAATGATGCTGCCGGCAACAATAACACCGGCGGTTACGATGTCATTGACTGCAAGATAGGCTCCAAGTCCCAGCATGGACATCTGCGCTGCCTGACGAACGAACTTGCTGGTGGAATTGATCGCCGATTCAAGATCGCCGCCCAGAGTTTTCTTGGAGAGGCCTATACTGCGCTGGTCATACCAGCGACGTCCCAAGGACGATCGCATCCCCAAGGCAAGAACCATATCGCGTTTTTTTACCGCCGTCATGAGGAATGCATCCGCCTTGCCAGTCGCTGCATTGGATCGGACAATGCTGTCGACAGAGAGCTTGTTGATCAGGATGCTAAGTATCAAGAGGATCAAGGCGGCAAGCAAAGCGACGCTGCCGAGAAGAGGGTGAAGTAGCATCAACCCCAAAATGAAGATCGGTGACCAAGGCAGGTCAAACAAGACATTGAGCCCATCCGCCAAAAAGCTGCGCACCTGCAGAAGGCGATGGATGGGTGACAAGGCCTGATTTCCCGCCGCTTGCGCTTGATGCTCGAGCTGGGCTGAGAATACAGGCTGGCTGAGGCGTTCATCGACAAGGTTGGCGAGGCGTGCCGCGATCCGCGCACGTACATGGTCGAGATAGGAAGCGAAACCGATCATGAATATTGCAATAACGCTCAGCATGATCAGAGTGAAAATATTGCGTGATGTCAAAACTCGATCATAAACCTGCAGCATGTAGATCGGCATCGTCAGCAGAAGAAGATTGACGATTATACTCAGTAAAGCCACGAACATTGTCGTTCGGAACAGATCAGACTTGGTACGTAGCAGGGCAAAAACCTCCAGTCAGACTCATTCTCCGGGTATTTGGGCATTTAACAAGACGAGAGTGTCACGAATTCGAATGTGAAACCGCTGCCTGCCGGAGCATTGAATGCCCTGGAACGATGATCGGCGTCGAGACTGATGAGAAAGGACGGCGGAGATACGACCACACTTCCTTTCCAAGCACAACAGGCCATCGTCTTCCCAGAAACTAGGCGGTGGGAGAATCGCCGATGATGTCGTCCTCGGACAGGTCATCTTTTTTGACATTGTACAGTCGGATCACGGTGCCCTCAAAACTGAACGTCGTGCTCTCCTGGGCCGAGATGAAGGTTGTTTTCGCGTTCGCCAGGGCTTCCTCGGCTGTAACATCAAGGCCTCTCAAATCAAGCAGATCTTTTTGCCCACGCCCCTGATTGAAGTCGACAATTGTGTTCAAGCCATTGTTCTTGAAAAACAAAAACGTGTCACTACCTCCATCACCTGAACCAATATCAGTACCAGCACCAAAAATAATGCTATCATCGCCGGCTCCACCGACGAGCCGGTCATTCCCGGCTCCGCCATTGAGAAAGTCGTCACCGTCATCGCCAGAGAGTTGATCATTGCCATTGCCACCAAAGATCCGATCTCTGCCAGCGCCCGCAAGTATTAAATCATCACCATCACCACCAAAAACCCGATCATTGCCACGGCCCGTGCTCCCCTGATCGGCGCCTTCACCGAGAGAAAAGCTGTCGCGCCCACCCCCTGTCTGAACGAAATCATTGCCTGGACCGGTAAGCCCTCTAAGACTTGCCGCAGAAACAGCAAGTCGGGCACTGTCTGATGAAAGCAACTCATCCTCTGGTGTCGTGAGCACGACATCGTCATTGCCGGCTCCAAGGTTCACACTGACCGAACCACCAAGCTTGGTACCTCTGAAGTCAACCAATTCATCTGGTTCTCTTGTTGTTATAGTGACTTTATCGTTCCCGGAGCCGCCGACTATCCGCTGACTGCCACCAGCGATGGTGATATCGAATTCATTATCTCCGTCGCCGGCTTCGGCCCTGAGTCTGGCAGCACTTCCAGGTAGAGCTTCGAAGTTGAAAGCGTCGTCTCCATCGCCTGCACGGATGGTCGTGCTGCTGAATAACGCCCCTTTGACGGATACATCGTTATTACCAGAGCCGACATCAATGTTGGCCCTACCTCTGCTTGCCACGGATGCACTAATACCGTCATCCCCGCCACCTGTGGTGACATTGATCCTTCGAGCCTCGGCGCTCTGGGCAATGATGACATCAACTGGATCGTTGCCGGTTTTGAAGTCTACGATAGGCGTAGGCTTAGTGACTTCTAATTTCTCGGCTACAGGCTCCATGCTTCTTCTCCCGAACTTGTCTCTTGTTCAATATCTGGTCGCGATCGGCAGGCTGGAAAAACTCGTCCACTTGTGTATTGCCCCGATAAGAAGCCAACGCCCAAGTCGTTGCGATCATGAACAACAAGTTCAATTTAGCCATCCTTGCTCGTGCGGGAAGAATAGTGACGCCACCGGATAAAGACTACCCTCCCCATTTGGGTGAGAGATATATCTCAATACTTGGCGCTTTGAAGTTGAAAATTTGACAATCTGCATACCATAGCTGATCTGGTGAGTGACATTCTTGAATTTGTCTTTAAAATGACCGCCGTCGACGTTAGCTCTGTGGCATGCTCAATTCTTAAGGCTGGGGTGGCGTGCAGTCGTATGCATGACCAGTTGATTGGGATGCGGGAGTTCTCGCGTACAGCCTAACAAATCACAGCATAGGAGGGAGCTTCGCTATGGAAGCTGAGAATACTGCAGAGGCAGGTGAAAGACTTGTTTTCAACAATCCAGAGCCCATTATCGATGTTGTGACAGGAGATAACGCCGATTTCGTTAGTATTGCACGAACTCCAACCGCTAGTGTTCAAGAAGCCACTATCAAAACGAATGGCGGGGGTGATGGTGTTGTTGTCTTCGCAAGAAATAACGCTGAAATAGCCATTGACACAGGTGACGGGGGAGATTTCGTCGCTACCAGGACAGGCTTCGACGCCGAAATTACCATTGATACGGGGAAGGGTGCTGACACGGTAGACGTCTTTGGAGCTCGTACTGAGGTCCGCGTTAGTGGCGGTCCTGGCAATGATGATATAACTGTTGACGACTTTTTCCCTGCTAGAGGTGATTCCTCTGTCGATGCCGGGCCTGGGGATGATTCCGTTAAATTTATCGCTGGCACCACCAC
>JBPCVQ010000375.1:0-6784 GCA_051010395.1 Geminicoccaceae bacterium | reverse complement strand
TTTTTTTTGTCATGTTCGCGGTTGGGTCGGGGCGATTTGGGGAGTAAGAAAACCGGAAGGGGGGGTGGGACAAGGCAAGGACTCCAAGGATCACGGGGACCAGCAAGACAGCGCCCCTTCTAGCCAGATCAGGTTAATGAGAGGTAAAGGTGGAGAAATAATCGGCGGCGTCACGCAAAAATTTGGGCGGTCGGTATTAGGCAAACCTGTGTTTGCATTTTGGGTCATAGAATGGTGTCAGGCTGACATCGGCGGCATTTTTCTGTCCTTCGACCATCACCGCATAGTTACTATCTTCTATCGAGTGCTTCTCTGCTGCCCCTCCGGCAGCGTCAAGAGGCACGAGCCCACCGCGACCCTAGCCGCGAAGCCATATCCGCCTGCAGTCACATAGCCCGCAACCTTGCCATCGCGAAGCACCGGTTCGTTGTGATGAAGGAGAGGTGCCGGATCCCGCAGCTTGGCCGAGCAGAGAAAGAGGCCTTGCCCATCCGCCTTACGCGCCAGATAGGCATCGCGCCCGATGAAGGGGATGGCGTTTTCTGGCTCACAAATAAACTCAAGCCCCATCTGATGCGGCGCCTCGGTTTAGGCCGTATCATACCCCAATGAAGAAAGCCCTTCTCGATGCGCAGCGCATTCAACGCCTCGTCCCCGATCAGGCGCAGACCATGGTCTTTTCCAACCTCCATCAGCAGTCGTACACATGCTCGGCAAATCTGGTGTGACGAAGATTTCCCAGCCCAGCTCGCCTGAGTAAGGCAGGCGCTGCGCCCGGAACTTCGCGTGACCGATGTGGAACGCCCGATGGCTGTTGAAGGGAAAAGCTGCGTTGGTAGTGTCTCAGTTTGAATTTTTCTGACGCGAATTTTCTATAGCGGATCATTCATATCCTTCCAATATGCTTAGCGGAAAGCATGATAGGAGGTTGCATTGGCTACATATCAGCTACATCAGAAGATCAAGGGCTCCCTTATGGAGAATGAGGATTCGTGGAATCTTCATGTCGACGATGACACTGGCAAGACATCGGTTGTCCATACATGGAGTCACATGAATCCCTACAAAGGCAAGGTTACCAGCGAAGGGTCGCGTGAGTGGTCTATAGATGGCTTCATGAACAGCAGTGAGCCACAGCAAGCAAAGGACAGTTTGCGGAAGATGATGAAGGAGCAGGGCATCGAAGCCTAAAGGCCCCAAGGGAGAGAAACGCCCTGCCGACGTCGTCGCTAACGCGGTGAAGGTCATGCGTATCGCGACCGGTGAGGAAGAGGAAAACCTAGACGACGAAGGCAAGAACAAGGCGGCTGTTGCGCTCGGCAAAAAAGGCGGCAAGGCTCGTGCCAAGAAGATGACGGCGGAGCAGCGGTCGGAGATCGCGAAAAAGGCGGCCGCCTAAGAGGTAGGGTGATAAGCAAGCATAGCGGCGTTTTTATACGCGCTTGGGGCATCGATCCTATATTATGAATCGGTGGCCAATTTTTGAAATTCAAAGTGAGACACTACCGCTGCGTTGGACAGATCGACATCGCTGACCGAGGCAAGCAGACTGCGGCTTTTCGGGTCCATGATCGCCAGAACACCACAGGATGACGTCACGTCGCGCAGGCGAACGTCTTCGCGGGGCTGAATATGGCTGCGCAGGTGCAGCGTGCGTGAGATCGAGCTCATGACCATGAAGGTATTTTCGGCATGCGCGCGACGGTGACATTGCTTTCAATCCCACCACGCTCATTCGGCATCAAGCTGTAGACGACCCGATCGCCGGCCATGGCCATGTCGTTGGTGCAGAAGCGCTGCAGGAAGCTCTCGGCAGCGGCACTCTCGACCATCAGCTTGCCGAGCATCGTATAGTTGATCGTGGAAACATTTTTTCCGTGTCGAACCAGTTCCGGCAGCCGAAGCTGTACCGGTATTCCGGCGTCACGCCATCGGGCGCGAACCAGTCGGGGCATTCCCATCCCTGCACTTCGGCAAAGCAGGCGCCATGGGTTTTCAGAGCGTGGTGAAACGGTGTGCGGCGAAGGTTGCGCACGGTCTCGCGCTGACGGTTCGGCCAGTGCATCCCGTAGGTCAGGACCAGCGTTTCGGGTGCTCGTTCACGTAAATAGATGTCCCGCGCCTGGAATTCTTCGCAGCGGCTTGGATCCATCTCGCTCAGGTCGATCGGCGGGTGGCCTTGCATGATCCATTGCGCCAAGGCTCGCCCGCATCCTCCTTGAAATAGGCGCCGTCGTAATAGGAGCGCAGCACCGGCAGATCGCTCGGCAGGTCGTCGGTCGCCTCCATTACCAGATAATAGTGCTCGCAGGCGTGGAGCGGCACGCCGACCCTGTTTTGCCGGCCCAATTCTCTTGCCCACATGCCGGCTGTGTTGACGACGAAATCGGCGGTGATGGCGCCATGACCGGTGCGCACGCCGCCGACCTTGCCGCTCTCGACTAGGACCGGCATGTTCGGCATGGTAGCGCCATGCATCCTGGCACCCTTGGCGAGTGCGGTCGTCAGATCAACCGGATTAGCAGAGCCGTCGCTTGGCATATGGATGCCGTCGAGCACGCCGTCCAGGTTCCAGGTCGAAGCGCGCATGACCGTCGAGGGTCTCGCCGTAGTCGTCATCGTGGCTTCGGCTTTCTTCGACCCGGCTCGTGAATACCCTGGGCAAATTCACCGGTTCTTCCGGTGTCACGGCGTCGTCAACCACCAAGATGCCGTCTCGCCAGAACTGGTCTTTCTGGTCCTGTGTAAGGGCTGCCATGGCGCTCTCCCCAATTCGCGTTCCTTTGGCATAGGCCAGATTGCTTGTTGGTATATACCAATCGATGTGCTACGGCAAAGAAAACTCGGAGCAGCTCCCGAATGCCTGAACCATCGCCCAATCCTTCAACACCCTCGCCGCGCTTCAGGTTGATTGTCGATAAACTGAGGCGAGACATCGTCGGCGGCGGCCTGGCGGAGCATGCTGCTCTGCCTTCCGAGCGAGTGGTGGCCGAACTTCATGGCGTCAGCCGAATGACGGCGCGCCGCGCTCTGGAGGCCATGGAATCCGAAGGGCTGGCCTATAGCGAAGGGCGAAAAGGGCGTTTCGTTTCGCCTAAGCGCCTGAAATACGACGTCAGCAACATGGTCAGCTTTGCAGCCGATACAGAGGCCAGCAGGGCCGGGCTCGAGATCGAGCTGATATCCTGCGGAACGGCCAAAGCAGATGCCCGACTTTCGACGGGCTTGTCGGTGCCGGCTGGCGAGGAGCTTCATGAATACACGCGGCTCTTCAGGATCAAAGGACATGCTGCATTTTTCGAGACCGAATATGTCATCGCCCGGCGATTTCCCAAGCTCTTGAGCCACGATCTCCGCCAGTCGACGACGAAGCTGCTGGAGCAGCATTACGAAACCTTTGCTCACACCGGCGACATCGTGATCCGCATGTGTGCTCTCCAGGCAGATGAGGCCAAGCTCCTGGGGCTCGCCCCCCATCATGCGGCCATGGAGCTGGAGCAGGTGATCCGGGACGACGCAGGGGAACCGTTTTGCCTCGGGCGCCAGATCTGGCGCGGAGAGCTTGCAGAGTTTTCGGCCCATGCGATCGTGAATCGCTAGTGGTATGACCATCTCATTTGGTTTCCACCGCCTTCGAAGAAAGAGCCAGGAAATTCCAGGGTATGCGGCCCGTTGTCGGTATGATCTCGGTTATCTTTCCCCGATCGGACCGAATCATCTGGCACCATCTCCATCGTTCCGAAAAAGATCAGTTTCGGAACCATTGGAAACACTTTTTCTCGACGAACATTGATTCTTTGACGCCAAATCTCGGTTGAGTTCTTTAAGTTGTCGGAAGATCAAAAGGGGGGGGCTGGTCATGGATGAGTTTCACCAAAAGCTGACCGCGTTGCGGCGTGATTTTCATCGCAATCCTGAACTGGGCTTTCAGGAAAAGCGCACCAAAGCCAAGGTGGCGGGGGTTCTGCGTGGGCTTGGTCTTGAGGTGCATGAAGGGGCCGGCGTTGTCGGCGTTCTCAAAAAGGGCGGCGGCAACCGGGCCATCGGGCTGCGTGCTGATATGGACGCCCTGCCCATTCAGGAGATCAGCACGCACGACCATGTATCGGCCACGCCCGGCATCATGCACGCCTGCGGCCATGACGGTCATACGACCATGCTTCTTGGCGCTGCCGAGATGTTATCGCGTGATCCGGACTTCGATGGCACCGTGGTGTTCATCTTTCAGCCCAATGAGGAGCTCGGGCTGGGCGCAAAAGCCATGATCGACGAAGGGCTTCTGGAGCGTTTTCCCATCGACGAGGTCTACGCCATTCACAACATGCCGGGTGAACCTGTCGGGCAGGTTTCCACCCGGGTCGGGCAGATCTGCGCGAGCGAAAGCCTCTTTGAGATCGAGATCACAGGCCAGGGCGGCCACGCCTCCATGCCCCATGTCGGCGTCGATGCGATCACGGTGGGTGCCGAGATGGTGCAGGCATTGCAGACCATCGTCGCGCGAAAACTTTCGCCCAATGCCGGCGCCGTGGTCTCGGTGACGGAATTTCTGAGTGATGGGCAGCGCAATGTGCTGCCCGGCCATGCAACGCTCAAAGGCGATGTGCGCGCCCGCGTGCCTGAGGATCGTCTGGCCGTGGAGCGGTTCATGCGCCAGATCGTGGAGGGTGTCGCCGCAGCCCATGGGGTCGAAGCCACCATGACGTTCAACGCCGAATTCATCGAGGCCATCAACGCGCCCGCGCCCGCCGAGGCCGTGGTGCGCGCAGCAGGGACCGCGGGGCTGGAGGCCATCGGTGATTGCCCGCCGATAAGCGGTTCCGAAGATTTCGCCCATTTCGCCGCAGCCGTTCCCGGCTGTTTCCTCCTCCTGGGCAATGGCGAGGAAGGCCCGAACGGCCAGCCGCTGCATTCGGCGGATTATGACTTCAACGACGCGCTGTTGCCGATCGGCGCCGCCTTCTGGGCGGCGCTGGTTCGCGATCGCCTTCCCGCAAGACAGGAAACGTGATGACCCCTCTGCCGAACGCCAAGCTGGGCCATGTGTCCGCAGCACGTAGAACCGGTGACGCCGCTCTTCGGGCCCTGTCTGCGGCGAATTTCGCGGAGGCTAGGGACGAGATCACCCAGTGGGAAGGTTATGCCGCCACACCACTGGTATCACTCGCCGCACTCGCCGCGCGCGTTGGTGTTGGTGAAATCCACTACAAGGATGAGGGGCCGCGATTTGGTCTGGGCAGCTTCAAGGCTTTGGGCGGAGCGTATGCCGCAGAGCGGGTGCTGCAGCGGGAGATCGCCAGGCGGACTGGGCACGAGGTCACCCTCGCCGATATCCGTACCGGTAAATGCCGAGCCGAATGCGCTGGCATCACGTTGGTGTCGGCCACCGACGGCAATCATGGCCGGTCTCTGGCCTGGGGTTGCCAGCGTTTTGGGGCGCCCTGCCGCATCTATATTCATGCCGAGGTCAGTGAAGGCCGGGCGGAGGCGATGCGGGACCTGGGAGCCCTGGTGATTTCAGTTGACGGCGATTATGACGCCTCGCTCGCCATGACCAAAAAGGAGGCCGAGGAAAACGGCTGGTTCATTGTCTCCGACACCTCCTGGCCCGGCTATTCCCAGCCGCCACGCGATGTGATGTCGGGCTATGGGGTGATGACCCGGGAGATCTGCGACATATTGGACCAGGCGCCCACCCATGTTTTCCTGCAAGGCGGTGTCGGAGGGCTTGCCGCCGGCGTGGCGGCCGGGTTTCGTCAGCATTGGGGAGATGATGCTCCCCGTGTGATCATCGTCGAACCCGAACTGGCGCCATGCCTTTTTGAAAGTGCGAAGACAGGCACGGCGACAAGGGTGACCGTTGCCGAGGAAACTTTGATGGCGGGGCTCTCTTGCGGCGAGCCATCCGAACTTGCGTGGGAAATCCTCGTCGAAGAGGCCTCGGACTTCCTGACCGTCCCGGAATCCACTGTCGCCCCTACCGTTCGCCTGCTGGCCCGACCAGACGGGGGCGATCCGGCCATTGAAGCGGGCGAAAGCGGCATTGCCGGGCTGGCCGCTCTGATCGCAGCACGGCAGAATGAGGGTCTCTCCGCAAAGCTTGGTCTTGATGCAGAGGCCCGCGTGCTGCTGATCGGCTCCGAAGGCGTGACCGATCCCGCGATCTTCGCCATGATCATGGACGGGCGAGATGCGGCCTGAAGCCCCGGAGCGGGGCTTTTCTGTCGCCGAATTCGAAGCTCGAACCAGGGCCCTCGCTCAGCTATGGCGACGGGCTGATGATGATGCATGAGGAAAATATCGTGATCCGGGAGGATGGTTCTGAGCTGCTGACCATCCGTGCTGCTCCGGAACTGCCGGTGATCTGAGGGTACAGCACCCCCGCTTCGTGCGATCGGACATCACTTCTTGGGTGTCTTTTCCATGAAGTCCAACGTGCTTTCCAAAGACGACACCACGGCCTGAGAGCCCAAACCCATGGCGTTCTGCGCCGATGAGGCCTGGCCAAGCTCGACGGAGCGCTCCGGCGGATAGCCCAGATGCAGCCCGGTTGCAAATCCGGCATTGAAGCAATCGCCGCAGCCGCATGTACAGACAACATCCACGTCGAATGCGCTTGAACGGAAGGTTTTGCCATCGCCGTCCCGGTAAAGCGCGCCGTCGCCGCCCAGCGTCAGCACCACGGCGCCAGCGCCTTTGTCCAAGAGGAACATGGCGACCTCATCGAAGTCGGCAAGCCCGGTCAGCGCCATCGCCTCCTCCTCGGAAGGCAGGAAATAGTCGGTGT
>JBPCVQ010000374.1:0-13855 GCA_051010395.1 Geminicoccaceae bacterium | reverse complement strand
TGATCTGACGACAGGATGATTGCCGACCTCTCATAGAAGCTAATGGTCGAATTTGTCCAGTTATTCCGCTTTTTGGGCGGCGAACCGTTTATAGGCGACGGGCACCAGGGCAAGGACGATAAGGGCGACCATCGGTCCCCAGACCTTGGGGTCGGCGAGAATACTGAGGCCGGGGGTTCCGCCCTGATCGAATACCGCGCCCAAGCCGTTGCCGACGCTCGCATAGGCAAAACTGCCTGGAATGATGCCGACGAACGTGGCGATGACATAGGTCGAGAGCGATACACCGAGGAAGGCCGGCACCAGGTTGACGAGCCAGAAGGGGAACAGAGGGATCAGGCGGAGGATGAGAAGGTAACTGAGCTCGTTTTCCTTGAAGCCCGCTTCCATCTTGGCCATCCAGGGGCCGGCCTTGCGCTTCAGTGTGTCGCCAAGGGCGGATTTGGCGATCAGGAAAATCGCGACGGCGCCCAGCGTTGCGCCCATGACCACATAGAGCCCACCGAGCCAGATACCGAACAGGAAGCCGCCGGTAATGGTCAGGATGACGCCGCCGGGCAGCGACATCGCAGTCGCAAGAGCATAGATCGCGATGAACGCGAGCGGTGCGAGGACCGCATGGTTCTCGACCAGGGAGAGCAGGATTTCCCGGTGCTCTCTTAGCGCATCGAACGTCAGATATCGGTGCAGACCGGAAGCGAAGACCCCGATCGCTGCGATCACCAGAACGGCCAGAGGCAAAAGGCGCCTGATCAGCGAGCTTTCCACGTTTTTCCCCTCGCTAGTCTCGCTCTGCCTTTCGGTCACGTCGCCCATGCCGTCTACCATCCTGCTAGTGGTGTGACCACATCAGTTGATTCACTCGGAGTTCTCAAATTGGGCCTTCTATTCAACATGTTGAACTCCTGCCCGGGTTATTCTTTTGATGTGGTCATACCACTAACCGAACCTTGCAAGGAAGCGCACCAGCCAGCGTGTGCGATCGCTGAAAAGCTTCGGTGTGAAGTAGCTGCCTGCCGCCCGCTTGTTGACTTCGCTCAATGTCGGGTAGGGGGCGATTACGCTGGCCATCGCCTTGATCTTGATGCCCTGGTTGATCGCCAGGACCCAGGGAAGAATGAGTTCACCGGCATGCGCGCCAACGATCGTGGCCCCAAGCACCTTGCCCCAGCTCCCGACCACCACCTTGATTTTGCCGTCGGTGCGGCGTTCGGCCTGGGCGCGGTCATTCTCCTCGAACGACCAGCGGAGGACCGAGGCGGTCAGTCCCTTTTCATCAGCCTCGGATTCAGTCATGCCGACATGGGCGAGCTCGGGATCGGTGTAGGTCACCCAGGGCAGGGCCTTGTAGCTGACCTTGGACGGCAGACGGAAAAGGGCGTTCTGGATCACGATGCCGGCGTGATAGCCGGCGACATGGGTGAACTGAAATCCGCCGGTAACGTCGCCGAGCGCATAGATTCTTTTGTTACTCGTTCGGAGTCTTGCATCAACCTTGATGCCGCGCCGGTCGTAGTCGACGCCCGCCGCTTCCAGATTCAGACCCTCGACATTCGCCGCTCTGCCGGTGGCGACCAGGATGCCAGAGCCTTCGATCTTCACAGTCTCGCCGCTTTCTTCCTCGATGGTCACGACGATGCCATTGCCGGCCGCCTCGACCTTCTGAACCTTAACCCGCTCCTTCAGAACGATGCCGTCGGCCGCCATCTGAGCGCGTACGACGGCAGTCATCTCAGGATCGTCCTTGGGCAGCACCGGACCCATGTCGACGATGGTCACCTCGGCCCCGAGGCGGCAATGGGCTTGGGCCAGCTCCGAACCGATCGGCCCGCCGCCGATCACGATGAGGTGGGACGGGGCGACCTGGTTGTCGAAAATGGTCTCGTTGGTGTCGTGCGGAACGTCAGCGAGGCCGGGGATCGGCGGCACCACAGGCGAGCTGCCGGTAGCAATGGCGAAACGCCTGGCCTGCACCTTCGTATCCCCCGCCTCGATCTCGGTTGCGGAGAGGAACCGCGCGCGTTCCTGGAGGACCGTGACGCCGAGCCCTTCGAAGCGCTCGACGCTGTCATGGGGAGCGATGGCGCCGATCACGCCGTGGATGTGGTCATGCACGCCTTTGAAGTCGATCTCGGGCTCATGGCCGCTCCCAGCGGTTGGGCCGCTCCCAACGGTTGGGCCGCTCCCATCGGATGGGCCTTTGATGCCGAACTGACCTGCGTGGCGCATGACGTGAGCGGCGTGGCCGGCGGCGATCATCGCTTTCGAGGGCACGCAGCCATAGTTCAGGCAGTCCCCGCCCATCTTGCCGGCTTCGATCAGGACAGTCTTGGCGCCCATCTGCGCAGCACCCGCCGCGAGCGCCAGGCCACCCGAGCCACCGCCGATGATGCAGAGATCGGCATCCAATGTCGTCGCCATGTTTTCTTGACCTTTTTTGCACGTCGATGCCTTCGCCGGGCCATGGGAAGAGTGAGCCGGATTCGAGGGCAACTGCATAAGCCATAATCAACAAACCATTAAAAAGCCAATAACGCCTCCTAACATCTCCGCCATCCAGTCCTCTGGGAAGTGCCGGCTTTCCCTTGCACAGGCGAATGATTGCCTGGAAAGTCGACATCAAACTTTCGTGAGTAAGAGCCGGCATGACCGAAACCGCCGACAATCAAAGCCAGGAGAGAGCCAACGCCGGTCCGGCCTTTGGGCGAACCCTCGTGCTGTTCACGGTATCGCTCTGCACCATGCTCTATTCGCTGACCGTCACCATCGTGAATGTGACCTTGCCGCAGCTTCAAGGCGCGCTTTCGGCAACACCGGACCAGGTCGCCTGGGTGGTCACGCTGAACCTGGTGGCCACCGCGATCGTGACGCCGATGACCGGCTGGCTGGTCGGTCGCTTCGGACGAAGACCGGTCATGATCTGGTCGGTTGCAGGGTTTGCGGTCTCCTCTCTGCTCTGTGCGACCGCGACGTCGCTCGCCCCGCTTTTGGTCTACCGGATCGGGCAGGGAGCTTTCGGCGCACCCCTGGTGCCGCTTTCGCAAGCGCTGATCGTGGCAACCTATCCTGAGAAGGACCGGGCGATGGCCCAAGGGTTTTTCGGCATGTCCGTGGTGCTCGGACCGGCGATCGGGCCTGTGTTCGGCGGCTATCTCGCCGAGGAATATAGCTGGCGCTGGGTGTTCCTCCTGATCGTGCCGCTCTCGCTCGCAGCCCTCATGATGGTGCTCGCCTTCATCAAGGATGGGGACAGGAAGGCCGATGCACGCTTGGACTGGACCGGGTTTCTGGCGCTCTCGATTGCGGTTGCCAGCCTGCAGCTCCTGATGGATCGGGGCGAGCGCCTGGACTGGTTCGGCTCCACTGAAATCATCCTGCTGACCGCGGCTGCCGCGATGAGTTTCTACATCTTCCTCGCCCACAGTTTCACCGCTGAACGCCCCTTCATTTCACCAAGCTTGTTCCTGGACAGGAATTTCTCGATCGCGTTGTTCATCGTCTTCGTCTACGGCATGCTCAATTTCACGCCGATCGTGCTTCTCCCTCCGCTTCTCCAAAATCTGAATGGATATCCCGACAGCCTGATCGGCTGGCTGCTCGCCATGCGCGGCATGGGTCTGGTGCTCGGTTTTTTCATTGCAGGACGGATGGGGCGCTTCGACCCGAGGGTCGGGCTCCTTTTGGGGATGACGCTGGTGGCTGTGAGCGGCGTGATGCTGATGGGCATGACCTTCGAGACCAGCGTCAGGACGCTCGAGTGGATGGGGTTCATTCAGGGGCTGGGCTGCGGTCTGATGTGGGTGCCGCTTTCGATCGTCGCCTTCGCCTCGCTGCATCCATCAAAGCTGCCGGAAGCGTCCGCAATCTTTCATCTGCTGCGGAACTTCGGCAGCTCGATCTTCATCTCGATCAGTGTCATGGTGGCGGTTCGAACCACCAAAACCACCTATGCCGAACTCGCGGAGCACGTCTCGCCGCTTAACGAGACGCTGCGTTTCCCGGAAAGCACTGGCAGTCTCTCCTTGGACAGCGCCCAGAGCATTCTGGCGCTAGCCGGCGAGATCGATCGCCAGGCGCAGCTCATCGGTTACCTCAACGCCTTCCTCCTCTACACCGCCGCCGCCCTTGTCACCATGCCCTTCCTCGTCTTCGTCACGGTACGAGTGGCGCGGCCACCTCGCTAGTGGCGCGGCCACCTCGCTAGTGGCGCGGCCACCTCGCTAGTGGCGTGGCCATCTCGTTAACGTGGCGCGGCCACCTCGCTAGTGGCGTGGCCATCTCGTTAACGTGGTGCGACCACCTCGCTAGTGGCGCGGCCACCTCGTTAACGTGGTGCGACCATCTCGCTGACGTGCTGGAATCGTTGGAGATAGGCGGCCTCGGCCTCGGTTGGCGGGCAGGGTTCTAGAAGCAGGTCGGCGATGCCGAGGTCGGGCAACGTGCCCTTGGGGTCAAATAGGCGGTGGGCTTCATCCTTGGGAAAGCCGGCCACCTGGATCGCTTCGATATAGGCGGCGGCGCGGTCGGCGCGCTTTACCAGAAGGTCTGCTGCCTTCGGCAGTTTGGCGAGGCCGAAGCGCTGCCTCACCGCCATCATCAGTCGCTGCTCGATCAGGACATAGTCACCACCGAGCGCCGACTTGAAGGGCGTGATCAGGTCGCCGATAACATATTCTGGGCCATCATGCAGCAAGGCGAGCAGCCGCCAGGCTGCCGGAACATTCGGTCGAAACCGATCGAGCAGGCTTTCGACCAGAAGCGAGTGCTGGGCGACCGACAGCGCCCATGCGCCAGAGGTCTGTCCGTTCCAGCGTGCAACCCGCGCAAGGCCGACCGCTATGTCCTCGATCTCGATATCGAGCGGTGAAGGATCAAGCAGGTTCAGCCTCCGGCCGGACAGCATCCACTGCCACGCCCTCTCCGTGTCCGACGCGGACCTCGTTGACTTGCTTCGTGATGCGACTGCCATGGCGGCACCATGCCATGGACAGAGACTTCGATCAAAATAACCGTTGAGCAGATGCGATACCGTCGACCAAGCTCAGCGCTGCGAGGGCGATCCGGCGTTCTTACTCAGAGACGGGAGACCACTGCGAAGGCCATGATCAGCATGGCGAGCGCCACGCCGCCGATGCAGGTGAAGGCGAAGATGGCAAGCGCTTTGTTCATGAATTCGTTGAACGCGCTGAAGCCCCAGCCGGTGTGGTGGTATCGGTGTTCGACGATCTTTTCCTTCAGGACGTAAATCGTCCGAATGCCTTCGGCGCGTATGGTCGGGAGATCTTTGGGCTCGAGATACTCGATCCTGGGTCCAACCTCCCCGCGCACCTGTTCGATATCGGTGGCCATTTTTTGTTCCTTTGCAGAATGTCGATCGCACCGTCCTTTTTCTGGCGATGCTGATTTGAGCAAGCTCAGAAAAAAGCAATTCTAGCAGACGCATCAATGATGCGTCGGGAAAGGTGGAACCGTTCGTCTGGATTTGAAAAGACGTCAGCCCGCAACAGTAAATATACTCACCAACAACGCAGTCGAGGTCAAGTCGCAAACATAATTTTTTGTTACATCAATTGCTGTGTTATTATTAGAATCGAATCAACGTCAGGCAATTGCTGTTTCTTTGTTTTTTGTATCAGTTCAGGCTTTTTGTCGCGACCTCGTGGCTGTTGCGCGAAAGCTCCGGCATCGAGAGGATGCGCTCGATCTCGCCTTTCATTATCGCCTGCCGCGCGTCGTCATAACGGCGCCAGCGGCCGAAGACCCCCATGATGCGGGCGGCGATCTGCGGGTTCAGGGGGTCGAGTTCGATGATCTGATCCGCGAGGAAGCGGTAGCCTTCACCGTCTTTCCGGTGAAAGCCGGTGGCATTGGCCATGGCGAAGACGCCGATCAGCGAGCGCACGCGGTTGGGGTTGGTCATCGTGAAGGCGGGGTGGGTCTTGAGCTTTCGGACTTGATCCAGACTGTCCTTGCGCTGGGGCATGGCCTGGAGGGTGAACCATTTGTCGATCACCAGCGCCTCGTTCTGCCAGCGCTCATAGAAACTTCCGAGAGCGTCGCTACGCCCCGGGTGATCACTGTCAGCAAGTAAAGCTAGTGCTGCCAGCACATCCGTCATGTTGTCGGCCTGTTCGAACTGGGCCTGGCAGAGGGCCTGGCCCTCTTCGTTATCCGCGGCCATGAGGTAGCCGAGCGCGAGGTTCTTGAGGGAACGCCTGCCCATGGAGGGACCGTCGAAATGGTAGGGCTCGTTGCTGCCGAGGCGGTGATAGAGGTCGAGCCACCGTCCGGACAGCTCACGCCCGAGCGCTGAACGCAGTGAGCGTCGAGCAGCGTGGATGCCGTCGACATCGATCGTGCTCATCTGCTGCGCGACGTAACTTTCAGCGGGCAGCGTCAGCATCAGGGCGACAAACGCATGCTCCAGTTCCTCATCATCGAGAACGGCCTCAAACGCTTCCCGAATGCCGGGGTCCAGCTGACGCGGGCGCGAGGGTGCTTCAGCCTGATCCAGGACTAACGATGTTGCGTAGGTTTGGCCGGCGTCCCAGCGGACGAAGCTGTCGCTGTCATGGGCCATGAGGAAGCGGAGTTTTTCCGTATTTGCCTCGCCGTCGACGATCACGGGTGCCGAGAAGTCGCGGGGGAATGAGGGGACGGGTTTTTCGCTGAGGCCTTCGAAGGTGAAGGTGGTTTCCGCCTCCGTCAGCTCCAGAACCCTGGTGGTCGGGCCGGCTTCCGGCTCGCCCCTAAGGGTAATCGGAGTGTCGCGCCCATCGCGACCGAGGAGGCCGAGGGCGAGCGGGATGTGCTGCGGGGCTTTTTCAGGCTGACCGGGTGTCGGTGGCGTCGATTGCCTGACGGTCAGGCTGTAGGTGCCGTTCGCGGAGTCAAAGGCATCCTCGACGGAAAGCCGGGGCGTGCCGGCCTGGCTATACCAGTTGCGAAAGGCGGAAAAATCGCGGCCGGAGCCGGCCTCCATCGCCTTGATGAAGTCCTCGCAGGTGACCGCCTGGTTGTCATGGCGCTCGACATAGATCTTCATGCCCTGCTGAAAGGCGTCCTCGCCGATCAGCGTGTGGATCATGCGGACGACTTCAGCGCCCTTTTCGTAGATGGTCGTCGTGTAGAAATTATTGATCTCGACATAGCTTTCCGGTCGCACCGGGTGGGCGAGCGGGCCGCCGTCCTCGATGAACTGGTGGGCGCGCAGGCCGCGCGCGTCCTCGATGCGCTTGACCGCGCGGCTGTGCATGTCGGCTGTGAATTCCTGGTCCCGAAAGACGGTGAGCCCTTCCTTCAAGGAGAGCTGGAACCAGTCCCGGCAGGTGATGCGGTTACCGGTCCAGTTGTGGAAATATTCATGCGCGATGACGCGCTCGATGCCGTGATAGTCGGCGTCGGTCGCCGTTTCCGGCCTGGCGAGGACGAATTTGGTGTTGAACACGTTCAACCCCTTGTTCTCCATCGCCCCCATATTGAAGTCTGAGATCGCGGCGATCATGAACTGATCGAGGTCGTATTCGAGACCGAAGCGCTCCTCGTCCCAGCGCATGCTGTCCTTGAGCGCGGTCATCGCATGGCCGCATTTGTCGATCTGATCGGGTTCGGCATAAATCTCGAGAGCGACACTGCGGCCCGAACGCGTGACAAAAGAATCCTCGAGTACGGAAAGATCGCCGGCGACCAGGGCGAAGAGGTAGGCGGGCTTGGGAAACGGATCCTCCCAGACAGCGTAATGCCGCCCGCCCGGGCGCTCGCCACTGTCAACCTTGTTGCCATTGGCCAGCAGCACTGGAAAAGCGTCTTTGTCGGCTTCGATGCGCGTACGGTAGCGTGCCATGACGTCGGGGCGATCGAGGAAGTAGGTGATTTTCCTGAAGCCCTCGGCTTCGCATTGCGTGCAGAAAATATGGTTGGAGACGTAGAGGCCCTCGAGCGCCGTGTTCTTTTCCGGCTGAATGCGCGTGATGATCTCGAGGGTGAAGCGCTCCGGCACCTCCGGGATGGTGAGGCTTTCCGCATCGATGGTGTAATACGGTTCCGGCAGGCGCTGGCCGTTCAGACAGATCGCGAGCAGCGTGAGGTCTTCGCCATCCAGAACAAGGGGTGCCGGACCGTCGCCCGCGTCAGGGTTGCGGCGGATGGAGAGCCTGGCCTCGACTTCCGTGTTGGCCTCGCCGAGCTGAAAATCGAGAAAGACCGTGTCGATCAGATAGTCGGGCGGGCGGTAGTCCCTAAGAAATTTGGGCGTGGGCTGCTCGACGGTCTCGTTCGCTGCTGTCTCGCCCATGATCGATCCTCATGTCTCGTTCAAATCGCGCGTCAATCTTCTTTGCGCAATCTGGCGAAGCGACTGGCCGGCGACAAGACCTGTTACGAAGATTTAAGCAGCGGGTGCGCCCTCCTGTCACGGCAGGCTCCTGGCGATCACCGGACCCAGGCGGTTGGCGATCGGAACCGGGAGATTTTGCCAGGCGCGGACGGCGAGGTGGAAGCGCGGGTTGGTGGGGCTGACATCGGGGATCTTGCCCCGGTCGCCGAGATAGTACCAGTGCAGCGGGGCGGGCTCCGCCCCCCATTGCGCCTTGAAGCGAAACGTCGGGCCATCGGCGGTGCAGCGGCCGAAATCGAAGATCTTGTAGCCCTGCTCGATCGCGGTGCGCATCGCTTCCCAGTAGAGGAGCATATTGACGGAGAGGCGATTAAAGCAGCGAAGGGAGGATGCCCAGATCATCTCGATCGCCTTGCCGAAGCCGACCATCAGGCCGACGGCGGCGGGATGGCCGTCCATCCAGACGATGGTGAGCCAGACCTGTTCACCGAACGTCTTGGCGGTCTCGCGGAACAGAGACTTCGGAAAGACCGGCGTACCGAGATCGCGCATATTCTCCGAGAAGACCTGATAAAACGCGTCGATGTCGCGCTCCACCACGTTTTGCCCGTTGATCACCTGCGCGCGGGCACCCGCCTTGGCCGGGCGCCTGACCTGGCTCCTGAGCTTGGCTTTGAAGCCTTCGAACAGCGTGTCGGGATCATCGGGCAGCGCCAGGCGCATGGCGACCTTGTGCCTGCGGCATGTGAGATCTTCAATAATCGGGAACGCCGCTCGATGACGAAGCTCAGTGTAACGATATCCGCCTTTTTGCATGAGATCGTAAGCGTGTCGAAGGAGAGCGACAGTGCTGACATCGTCCTCTGTGAGAGCACCGCCGCCATTCAGGAACGGTACGGAGATGAGCGATCGGCCGAAGAGGCGGCTGTTGACCTCGAACATGGGGAGAATGCCGGTCACGATGCCCTGGCGCCGCGCAATCAGATAGTGCGGGCGGTGTTTCAGGGCGTTCCAGATGATGTTGCGCCAGGAATAGGCGTGAAAATGGCCATCGGCGCCAGCGGTAAGCGCATAGCTGTTCCAGGCTTTCGCATCCCAGTCGCCGGCGATGGTGACGTCGATCGGCACGATATCGTGAGCGACGTCGTTCATCCCCGAGCCCCGTTCTCCAGCTCATGCGTGGTGATGACCGGCTGCGAAATACCGTCTTTCCGAGGTCTGCCGATCCGCCGGTAGAGCGGGTGTGCGCTGAACGCGTAACGATGCTTCCTGAAGAAGTAGGCGAGCCCGAGAATATGACGCCAGGTAAAGAGGAGGCCTTTCAGCGAGCGCGAACGTTCCTTGGCATCGTGCACCACCAGGAGATCGGGTCGATAGACGACACGTTTGCCTTTGAGCCAGGCGCGCAGGCAGAAGTCGACGTCCTCAGGGGCGTAGAAGATGCGCTCGTCCAGCGGGCCGATCAGATCGACGAGGTCGCGGCGCATCAGCCAGAAGGCGGAGATCGCGTAGTCGACGGGCTTGCTGGACTGCGGGTCTTGACCTTCTTCGCGCTCAATGGTTCGGAGGCGAAAGAGGCGTTCGAGCTTTCTAGGCACCGTCGGGAAGACATCAGTCGAAAGCTGGCTCCTGCCGCCCGGAAAGATCAGCTTCGGGGCGATGATGCCGATGGAGCTGTCGTCCTGAAGCTGCCGGATCAGCGATGGCAGGACAGGTGTTCGAAACTGGATGTCGCTATCAACAACCAGGAGATGGTCGCCCATAGCTTTGGCGAAGCCGAGATTGCGGGGAGCCGTGGTGCCGAGATTGGCGGGCAGCAAGGTGGCGTCCACAAGGCCCTGATGGTCGTCGATCAAGCGCTCGATCACGGCCTTGCTGTCGTCAGTCGAGCCATTATCGATCACCAGGACCTGATCGATTCCGGCTCTCAACCCTTCGACGTCGATCAGCGAGCGTACGCAGCGGTCCAGATCCTTGCTGGCATTGAAGCTCAAGATGATGGCTGAGATCGACATGGCGCTAACCCGGGATCAAGCTGGAGAAGAGGTCGCGATAGCGCTTGAGCATGGCCTGGCGATCGAAGCTCCTTTCGGCATGGCGGCGGTTGAGCTCGCCGATCGTCTGCCGGAGACTCGGCCGTTCGATCAGGCGTTGCAGCTGGGCCGCGAGCAGTGTTTCGGCTTCCGGTGGCGCGATGAACGGCTGGTTTGCAGGCGACAGCATCGAGCTGATGTCGCCGACATCGGTGGCGACGATGGGGAGGCCCGCCGCCATGGCTTCGATCAAACAGTAGGGCATCTGCTCCGTGTCTGATGTGAGTGCGAAGATGTCGAGCTCGGCGAGGATGTTTTCCGGATTGGCGACTTCGCCGATGAAGCGGGTCGTCTCGGCGATGCCGAGGCTTTCGGCGAGCGACTGGAGCGCTGCGCGTTCGGGTCCGTCGCCGACGATGATCAGGCGACGCGGCCGATCGGTCTTCAGCCTGGCAAACAGGTGCAGGAGCCGTCCCAGGTTCTTTTCCGCACGAAGGGCGCCGATCGCACCGATCAGGATCTCATCCGCTTGGTCGCGAAGAGGAGCCTTGGCATCGCTGCTGGCCTCGGCGAAACGCGTACAGTCGATGCCGTTCGGGATGTAGTGCAGGCGCGTTCTGCGAAATCGCCAGATGGATCGGGCGACGCTCAAAAGCGTCTTCGAGGGGACGACAATGGTGCTGCGCCCGGAAAGGGCCAGACGTCGCGTCCAGACGCGCCTCTTCAGCTGTCGCCCGGAGGCTTCGTCCGGTCCGAAACCATCCTCGAAATGCAGATGCGGGCAGAGTGGGGCGATGCGGTTGGCGAGGGCTGCTTCGATCGCGCCCCAATTATAGGTCAGGAGTGCGGCGGGCCGGCGTTCGGCGACCAGGCGGCGAAACATCCTGAGATTGTCCAGGTCCGGACGGCCGGAGCGCCTGCAGCCGATCGAAAGGAGGGCGTGATGCACATGCCCTTGCAGGCCCTGGGCCGCGCTGAAATTCCGATCCAGCGACACGAAGATGTGTTTCTTGTCCGCGAGGATGGTATTGGCGAGATCGATGGTTCGGGTCTGAGCACCGCCGGTGGCGAAGCTCGGAAAGACGTGAAGGAGCGTGTCGGTCAAGCGGACGCCTCCAAAGCTGGGGCCGGGTGTGCCGCCTGCGCGCCATGGGTGAGAAAGGCATCCAGCATCAACGCGAACCAGAGTTCGCTGCTGCGGTCAGCCGTGCGATGCGTGTGTTCATCGATCGAGGTCCTCAGCAAGTCGAGGTCGACATACTCGGCGATCGGGCCGGTCCTGTTCGATGCCAGCGCTTGCAGCCGAAGTTGCAGCGGGCCGGTCAGCCAGGCGTCGAGCGGCAGATGGAAACCCTGCTTTGGCCGATCCAGCACCTGATCGGGAATGCGGTTGCGCAGCGCCTTGCGGAACAGCTGCTTGCCGCGGCCTCTCCTGAGCTTCGCGTCGGTCGGAAGGCCCGCTGCGTAGGTGACGAAGTCGGTATCGAGCAGCGGCACACGAACTTCCAGGCTATGCGCCATGGACATGCGGTCGACCTTGACCAGGATGTCGTCGGCGAGCCAGGTGCGGAAATCCATGGCGAGCGTGCGCGAGAGCGGATCGAGATGTTCTGCGGCTTTGGCATGCCCCTCAAAGCTGGCGCGCAGGGGTTCGCTGGTCAGTATATCCGGGTTCAGCAGGCGGCGCGCTCTCGTTTCGGGAATGCGCGCCATCGAGCGGATATAGGCGTCCAGCCAATCGCTGCCGACATTCTTCAATAAGGTGCCGGCGCGAAGAGGCTGCGGCAGCCTTGGCGAGCTTGGCCAGGCGCGACCGAGCGGTCCGATGAGATGGCGTCCGATATGCTCCGGCACATGTCGGCGGATGCTGTCTTCGAGGACGTCGAAACGGGTACGCCGGTAGCCTGCGAAATTTTCATCGCCGCCATCACCGGAGAGCGCCACCGCAACATGGCGCCTGGCCGCCTCGGAGACCATCCATGTAGGGGCAGCCGAGCTGTCGGCGAAGGGTTGATCCAGATGCCAGGCGAGCTTCGGCAGGAGCTCGGTGATCGACGCTCGCGCGGTTTCCTCATGCAGGCGGATGTTGCCGAGGGCGCTTGCGGTCATGCGTGCATGAACACGCTCGTCCATGCCGGGCGCATCGACGCCGACCGTGACGGCATCGATCATGTCATCAGAGGTTTCGCCCATGGCCGCGACGACGGCGGCCGAATCGACGCCGCCCGAGAGAAAGGCGCCAAGCGGCACCTCGCTCATCAGATGGCGTTCGACCGTTTCACGAAACCGATGCCAGAGCTCGTCCGGATCGGCGGGCTCGCGATCCGGTGCGAAGGTCAGCGTGTGATAGGGCCTAAAGGAGAGACGTCCTTCTCGCCAGGTTGCGACGTGACCGGGAGGCAGGCTCTGCACACGTTCGAAAATGGTCTCAGGCGCCAGCGTGAAGCCGAGGCATGCACTTTGCATGAGCCCCCGCCTCGAAATATCCCAAGGCCCTGGAAGGGCCCCGGTGATCGCCTTGATCTCCGAGCCGAACACCAGGGCGTCGCGGGTGGTGCTGTGATAGAGCGGCTTGATGCCGAAGGGGTCTCTTGCGAGATGCAGTATACGGTCCTGGCGATCGTAGAGGGCGAAGGCGAACATGCCGCGGAGCTTTGCGAGCATGCCGTCCAGTCCCCAGGTGAGATAACCGTGGACGATGACTTCGCCATCACTACGGCTGTACGGGCGGGAGCCACTGGCTTCGAGGTCGGCGCGCAGCTCCCGATGATTGTAGATCTCGCCGTTGAACACCAACGAAACCCTGCCGTCCGGGTCTTCGAGCGGATTGTCGCCGCCCGCGACATCGATGATCGAGAGCCGCCGGTGAGCGAGGCCGAAGCCCCGATCCATCATGAAGGTTTCGGCATCGGGGCCGCGATGGGCGAGCAGGCCGGCCATGCGCTGCAGCATCGCAGCATCGAGCAACGGTCGGTCTGGTTTTGGCGCGAAGCCGGCGATGCCGCACATGATCTGGCCCCTCTAAGCGATCCGTCGGCCCTGGTCCGGGCTCAAGAGCTCTTCAGCTGTTCCAGCAACTCGAGCGCACGCTCCCGCTCCATGAAGGGCTGCGGCCAGCTTTCGAGCTCGCGCAAGAGCGCCTTGGCACCTTCGGCATCGCCCTGATCATGGAGGGCGTAGGCGAGATGAAAGCGGATATCAGGATTATCCTGCAGGCCCTGATGAGCCTCGCGCAGGAGGCGAAGACCGTCCTCGGTCTCTCCCTTCTGGACGAGTATCCAGCCGAGGGTGTCGCTGATCGCCGGATTTTGGCTGATCTGGTACGCCCTTCTTGCGAGATCTTCCGCGCCGGGACGGCCAAGCTCATGGCGGACCCAGGAGAGATCGTTCATCAGCACCGGATCGTTCAGGGTGAGCTGGTGCGCGCGTTCGAAATAGGGAAGGGCGGCATCCAGCTCCTGGCGCGCGACATGGGCATCGCCGAGGA
>JBPCVQ010000373.1:0-12705 GCA_051010395.1 Geminicoccaceae bacterium | reverse complement strand
ATATTCCCTGCGATACAGCCCAGTTGATCGTACCCTGGAAGGCCGGCGGCGGCACCCATGTGATCTTTTCAGAGTTCGAAAAGACCATCCAGGAACTGGATGTCCAGCCCAAGATCCAGGTGGTGACCGTGCCGGGGCAGGGCGGCAACAAGGGGGCCAAGGAGGCCGCCAAGGCCGCACCCGACGGCTGCACCCTCTTCGCCATTCACCAATCCGCGGTCACCAGCTTTCTGAACGGGCGGATCGACTTCCAGTTCGATGGTTTCGAGACGGTCGCCAACCTCACCTCGACCCCGGATATCGTCGGCGCCAATATCGATACGCCCTTCAAGACCTTCGAGGAATTCAAGGCTTATGCCGAGGAAAACCCGGGCGCGATCAAAGTCGGCGCCACCTTCGGCTCCACCAGCCATTTCCTCTGGCTACTGATCGCTCAGAAGATGGGCATCGAGTTCTCCTACGTTCCCTATGACGGAACCGCCGAACGCATGACAGCCCTCCTGTCCGGCGCGATCGACATGGGCTCCTTGAACGTCGCCTCCGGCTCGAAGCATTTCGAGACCAACGCCCTCCAGGGCCTGGCGATCGCCGCCGCCGAGCGCGACCCGCAGGTTCCCGACATGCCGACGCTTAAGGAGTTGGGCGTCGATCTGACCTTCGCGCTGGAGCGTGGCATCGTTGCCCCCAAGGGTACGCCCGATGATGTCATCGCCCATTGGAGCGAGATCTTCAAACAGGCCACCGAGGATCAGGGACTGATGGACTCCATGACCGCCAAAGGCACCGGCCTCGGCTACCAGGGCCCCGAGGACTATCGCGCCTGGGCCGATCAGCTCTATGCCGACTACGAAGAGGTCGCCATCGCCATCGGCATGTACAAAAAATAGGTCGGCGCGGCCGACGGCGTTGACTTGCCTGAGTGTGCGGATGGGGCTGAGGCTCCGGAATGGTGATGCTCAGGCGGTTGGCGTCGTCGGTTCGTTGGCGGGAAGTTGCGATGATCGCCTTGCCGCGAAGGGTGCTCTGAATGCCTGAAACGGTGTCGATCATCATAGTCCCCCGCCGCAGCGCTGGTAGCAATCCAATGCGCTATGATGATCCCTGTGATCAACGCCTTGGTCCGCGCTATTTTGAACGTCCGAGCCTCGTTCCCTCTCTCTTGCGGGCGGGTGGATTCCCAGGATCGCATGGACCAGATTGCTGACGTTACACGCGAAGGGTTAAGAATTGCTTGCTCGAGGGCCAATTCGTTCGACACTGCCGCCAGGTCCTGTTTTGTGGCTGCATACCGCCTGCTCATTCGACGATGCTGTAAACCTATGATGTGGACGCTTGCCCTATGGGTCGCCTGAACCGGGACACCGTCGTCGCGATTTTCCTGCTCCTGATTTCCGGCGTTCTCATGATCGCCAGCTTCGACATCCGCGAACCCGACTACGGTCAGCTCAGCCCTGCCGCTTGGCCGCGCGTCATCGTCGTTGCTCTCGGCATTCTCTCCCTCCTCTACTTGATTCAGTCCTTGGCCGGGACGCCGGCCGGCGGTGACTTGCCTGAGACCAGCGACACGACAAAGTCGCCCAAGGGAAAAGTCGAGCCCGCCGGCGCTGCCGGCTTTTTTGGGTATTGGCGGAATGTCATTTGGTGTTTTGTGCTCTTTCTCGGTTATCTGCTGGCGCTGCCTTATGTTGGCATGCTGATCGGTGGGGTGACTTTTGCCTTTCTGTTGATGAGTGCGCTCGGTGGCTGGGCGCCACGGCAGCTTGCGCTGCATGCCGTGATCGCCGTTGTTGCCGTTGGTGGCATGTGGGCGCTCTTTACCTTCGGGCTCAAAGTACCGTTGCCGGCAGGCATGATCCTGCCCAGGTTCTGATCAGAGATGGTCACCGAGAATCTCGCCCTTGCCTTTGCCGGCATCGCTGCGTTCGACACGCTGGCGCTGATGATCCTCGGCGTCGCCGCTGGCCTGCTCGCAGGCGCCATACCGGGCTTCACCATCGCGATGGCGGTGGTCCTGACACTGCCCTTCACCTTCTCGATGGACGCGGCCCAGGGGCTTGCCACCATGATTGCGGTGCTGGTCGGCGGGCTCTCGGGCGGGCTGATGTCCGGCATCCTGACGGGCATTCCCGGCACACCGTCCTCGGTCGCCACCACCTTCGACGGCTTTCCGATGGCCAGGCGCGGCGAGCCCGGCTTCGCTCTCGGTCTCGGCGTCTGGTCGTCCTTCTGCGGCGGTACGCTCTCCGCGATCATGCTCGTCCTGTTCGCACCGCAGCTTGCCCGCGTGGGCCTGGAGTTCCAGCCCTGGGACTTTTTCATGCTGGTGATGTTCGCGCTCACCGTGACCGCGAGCCTTGCCGGCGAGAACATGATCAAGGGGTTGATCGCTGGCGCCATCGGCCTTCTGGTCAGGACGGTCGGCGAGGATCAAGCAGTCGGCGTCGGCCGTTTCGATTTCGGGATCGACCCGCTTCTGGGTGGTTTCGACTTCATCGCGGTCCTGATCGGCGTGTTCGCGTTTAGCCAGCTTCTCTCTGATATCCGCGACCCCAAATCCGCACGCGAATCCTTAAGTGAACGAGGGCGTGTTGAAGTACGAATAGAACATTGGCGGGCGATCAAGGCGATCGCGAAGCGGTGGACCACCATGGTTCGCTCGGCGATGATCGGCATGTTCACCGGCATTCTTCCAGGCGCTGGCGGCTCGATCGCCAACATCCTCGCCTACGACCAGGCCAAGAAAGCCTCGAAAACACCCGAAGAGTTCGGCACCGGCGTACCCGAAGGGGTGATAGCGCCGGAAACCTCGAATAATGCCGTCGAAGGCGGCGCGCTCACCCCGTTGATGGCGCTCGGCATTCCCGGGGACGTCACCGCGGCCATCATGCTGGGCGCGCTTCTGATCCATGACGTGGTGCCCGGGCCGACCTTCATCGCCGAAGAGCCGGTGCTCGCCTATTCGATCTTCATCGCTTTCTTCGTCGCCAATTTCATCATGCTTGGCATGCAGTCGGTCATGCTGCGCGTGTTCGTGCTGGTGACCCGGATCCGCATGTACATGCTGGCCGCCGTGATCCTCTCGCTCGCCTCGATCGGCGTGTTCGCGCTGCATAATTCGACCTTCGACGTCTGGACCCTCTTCTGGTTCGGCCTCCTCGGCTTCTTCATGCGCCAGTTCGGCTTTCCACTCGCCCCGATGATCCTCGGCGTGGTGCTCGGCAACATCGCGGAGCTGAACCTCAGCCGCGCCTTCGCCATCACTACCGATCTTTCGCCCTTCGTGACCCGCCCCTGGTCGCTGTTCTTCCTGATCATCGCGCTGTTCTCCGCAGCCTTTCCCTACTTCCAAAAGTCCCGTGCCGAAGGTCTCGGCTGGGCGCGCTTCTATTTTCCGGCCGTACTGATCGCGGTGACCTTGCCGTTTGTGATGATGGGGGGGCTGATCCGCCCCGCCATCGGTGCCCTCTGTTTGGTGACCGGCGTCTATTTGCTGTTCCGTCGGCGGAAGGATGCGACCGCCGGTGGCTCGGCTGTTTGACCGGCTTGCCGATGCCATCGGCCGACATGATCGCCCTGATCGCAGGGACCTTCTTCATCGCAGGCCTGGTGAAAGGCACGCTTGGCATGGGCCTGCCGACCATCGTGCTCGGTGTGCTCGCAGCGCCTCTTGGTCTGAAGGAAGCGATCGGCTTCATGCTGCTGCCGAGCTTCTGCGCCAATATCTGGCAGGGGCTGGTGGGCGGCGCCCTTCAGGACCTCATCCGGCGCTTCTGGGCTTTTTTCCTGCTGGCGGTCGCTGGGGTGGGTATCGGCGTCTGGATCCTCGCAGGAGGGCGTGACGAGCTGCTTCTCGGCGTTCTCGGCATCGTGCTTTGCATCTATACCGGCCTTAACCTCACCGGTAGAAAATTCTCGCCCCCGGCACCCAGCCGTGAACGCTGGTACAGCCCGATCGCCGGTGGTTTCGGCGGCGTGATGTTCGGCATGACCGGCGTGTTCATCATTCCAGGCATCCTCTATCTGCAAGCCCTCGGACTGAAGCGGGATGTGCTGGTTCAGGCGATGGGCATCTCCTTTCTGATCATCACAGCCAGCATCGCGATCTACATGACCGGCCACCAGATCCTGGCGGGCGGTCAGGTGCTGGCGTCGGCGGTCGCCATCCTCCCGATGTTCGCCGGCCTCGTCCTCGGCAACCGTTATCGCCACCGCATACCTGAAGAACGCTTTAGCCGGGTGATCATGATCGCGCTTTTCTTGAACGGCCTCCATCTCATGGCCCGAGCGCTTCTCTCTTGAAAGCCCGTTCGAAGGGTGCAATGCGTTACAGTCGACGAAGGCAGGCAAGAGGGCGATTATGCCTGTCAGGATTGATCGCCAAGTATCTTGACCAGAGCCTGGAACGGCAAGGTGATGCATTCGTGGCGGCTCTTGTAACCACGCGCGGGAGCCAGGGTATCAAGTCCGGGCCAGAGGTCCGACAGCGGCTGATTGTCGTCACTGAATGAGCCGATGATTGCTTGGGCTTTCGCTTGCAGGCCCGTGATCTTCACGCCGGGCGCGTGGTCGGTGATCAGGCAGGCCGAGGCCTCGCATAGCAGGCAGCCGCGGGTTTTATGGCCGATCTCGTCAACGGTGTCGTCGTTGACGACCAGGTCAAGGGTGATGCGGTCGCCACAGAGAGGATTGTCGACGGTGACGGTGCGATCAGGCGCATCGAGGCGCGGCTGTTTTCTCGCGCGCTTGGCGAGTGTGATGATCGCCTGCTGATAGAGATCCTCGCTCATCGCAAGAGCGCCGCCAGCGCCTCTTTGGTGTCGACGTCGATCAGGGCGGCATCATCATCCATCTCGACCTCGCAAACCCGATCATTGTGGGCGCCGATCAAATGGCGCGCACCGACGTCGCCTTCAACCTCGCGCATTGCCGGCAAGAACTCGGATGCGAACAGAACGGGATTGCCACGCTTGCCGTCCACCGTGGGCACGCAGATCGCGCGCGCCTCGGCAGGGTTGAAGGCCGCGATCAGCCGGTCGATATCGGTGGATCGGATGCGTGGCATGTCGCCGAGGCCCACGAGGACGCCTGCACCATTTGCAGGCAGCGCATCGAGCCCGGCGCCGAGCGATGTGCTGAGGCCCTCGGCATAGGCCGGATTGTGAACGAAACTAACCTTCCGGCCGGCGAGTGCTGTACGTATGGCATCCGCTTCATGGCCGGTCACCACGATCACCGGATCGGCGCGCGATGCGATCATCGCATCCACCGCATGAACCACCATAGGCAGGCCTTCGATTTCGGCCAGGAGCTTGTTAGCCTGCCCCATGCGAGTCGACCGGCCGGCCGCCAGCACGAGGCCGGTGACACCGCCTTGATCCTTCATCTGTTCTCCATTCGGCGGCCGCCGATTTCTTGGCTGCGGGCGGCTCTCAATTTCGCTCAAGAGCCCGCCGACGCCCATGCCCATGATGTCGTTGCCGGAAACGTCAAGCCCGGCGAACAGGCGTTGCAGGACCCAGTCGAACCCGTTGGGTTTGGGTGAACGGGCGCAGCCAGGAAGGCCCAGTACCGGACGTCCGTTGAGCCTGGCGAGCAACAGCAGATTGCCGGGATCGACGGGCATGCCGAGATGGACGATCTCGCCGCCAGCCACTTCGATCGCCGCGGGCAGGACGTCTCGTCGATCCGTGATGGCGGAGGCGCCTGCGATCAGTACGAGATCGCCGCCGGCGGCGTTGAGCCGAGCGCCGAGTGCGGCAGTCTCGTGCGGGCAGCGGCTCTCTCCGATCAGCCGGCCACCGAGAGTGCTCACCCGGCTGGCGGTAACGCCGACGGTCTTGTCGAGGACGCTGGCCTTGACACCCGGCAGACGGGTCTGAATGAGCTGGACGTCGAGCGGCTGATAGGGAGCGAGGCTTACCAGGCCGTTTTCGGCGTCGTCCGCTTGTTCGAGAGCCCGCTCCAGCTTGGCCTTGTCGACGGCAAATGGAATGATCTTCACCGTCGCCACCATTTGGCCGCTGTGCACGTCGGAAAATGGCGGCAGCGTCGCGATCGTGATCGCCTCGTCGATCCGGTTCAGCCCATCGATCTTTTCCGGGTCCAGCAAGAGAAGGCCGGCCGACCTCGCGAACAGATTGACCCGGCCGGTAAACGGAGCCCGCGCATCTATATGTGATCCTCTGACAGAAGCGGCGATCCGCGTGGCCGCATCATCTTCGGCAATATCATCAAGGGCGAGGCGCGCTGCCGTCACGGTCAGCACGCCGGCCGCGCGCAACCGGTCGATATCGCTGCAATCGAGCACGCGCCCTTTCTTCAAGACGACGCCGCCTGCACGGATTGAGTGAGCGAGGAACGCCCCCTCAGCCTCGTCCAGCGACACGACACCAAACTTCATGCGGCCGCCTTGCCGCGCAGGACCTGGGTCATCTCGGCCATCACGGAAACCGCGATTTCCGCCGGACTGACGGCACCGAGCGCCAGGCCCGCCGGGCCATGAATGCGCTGGAGCGCCTCATCACCATGGCCGAGCGCTCTCAACCGTTCCTGCCGCGCCGCATGGGTGCGCCTGCTACCGAGAGAAGCAATGTAGAAGGCGGGCGAGCGAAGTGCCACGTCAAGGGCGGGGTCATCCAGTTTTGGATCATGGGTGAGGGTCACCACGGCGGTGCGCGCGTCGATCGAGAGCGCCTCCAGAGCCTCGTCCGGCCAGTCCCGGCTTACGGTGATGTCGGGAAAGCGCCGGTCGTTCGCGAAGGAACGCCTGGGATCAACCACCACCGCCTCGTAGCCGGACAGGGAGGCCATCGGCACGAGCGCCTGGGCGATATGTACAGCGCCCACCACGATCAGGCGAAGGGGCGGATTGAACGGCTGAACGAACAATGTGCCGTCGTCGGCCTCGAGGCTAAGGCCCCGGTCGAAGCGAAGGGCATCGCGTACGGTCACGGTCTCCGCTTCACCAGGCGGCAGGGCCTCGATCTCATCGCCGATAATCAGCCGCTCCCGTCCGACGGTGATCCAGCGCAGATGCGCTGCCGCGATTTTTCTTTCTCGGGCCAGCAGCAGTCGGTCAAGCAGGTCACGTTTCAAGATGGCGCCCCTCAGTGGCGGATGAACTTATTGGGCATCGGTCGACGGATCAGGCGGCTGTGCTTGGGCCGTTTTCCTACCCATCGATAATGTAGGCATCCAGAAAGGATTGAGCAAAGTGCAGGAGGAAATGGCCGTAGCCTTGGACATCGATCCAGGTGCGAGGTCCAAAAAAATGGTTTTGTTAACTCTGTGGTAACTAGCGTCATGGCTTAATGGGCTTGTGGACAACGGGTTTTTTTGGCGCCGCTTTCAAGAAGGAGATTTCCTATGCGTCGCGCGGCCCTCTTTATTTCCAGCTTGGCCCTGGCTTCATGCTTGGCGACGACATCGGCGTCGGCGCAATCGGCGGCATCTGGGCTGCGTATCCCCTGTCACGATGCGATCGAAATTGCCAAGCAGCTCTCGAAGAAATATGAGGAGGCGCCGATCGCTTTTGGCCTGCAGTCCAACGGTAATCTGCTGCAGATCTACACGTCGGCGACCAAGCACACCTGGACCGTGGTTAGTACGACACCAGCTGGCAAAAGCTGTATCGTCGCCGCAGGCAAACGCTGGGAAACCATACCCTTCGTCAACCACGACCCCATGGCCTGAAGACGACATGCCATCACAAAGTCGAAGAACGGCGGATCGAGGCCATTCAGATGTCCATTACCTGGTTCCTTTGATGCGATAGTCTATATCCAGATACTGCCGACTGCCTATGGGCCCAGCCTTCAGGCGATGCCAATATTTGCTGATGAGCCAGCTGCTCGTCCTCATGGAGCGGTGATATGAGAAATCGCCATTTCAGGAGGAATGCGCTTTAAGTCAGTTTCTACGCGGCATTGCGAAAACGAGGGGGAGACAACTCGTCTCGCGACCCATTGTGTCGAGAGAGGGTGTGAATCGCGCCGGGTTTGCCGGAGGCGGTTTGCTTTGAGTTACAGGACCATAGCGAGACCTTCATTCTCCGCATAGAAGCGTGTTTCGGTTTCTGCGGGCCATTGTTGATGGGCTTGAGCGGACGGTGTTTGTTGAACCAGTCTACCTATTCCAGATTGGCGAACTCGACCGCTTCCAGGCGCCGCCGGGAACCTCGGCGACGGATTGCTTCGGCCTTGAGGAGGCCGATCACAGTTTCTACGAGCGTATTATCGTAGCCGTCGCCGACGCTGCCGACCGAAGGTTCAATCCCTGCCTCGGCGAGATGTTCTGTACATGTGATCGACACCTATTGCGCGGATCCCCTGTCGCTGTGGTGTATCAGCCTATTGTTCTGGACAGGGCGTCTGTCCTGGGGTGCCCAGGTAAGCTGGTTTTTTGCGTGTACCTCGTGTTATGTCCGATACTGATTGCTTCATAGTGGTATGACCACATCGAAAGATTCAGTTGACGAGGAGTGTAACACGTTGATTCCAGACGTATTTGCAAGACACTGCTCGAATCCTACGATGTGGACATTCCGCGAGGCGATTCTCCCGGAGGCTTGCATTTGACCGTTGATCATTTGAGACCCTTGATCCGGCGTCGCTCGGTGGTGGCGAAGAATCTAGGTGAGCCTGGGCCTGATGATCGGGCTTTGGAGCAGATCCTTCGGACAGGTGTACGCGTTCCCGATCATGGCAAGCTCGGGCCCTGGAGGTTGCAGGCCTTGAAGAAACCAGCACAGGCGATGCTGGGTGACGTTCTGGCCGAAGCTTATGCCGACGATCACAACGACGCGCGCGACGATCAGATCGCATTCGAGCGTACGAGGCCCAGTCGCGCTCCTCTTCTGATCGTGGTCAGCAGCCGTCTGCACCGGGAGCATAAGATCCCGGAAATCGAGCAGCTCTTGTCCTGTGGTGCCGTCTGCCAAAATCTTCTGAACGCCGCGACCCTCTTGGGTTTCGGTGCCCAATGGCTAACCGAATGGCCAGCCTATGACAGCCGCATCAAGGCGGCTCTCAGCATACCGTTGGATGAACACATCATCGGCTTCATCTCCATAGGCACCCCGAGCGAGCCGCCCAATGAACGCCCAAGACCGGATTTCGAGACGGTCGTGAGCCTTCATGACAGCCTGCCCGGTGTCAGCAGCTGACCAAAGGCGAGAAGGAGCCATGGTGGCGTTGTCCAAGATTTTCTTTTTTCATATACCCAAATGTGCGGGCACAAGTGTCTGGCGATATCTTGGAAAGATTTACGGACATCGGCAGATGTTCCAGATCGCTACCGGAGATGATGTCAAACTGTTCAATGACATGGCGCTGAGCAGCCTTGAGGACTATTCAGTCATTGGCGGGCACCACTTTCTTTCGACTTATAGAGATAGGCTGGGAGATTTTGAGGGATACTACAAGGTTACGGCCGTCAGAGACCCTGTCGACAGACTGATCAGTTTTTATAATTTCATAAGAAGAGACCGAAAACATGCGAGATATGAACAGGCCAAGAATTCGACGTTCGAGGACTTTTCACTGAATGAAGCGCCCAATGCGCAAACACAACTGCTTACCAGTGGTGAAAGCTATGAGGAAGCCGCCCAGATCTTGGATGGGTGGTTCGACTACTATACGACCACGGAGCGGGCCGATGACCTAATGCGCAAACTTTCAGAAATCGGCGAGGTTCCGGTCAGGCGGCCACTGCACAAGAACGCCTCCAGAAAGAAGGTTAGGAGAGACGCTGTCGATCCCGCACTCATCAGTCGTCTGCAGCAGATAAACGGGGCCGATCTCAGACTCTACGAACATGCCCGAGATCAACAATTCCTATGATGCGGCAGGAGGAATGTGAGAGGGCAGGGGCGCTTTCACTCTTCCGAGTGCGGCCTGTCGCTTCACGGCGAGCCGGCGGGGGGAGGCCTCTCTCTCGTCAACCATCGAGATGTATTCCTTGATCTATTTTTTTGCCGGCGCTCACAAGAACGGCTCCCATTTCCAGTTCTATGTTCTGGAAGAGGCCCTAAGGCAGCGATCATCGGCCTATCGGGTCGAGGGGGCGGATATTTTTCACGAGCGCGACCTGAGCCGCGCACGCAAGCTTTTTTGGGAGCTGCGCGGGACTGATGACCTCATTCTGTGTAAAGGCCATTGGCATCGACGGCAGGAACAGAAACTCCTGCTGGGCGAGAAAAACCTCAAGGTTTTTCTCATCTGGCGCGATCTCAAGGATGTTCTGATCTCCTCCTATCATTATAAAATCAACAAGTTCGGTGCGAACTACAAAGATTTTTCCGAGTTTTACTTCAAGGATGGCGGGCGCGATCTCCTGATCCACCAGCGGCTCTATCGGAGAGCCTGGTCGGGGAAGCCCGTCCACGAGACGAGCTATGAAGTGTTAGTCGAGGACTTTCCAACGGAGGCGGCACGGCTCCTGGCCCATGCCGGCATCCGTGATGTCGATCTTGCATCGCTGGAAGCGGAAATCCAGATCGGTCGCCTGCGCGAGACACGCGGTGACCAAAAGGGCGTTTTCTTTCGAGAGGGAACCACCGGGCAACATCGAAGCTTCAGGTTCGGGCAGAATGCCCAGGCCGATATCGACAGGCTTCTCGTTCTCGATCACATGGCACTTTTACGTGAGCGGTGGATCGCCATTGCGCGGCGAGGTGTGAAGAAGGCTTCATCGAAGCTCGGTCTGGCGCAGGGTGCTAGGCTCTGTTGACGTTTTATCGCAAGAGCAAGCATGCGGCGACGAAATGGACGAAGGCGAGGTACCGTCGCGCCAGCTTTTCGTAGCGTGCGAAGACCCGGCGATAGTGTTTCATGTGACCGAACATGATCTCAATTTTGTGACGCTCTTTGTAGAGAAACCAGTTGGTGTGCCGTTGATTTGACCTTGTCGGATTGGGCGGGATGACCGCCTCGGTTTTCTTGGCTCGGACGGCCTCGAGAATGGCGTCGCTGTCATAGGCGCGATCGGCGAGCACAGCCTTGGTTTTGATCCTGTCGATCAGGCCGAGCGCTCTTGGCGCATCGCCGGTCTGACCTGCGGTCAGATCGAAGCGGAGCGGGTTGCCGAGTGCATCGGCTGCAGCATGCAGTTTGCTGGAAAAGCCCCCACGAGAGCGGCCAAGAGCTTGACCTCCCTCTTCTTTTTTGCCCCTGCGGCGCAAGCATGGGCACGCACCACCGTGCTGTCCAGCATCAACCATTCAAGGTCGGCATCGCCGCTCAAATCCTTGAGCAACGCCTGCCAGACGCCCTTTTCCTGCCAGCAGGCTAAGCGCTTGTAGACACTGTTCCAAGCGCCGTATTCCTCGGGCAGCAACCGCCAGGCGCAGCCGGCTTTGGCAACCCAAAGCACGTTCTCGACGAACCGCCGGGTTGCCGATTCTTGGCGAATGTAGAGGCCAGGAAAAGCCCAAAGAATCCGATAGATCCGATCCCATCGGTCGTCCCGAAAACGCAGCGCTGCCATAGCTTCACTCTCACATTACCGTTTCCAATCACCCAGATGATCAGAAAATGTCATGTGAAATGTCAACAGAGCCTAGGGCTTGTGGACGGATTTGACCAAGATGAACGCGGCAGCGATGGCGACGAATGAACCGAAGTTCTGTTTGGTTTTCTCGCATCGTAGGGCGATGCGTTTGAAGCGTTTGAGTTTGCCGATGGCCTGCTCGATGCGCGCCCGACCTCGATAGAGCGCCTTGCCGAAGACTTTTGGGATGTTCTTCGTCGTCGATCGATAAGGAATGACTGGCACGACGCTCTGCTTTCTTGCGGCAGCCCGGTTTGCTTTGCTGTCATAGCCCTTGTCGGCGACGACGGCACGAGGCGTCACATCCGGACCGATGGCCATCAACGTCTCGAATTTTGAGGTATCGGCTTTCTCACCGCCCGTCAGATCGAAGGCGATCGGGAAGCCATCGAGGTCGATCTTCAGGTGTATCTTCGTCGAAAATCCGCCACGTGAGCGGCCCGGCGCCTGGTTTTCCTCCCCCTTTTGCGCCTGCCGCCGACACATGAGCAACCACGATCGTGCTGTCGAACATCTGCACCAGATGAGCCGTGCCGCTCAGATCAGCCAAGAGGGCGAAATAAGCGTCGAAGACGCCAGCATTGCTCAACCGTGAAAACCGTTTCCAGACGGTGTTCCAGTGTCCAAACCGAGCAGGCAGAGCACGCCAGGTGATGTTGTGAACCGAAAAATAATGAAGGGCTTCCAGGAACAACAAATCGTTCCGCGCCTTGGCCCCTCTCGCTGGAAGGCAGCCTCTGAAGGCTTCCAGCGCTACCTGCCAATCTGCATCCGTCATCTTTGTCGACATCACCGGCCCTCCTTAAGCCGGTCTCCTATGAATCACGCAAATATTCTCTTGTGAATCCTCAATCGGTTACATGAGTCAATTCGTCCACATCGACTAGTGGTATGGCCACTTCATTTGATTCATATGAATTCGACGAATTACGTTTGGAACCAACATGTTAGAATTATCACCATGTGAATCTTCTGATGTGGTGATACCAATAGGTAATGGGGCTGATCTTGGAGATGTTTTGGGACGCTATTTTTAGTTAACGAACAGACAACAAAGAATCTTATGATCTGATCTGCAATTAACGAAATCGAAACTTTTGCATTTTATCTTTGTTTTCGTGATCTTACAGATGATTGTGCGCCAGAGGAGATTGGATC
>JBPCVQ010000372.1:0-3131 GCA_051010395.1 Geminicoccaceae bacterium | reverse complement strand
CAATAAGCTCCTCCAGCGTCGAGCCTGAAGCAGCCTTCTTGGATCTTATCTCGGTGCTGACGTCTTCGCCCAATTTGGCTTTTGCCAGAATTTCGCTGGCTTTGGTCCGAGCCTGGCCTGGTGAGAGAAGCGACACCTTGCCAAGGGTGATCACTCGCTGTCGACGTCCAACACGAAATCGAACGACCCAAGATCTCGAGCCCGATTTAAGGATCCGTAGGCCGAGACCGGGCAAGTCATTGTCCCAATGGACAATGTCAAACTTCTCGGGAGCTGGCGGAGGTAGCTTGCTAATGGTGTTTCGATCCAGCTTGGTCATAATGGCACCCCTTTCAGATTTGGGAGCATATTGGGAGCAAGTTGGGAGCAGTCTGATGATCATCAATGATCACGAAGGTAGCTGCTAGACTGCGGGTCCCCTAAGAACTCATGCATGTATAATGCTCCCAGACCAGCAGTGATTTCGTATGATCAAATTATCCCGCAGTCTTTTAATCAGCGGGTTCCGGGTTCGAGTCCCGGCGCGCGTACCAACAAAATCAATAGGTTAGATGGATTTTTATAGTTTTAATGATTTCTGGGAACCGTGCTGGGCACCGTGTAGAAAAACTATATCTGATATCCCAGGTTATGCTCAGTTGGCTTTCGAAGCTCATTTGACGGAACAGAAATGTCTCACAAGCTTGGCTGAATGATGCTTGACGTTGGTCCCTGAAGCCAGACCAGGGCATTTTCGCTGCATTTCTGCGGTCGAAATGTGCCGCGCCTCATGCTTCGTTGCGATCCAATCCGCGGACATAGAGGGCTGCGATCAACGATGACGGCGCAAAGCAGCATCATGGCCACTTTCTGATCTGTCCAGCTTCAGCGGCGGTCAACGAAAAGCCGCGTCGGTATCGTCCTCGGAACAGCAAGGGATGTTCTTCCGGATGCTCCGTTTGCTGGATCCACATAAGTCTGAATCGCCCTGTCGCTGTAGATCGTTGGCAGCAGGTGTTTCTGGGTCCTCTTGGTAAGATTGTGAGCAGGCCCGCCTCTCTCGGTCTTGAATCGCTTGAGAAATCTGTGGCGGGGACAAGCCATAAACGCTCTTCTCAGTGCCGGTCGTAACCTGCGAGGTTCGCCACCTTGGGGATGAAAAGTCGCTATCTTCCGTAGCAGTTGTTTCTGCAGCTCAATGGCGTCCATCTGATATCCCCCTTTTGATCAAATGAGCAGCGATATCACCGACCAGTTAGCGAACCGGTCTTTGGAGAAAGGGCTCAATGTGAAGATCTGGCTGCTGAGGTCTGTTCAAACGCGGACGCGATGACCTCACTGTCTCGAATATTCAAACATGGAAGGGTGAATCATGCCAGCCCAGACAGATGTCATTCGTGAGTTTGCGAGCTTGCTCAACGCTCGCAAGGAGATTCCAATTGCACGATTTTTCACGGAAGACTTTCGTCTTTACGATCCCGGTGCAGGTATTTGGCTCGAAGGTTATGATGGTGCACAAAACATGGTCGAGATGGTCCTTGCTTTCGGTCCAGGTGCGAAGCTCAAAATCCTCGACATGATCGAATAGGGTGACCGGGTTGCTGTGCGTTGGCAGTTGACGACCGAAGGCACTCCCAGTGCCCGATCAGCCTCCATGCTTGCGATCTATCGTTTCGTTGATCGCCGTATCGCTCAGGACTGGGGCATTTCGGTAGGCACGCCCTGGGAAATGCCTTCGGAAACGTGAAGCCGTTACAATAGGTCAGGCATGCGTGCGAATTGGTGGCAGGTCATGGCACGGAGGAGAATCGAGCCTTCCGGCAGAAACCGGCTCGAAAGCCGCCTTCCCGCGTGATTTTCTCTCGGGGAGGCCGCTTACCGCCGCATACCAGGCAGCTCGCCAAGAGCGCTAGATTCCACACCTGACCCACTCCCGACTCAAGCCCCGACCGACACAGTGGCTCAAAAGAGCGGATAGCGGACGACCTGTAACCGCCCGATTTGGCGTGATATAGGCTTAGTATGCAAGGAGCAGAGTTTCATTCTTATTGGATTTCCTCTGGCGAGACCGAGGGCGGCAGTGGCGCTTATGCCGAGCACTTCCCGTATTGGAGCTTTACGAAGACGGTCATCACCATTTGCACCCTGAAGCTGAGCGAAGAGGGAATGGTTGATCTCGATGCCTACCTTGACGGGCAGCCCTTCACGCTCCGGCAATTGCTCAGCCACACGGCCGGACTTCCGGACTACGGGGCGCTCGCGGACTATCATCGTGACGTTGCCGCTGATGAAGAACCGTGGCCGCGAGAGAAGGTGCTTGGCGCGGTGCTGACGCGGGGGGGGCTATTCGCGCCCGGACAGGGTTGGTCCTATTCCAATGTTGGCTACATGATGGCGCGCGAGCAGATCGAGGCGGCTTCCGGCCTAAGCTTTCAGCGCCTTGTCAATGACTTGGTCTGTCGCCCTTTGGGTCTCCGCAGCATCGAGCTAGCGACGACACGAGACCAATTTTCGCAACTCTACTGGAACGCCGCCAAGCATTATCATCCGGGTTGGGTCTATCATGGCTGTCTGACGGGAAGTGTCCGGGATGCTGCAGGTGTTCTGCATGGGCTGTTTTCTGGGAAACTCCTGAGCGCGGGAATGCTCGATCAGATGCTGTCCCGTCACCCACTGGGTGGCGCAATCGCTGGTCGGCCTTGGACGGATTGCGGTTACGCCCTCGGGCTCATGAGCGGCACCATGGGAGAAAGCGGGCGCGCGATTGGACATTCGGGAGTCGGACCGTTCAGTGTGAACGCAGTCTATCATTTCGCTGACCGCGATATGCCGATCACCGTGGCCTGCTTCACAAACGGCAACGAAGAGGGACCGGTAGAGTTTGAAGCCGCGAGAATAGCCCAAAGGCAATGACCGCTTTGTCCGCATCCATGCCTTTGCGAGCTGCCTCGCTTGTGTCCAAACATGGCACTCATTGCCCGCTTCATCCGGCCGTTGCTTACTCCCGCTTCGAGATCGATCAGCGGACAGAAGGCGCCCGTCTCGGCCGGACTCAACAGCGTCCTAACAAGTGACAACCCCGCCCTTCCGGCTGCTTTCCCTAGAAAAGCACGCATTGGCTTCAGCAGCCTCTTGTGACGAGTCATGACCCA
>JBPCVQ010000371.1:0-2777 GCA_051010395.1 Geminicoccaceae bacterium | reverse complement strand
CCTGGATGTCTCTCGCCTTCGCTACCCGCTCCGCGACGACAGCACGTTTTTCGCCAGTCGACGGCTGGGTCATCTCCTGGGGAGCAAGTGCCGGCACGTCGATGTGTAGATCGATGCGGTCGAACATGGGCCCGGAAATTCGTCCTTGGTAGTCTCGTGCACAGCGTGGCGCCTTCGAGCAGGCAAGCAGCGGATTATCCAGATAGCCGCATTTGCAGGGGTTCATCGCTGCAATCAGCTGAAAGCGGGCCGGATAGGTGACGTGATGATTAGCGCGCGCGACGGTGATGTGGCCGCTCTCGATCGGCTGACGGAGGGCTTCCAGAACCGGGCGGTTGAATTCCGGGAGTTCGTCCAAAAAGAGGACACCCTTATGCGCAAGCGAAACCTCGCCTGGGCGCGCCTGCGTTCCACCACCGACCATGGCGGCCGCCGAGGTCGCGTGATGCGGACTGCGAAACGGCCGGCGTTCGGTAAGTCTGCCATCTTGCAGCATGCCCGCAACGCTCTGCACCATGCTGACCTCGAGGATTTCTGCGGGATCGAGCGGCGGCAAGAGGCCGGGTAGCCTTGCGGCGAGCATGGATTTACCGGAACCTGGCGGGCCGGCCATCAGGAGGTTGTGGCCGCCGGCCGCCGCGATTTCGAGGGCGCGCTTGGCCGTCTCTTGGCCCTTGATATCGGTGAGGTCCGGATAGATCGGCTCTTCGTCGCGGATATGTGGCTTCGGTTCGCTTAGTAGCTGGTTGCCGTTGAAGTGGTTGATCAGAGTGAGAAGGTTGGGCGCTGCCAGGATATTGACATCATCGCCGAGCCAGGCAGCTTCGCCGCCACAGGCTTCCGGACAGATCAGACCCTGGCCGCGCGCAGCAGCGGCGATGGCGGCTGGCAGCACGCCACTGACCGGCTGAACGGCACCGTCGAGCGCAAGCTCGCCAAGGGCTAAGAACCCCTGGATCGCATCGCCGGGTAGAGCGCCCATACCGACGAGGACAGCGAGTGAGATGGGCAAATCGAAGTGACTGCCCTCCTTGGCGAGATCGGCCGGTGCCAGGTTGACCGTGATGCGTTTGGGCGGAAGACCGAGCCCTAGCGCGCCTAGCGCACTCCGGACCCTTTCCCGTGATTCGCCGACCGCCTTGTCCGGCAACCCGACGATCATGAAAGCGGGCAGTCCAGCGCTGATTTGCACCTGCACGTCGACATCCTTGACGTCGATGCCGGAGAACGCGACGGTGTGGCTGCGCGCAAGTCCAAGGGTCGTGGACGCGCTCGACGCTAACGCCATGATAGAAGTCCGATGTTCATGAACCTTGCTGAACCTTGTCGATGAATTTGCAGATTTGCGAGGGGTTTTGTCAGCCTAGCTGTAGAACGTAAAGATGAAAAATCAACCGTTAATTGAATTTACTGGAACCGTTTGCCGGGTGCTATCGTGCCGATGCTGACCGCCACTTTGCACAAGCTTGACCCGGAACGCGCCCATCGCCTGGCGATTCGCGGCCTTGGCATCGGCGTTTCGCCAAGGCAACAAAATGATCGTTGGCCAACTCTGAAAACGTCGATTGCAGGGCTCGATTTGCCGAACCCGCTTGGTCTCGCCGCTGGCTTCGACAAGAATGCCGAGGCGATCAAAGGTCTTGCCAAGGTCGGCTTCGGCTGGCTCGAAGTCGGCACGATCACGCCGCGCCCGCAAACCGGCAATCCCAAGCCCAGGATTTTTCGCCTGCCCGCAGATCGAGCGCTGATCAATCGCCTCGGTTTCAACAATCAGGGACTAGAAGCTGCAAAGCGAAGGCTCGCGCAGCGTAAGCCCGATGATGGCATCATCGGTGCCAATATCGGCGCCAACCGCGAAGCCGAGGACCCGGTTCAGGACTATGCGGCCTGTCTCGACGGCCTCTATCCGCTCGCCGACTACTTCACCATCAACGTGTCCTCGCCCAACACGCCCGGTCTCCGTGACCTACAGGGGCGAGAACGGCTGACCCGCCTTCTCGCAACACTGATCGAACGCAGAGAAGCGCTTGTTGAGACGAATCGTCCGAAAAAACCGCTCTTCTTGAAGATCGCGCCTGATCTTACCCAGGAAGACGAGGCTGATATTGCCGAGGTCGCGGTGGAGCAAGGGGTTGATGCGCTGATTATCGCAAACACCACCCTCGATCGTCCAAGCGATCTGCAGGACCCCGCACAGCGTGAGGCTGGAGGGCTTAGCGGGTGTCCGCTCTTCGAGCGTTCGACCGCACAGATCGAGCGCTTTCACAAAATGATCAGCGGGGAACTGCCGCTGATCGGGGTCGGTGGCATCGACAGTGGCGAGTGTGCCTATGCCAAGATCAAAGCGGGCGCCAGTGCGCTCCAGCTCTACACCGGCTTCATCTATGGCGGCCTCGGCCTCGTGCCGAAGATACTCGACGATCTCGAACGCCGCCTCATAGCCGACGGTTGTTCGAACGTGGCTGCGGCGGTCGGATCGGCCACGAGTGTTGACGATTTGATGCCAACGGGCGAATAGCAGTTGACGCCGCCCGCCGCGCGGGCTTAACGTCTGGCCTGTGGTGATTTGGGCCGGTCGGCTTGCAGGCCACGTTAAAGAAACTGCTAAAAGGCCGGGAGCGCTGATAACGCCCTGGCCAGAGGCTGGGGTTTTTTTGTTGGCGGGACGACAATCATGACAGATCAATGGCATAGTCGCACTCAAGCGATCCATGGCGGCTGCAATCGCTCGCAGTTTGGCGAGAATGCCGAAGCGCTCTTTTTGACCTCGGGATTTC
>JBPCVQ010000370.1:0-3175 GCA_051010395.1 Geminicoccaceae bacterium | reverse complement strand
CCAAGCCAGCGCTCGGGCGCAGCATGCTGACCCGCGCCTTTGCGGCTGGCATACCCTGCGCCTGGGTGACCGGTGATTGCGTTTACGGTGGCGACCATCGGTTGCGCCGGCTGATCGAAGAACATGGCCGCGGCTACGTGCTTGCGGTCAACTGCCTCCGACGACCCGGTGACGGGAGGGGAGACCCTCCCTCCGACCCGATCATGCTCTCCTGTAATCAGCTGTTGAACAGCCCTGATAGTTGGCCCTTGCGGCGAAAGCGCCAGTACCTGAGATCGAGAATGTGCTGGCGATGAGCAAGGCCCAAGATGGCGTCGCTCCTCTACTGCCGCTTGGCCAATATAATGCTGCGAACAACTTTAGAGAGAATGATCGCCAGGCGAAGATTACTGATCAGTGGCTTCGATTCCGTACTACCAGGTATGTCTGTTCCCATTTTGCGGTTGATATTCGTGCAAAGATGTGTGCTTTTTGCACCCTGCTGACGCCCAGCGTCCCTGGTTAGCGACGGCTGAGGCCATTATCGAAAGAAAAAGCGAGGAAGTGCGAGGTCAAGGATGGCTACGAACAGGAAGCCGGTCACGATCGGTGATGAGGATGCGCTGAGCTGGGCTCAGTCACACTTTTCGTCCACCAGTTCCGATCTGTTGCGTGACTCGCCTTGGGCCAGAACCTATCGCCTGAGCAGTGAGACGGGCTCTGCCTATTTGAAGATCCTGCCGGAGCATCAACGACCGATCGTGCGATCGACGGCGCTGATCGCCGAACATTTTCCTCGTCATGCGCCAGAGGTCATTGCTAGCGACGAGGAGCATGGCTGGATTCTGGCCGCCGACCACGGCGGGAGGATGTTGAGCTACGATTCCGACGAGAAGGATCAGTGCAAGCTACTCAAGACCTATGCCCGTTTTCAGGTTGAAGCGTTTAAGCTGCCAGATCTCTTGGTAAGTCTGAGAAAGCCCGATTTGGCCTCGCTGCTGCCGAGTTTTATCGATTTTTTAGGCAGGGAGGCGGATGTCGCGGCTGGTCCCGTTGGCGTTCGATACTTTGTCGGCCGCAGCGATGCGAAGCGTTATTTTCGGGCCTTTTCGCGGCGTCGCGCTTTGCTCGAGCGCCATTTGGAGCCGGCGGCGCTGCTGCCGGTCACCTTGTGCCATGGCGATCTACGTCCACCGAACGTCGCCATAAGGCCCGACGGCGCCTGCGTGCTCTGCGATTGGGACGATGCGGTCGCCGGACCGGCAGGCTTTTCCCTACACGCCATGTTCAGCGGCTGCTTCAAACCCACCATCTTGCTGACCGAGGGCGGGGAAGCGGCAAGGGCCGTGGCTGGCGAGCAGCGCGCGCGGTGCCTTCAAGATTACATAGCGGTTCTTGTCACGGGCGGATATGCGGATGAGGCGATGCTCCGCCGTGCGCTACCGGCCTCGATCTGCGCCGGGGTCCTGCAATATCTCCTTAATTTCGCGAGTTATCCGAGCGAGAGCCGAAGCCACCGCAAGGCTGTCGAGCGCAGTATTAAGCGTCGGCTCAGCGATCTGCTCGATCTCTGCGATCATCTCGCCGCTCGCGAGCGACTCACGGCGCTTCAATTCGCCAAGGACTATGCCAAGACGAGGCAGTATCGACGCGCCCAGTATCTACTGCAGGACTATCTCGCCGATCATCCTGACGATGTCGACGCCCAGGCGATGCTGGCGCGCGTGCTCAAGGCGCGGGGCAAGGTCGACGAGGCGCTGGCCACCTTCCGGCACACACTCGACTTGGCTCCGGACCGCGCGATCACGCACAACGATCTCGGTCGGCTGCATCTGGAGCGGCTGGAGATCGAGGAAGCGAGCGCGCGGTTCCAGCGCGCGATCGAGATCGATCCCAATCTGACGGCTGCCCGCGACAATCTGGAGCGCGCGACGGCGCTCGAACAGATGCGGGTCCGCGCAGGCGAAAGCGGCGTCGTTCCGACCGTTGCGTTCAGCCCCGAGGAAGCCGCCGAAGGCTTGCTTAGGCCGGAAAACCTTGCGCTTGCGTCGTCGCTTTTCAAGACCTACGGCGTCATTCAGGTCGAGAACGCTTTTCCGGTCGACATGATCCAGCGGCTACAGGACGCGTTCTTCGCGCGGTACACTTCCTATTTCAGAAAGGACGACCATCCCGACGCGCTCCGGGTTGGCGATCAACGCTACATGCTGACGGTCGACCTCGACGATCCGTTCGACGATCCGAGGCTGTATGCTTCGCCGCTGATCTTGCCGATCTTCCGCGAGTTGCTGGGCGATGACTGTGTCATCGGCGCCTTTACATCGGTCATCTCGCTTCCGGGAAGCAAGGACCAGCGCCTGCACAAGGACCATCCGGCGCTGTTTCCATCGACGAAATGGCATCACCGGCTGCCGAGCTTCGCCATTCAGATGATCGTGCCGTTGGTTTCGCTCGATGAGGTCGTCGGCACCACGAGGGTGTATAAGGGCAGCCACACTGTGCCCACAGAGCGGGCAGCCAAGGAGATGGAGTCGCAGGATCCGGTCGTCCCGCTGGGCTCATGCCTGATCAACGACTACCGGGTCTGCCATCGGGGCCTCGGTAACCGTTCGGACAAGGTGCGGCCGATCCTGACGATCATCTACAACCGTCCCTGGTTTCGCGACTACGCCAACTACTCTAGACAGCCTCCGCTTCGCATCACCGATAGTCAATACGAACAAGTCCCCAGAGAGAACCAAAAGTTGTTCGACTGGTGGAGACAGGAACGGCATACTTGATCGCTTTATGACGAGCGACCGCGTTCAGACGACTGTTCGAAGAAAAGAGCGAGCTGCTCCTTATTCTCCTGTTCAAGCTAGAGTAAAATTGTAGATAGTTACTATTTCCATCCACTTTTCACTCTTTGATTGATACCATGCTGTTCGCCTTAGATATTGTGTTGTTCTCTTTAGAATTGTTTCTTAAAAGAACATAATCACTATTGAGTTTATTATAAATCCGTCATACAGCAAAGAGGTGTGGATGCGGCGGTGTGAATTTAAGGATCAAGGCCGTTTTGCTAGCGCCGATGGTTTGGCATTCGCGGTCCGTCCGCTCCAAAAATAACAACCTCAAAGCTAGCGAGGAAACGATAATGGGCTTCTCAGCAAGCTATCTAGGCGGCAAAGGCGGTGGTGGCTACGGCGGTCACGGT
>JBPCVQ010000369.1:0-9104 GCA_051010395.1 Geminicoccaceae bacterium | reverse complement strand
ACTTGGGTCAGAGCCTTTGCAACGAACTGTTCGGCGTAGGGGCCGGCGGCGTTCAGGACCATCTTCGCCTTGATCGGAAAGTCGGCGCCGGTCAGCACGTCCTTCGCCTCGACGCCGGTGACCTTCTTGCCGTCCTGGATCAGGCCTGTCGCCTCGACATAATTGGCGGCGACGGCACCGGCTTCGACGGCGCTCTGTACGAAGGCCAGGACGAGACGCGGCGGGTTCAGCATCTGGCCATCGTTGAAAATGACCGAGCCGGTGAGGCGGTTCGGGTCAAGGTTCGGAAACAAGTCCAGCGTGTCTCGCCTCGAGACCGACCGGCCGGATGGTATCCGGCGCGCGGGGTCGCTGATGCCGCGATTGCGATCGAAGGTCAGGGCGTCGTAGGCGCCGACACCGACACGGAGCGCCGCCTTGCCCTTCATGCCGTGGCCGTAGGTCGGAATGGCGATCGGCAGCGGGCGCACCAGATGAGGTGCTATGCGCAGGAACGCACTGCGTTCACCGGCGGACTGACGGATGCGATAGACGTCGCCATGCTGAATATAGCGAATGCCGCCATGGACGACTTTGTAGGAGTTGGCGCTCGTACAGCTCGCAAAATCCGCGCGCTCGATCAGCGCAACAGACAGCCCCCGCTGGGTCGCATCCCAGGCCGCCGCCGCCCCGAACACTCCGCCGCCGATGACGACCAGATCAAACGCACCATCAGCCAATCCCCGGAGATCACGCCGCATGTGCGATACCCGCGCTGGGGTGGCCAGCGGCCACATGCTTACCTTTGGCGTCGGTGATTTCGGCGGTGAGGTCGTCTGCGGACTCGTTCTTGATGAACATGCGGTACCAGACCTCGCTGTTGAGGAGAAGCCAGAGGCGGTGGCCGTGGTCTGCGGCACCGGCCTGATGCTCGGCGCGCATCTTGTCGATGACCGGCTGTTGCAGGAGGCCGTCATCGGCGAGGGACGAGCCCTTCAGGAAGTGATCCTGGAGGAAACTGAGCTCGTCCTTGAGCATGTAGGTGAGGGCTGAGGAGAAGCCCTGCTTCTTGCGCTCCATGACCTCGGGCGGCAGAACGCGCTTACAGAGTTCGACCTGGAGATGGCGCAGCGTGCGACCCTTCACCTTCATCGACGCCGGGGCTTTGGCGACGAACTCGACGAGTTCGTGATCCATGAACGGCGCGCGGGCTTCGAGCCCGTGGGCCATGGTCATGCGGTCCGAGATCATCACGGGGTGATCAGGGAGACGCATATGACCGTCGGCGTACAGCATCCTGTCCACCGGGTGGCGACCCGGGGCGCGGTCATAAGCTTCTTTCATGATGCGGCCGGGATCGCTATCCGACAGTCGCTCGCGCAGTGCGGGGCCATAGAGGTCATTACGGAAGGATTGCCGCATATAGAAGTAGCCGAGGCTTTCGAGGTAGCGGGCGCTTTCGCTGTCGACGTCGGCGAGTTGGTCCAGCCATTTCATCTGGTGGCCGACGCTCTTATACCACTTGCCGTCGGGGATCAGCCGGATCAGGGGGCGGATCAGGTTTCGGCGGATGGCGGCCGGGATGCGGGCGTAGTGGCCGGCGATCTGGTTGCCGTAATAGCGATCATAGCCGCCGAACAGCTCGTCGCCGCCGTCACCGCCGAACACCACCTTGACGTGGCGGGATGCGAGGGCGGCGATCTTGTCCATGCAGATGGCGAGACTGTCGGACGGTTCGTCCAGGGTCGCGACCAGACGCGGCAGCTCGGTCAGGAGCGAGGGGCTGATGGTTTCTTCGCGGTGGGTGGTGCCGAAGCGTTCGGCGACCAGACGGGCGCTTGGCGCCTCATCATATTGTTCATAGGGCAGACCGATGGTGAAGGTCTGAAGATCATCCGCCAGCTTGTACTTCTTGGTCAGCGCAACGAGCAGCGTACTGTCCAGCCCGCCGCTCATAAAGGCACCCACCGGCACATCACTGACGAGGTGATATTTCAGCGTCTCGACAAGCTTCTCTTCAAGCTCGTCTAAGAGGTCCCCCTCAGACACCAGACTTTTCGGCTCATAGTCGAGGTCCCAGTAACGATGGACCTCGCAGGTCCTCGCGTCGGGCGCATAGGTCAAAGAATGACCCGGGGGTAGCTTTTCAATCCCCTTGAACATCGACTTCGGCGCGCCGATCAGACGGAGCGTCATATACTCATCGAAGGCTTCGGGGTTCATCTGCCGAAGGTTTGGGTCGGCCTTCAGGAGCGCTTTTATTTCCGAAGCGAAGAGCAAGGAACCGTCCTTGCATGCGAAATAGAACGGCTTTTGGCCGAGACGGTCGCGGGCGCAGAAGAGCTGCTGCTTTCTCTCGTCCCAGATGGCGAAGGCGAACATGCCGCGTAGTTTTTTGAGGCAGGCTTCACCCTCTTCCTCATAGAGGTGGAGGACGACTTCGCAATCGCTGTCGGTTCGGAATTTGTGGCCCTTCTCGATCAGGCCGGGTCGGAGGTCCCGGTAGTTGTAGATCTCGCCGTTGCAGACGATCCAGACGGTCTGGTCCTCATTGGTGATCGGCTGGCGGCCGCCTTCGAGATCGATGATGGAAAGGCGGCGGTGGCCGAGCCAGGCATTGTCTCTGACGACATGGTCATGACCGTCCGGGCCGCGGTGAGCGATGGCCGCGGTGACGGACCGCATCGCGCCTTCATCGAGCAGTCGGCTTCCCACCTGGCCAGCAATGCCGCACATGGCGGTCAGATGCTCCGAAGATGGTTGCCGGGCGCATCCTCACCATGGGGCTTAGTGGCGACCGCAGCGATCTTCTTTTCGAAGATCTTGTTGAACTTGCCGTAGATCTGAAAGAAGACGCGAAAGAGGATGTGGAAGGTTGCGGTGATGCCCCAGGCGACGTAGTTCGCGGGGTTCTTGTAGAAAACATAGAGGTGCAGCCCGAAGATCTTTTGAACGTCGAAGCCGGTATGCTCCAGCACCTGGTTAAGTGAGTAGCTGGTAAACGTGTTCTGGTGGTCCCAGTTCTGCGCCAGCGTCTCGGCGCCGACGATCGGGTTGGCGCCGTTCAAGCCGTGGCAGATGAGCTGCCCGCCCGGCTTCAGCTTGGCGCGGGCGAGCAGCAAAAATTCGATCATCTCGTCTTTGGTGAGATGGTTCAGCTCCTGCTCGCCGAAGATGACGTCAAAGCTTTCATCATCCTGCTCGGCCAGATATTCGAAGGCGCGGGCCTGGATACAGTTCAAGCCGTGATACCGGCCGTGCTCGACCTTGTCGGCATAGCTGTCGATGCCGACGACATCGTGGTAGCCGGCCTGGTTCAGGACGTTCACGAAATAGCCGGGTCCGCAGCTGATGACCAGGATGCGGGCGCACTTTTGGGCAGTGACGTGCTTCAGGTAATTCGCCTTGTAGAAGGCCTTGAACGTGCGATAGCCCTTCTCGATGTCTTCGGGGCCTTCCCAAAAACTGTCGAACGGCTCCATCTGCGCTGCGAGCGTGTCGGAGCGCCCCCTACGAGGGGAGCGTCCCCTGTGGGGGGAGCGTTCCCTGCGAGGGGTGTCTCCCTTGCGAGGGGAGTGTCCACCGGCTTTCGCCGAGCCTTCGTTTCCAGCTTTCACCGCCGTGTCACTCATGGCGTTTCTTCCTTAACCTCGTCGGGCTAGAGCAACCCTGTGTCCTGATACCATTTCGCCGTGCGTCGCGCACCTTCGGCGAAGGTGATCTTCGGCTCGAAGCCGAGTTTTTCGCGCGCGCCATCGCAGGAAAAACGAAAGCTCTTCACAAAGAAATTCATACGCCGACGATGGAGCGGCGGCTGGATGCCGATGGGGCGGCAGGCCGTCTCGATCACCATGGCGGCACCCATCAGCGCCGGCAGCGGCACGGTGATCTTGGGACCATCGGTGTTGAGCGCCTGGCTGATGCCATCAACCATCTCCTTGGTGGTCACGGCACGTGGCCCTGCGATGACGATGGTCTCGCCGATGGCTTCCTTGGCGATCGACGCGCGCCTGAGGCCATCGATCAGATCGTCGATATAGACGGGATGATGCAGGTTTCCGCCCTTGCCCACCATGAAGAACTTTTTCGACTTGATGCCTTTGAAGAGCTTCAAGAGGCGATAGTCTCCGGGGCCGAAGGTTTCGGAGATTCTGACGATGGCGATGTTCAAGCGGTCGGCGTAGCTGCGGGCGAGATGCTCGCCTTCGAGCTTGGTCACACCGTAGATGTTGTCCGGGAAAAGCGGGGTGCGGTCGTGAACCGGCCCCTCGTCCGCCATGCCGTAGACGCCGATGGTGCTGCCGTGGACGACACGGTCCACGCCTTCCTTGACGGCAGCATCCAGGATCGACCTGGTGCCTTCGACATTGATGCGGCGGAAATAATCGTCGTCGACATTGGCTTCGTGCTGAGCGGCGGCAAGGTGATACAGGGTTTTCACCCCCTTCATCGCTTCCTCAGCCCTTGCCGCCAGGCAAACGTCGCCATTGATCAGCTCGATGCCGGCTTTTCTCAGTTCGGCGTAACCGGATTGCTCATTGGCATTATTGATCTTGGCGAGAATGCGCACATCCTCACCCCGCTCGGCGCAATCAAGCGCCAGACGGGAGCCGATGAAACCGGTGCCGCCGGTGACGAGGGTGGTCATGGGTGCGGCCTTCCATGTTGACGCCGTCGCTCGCTCACGATCATGACGCCATCGCGCGTTCGCGATCGCCGTCCTTGGCCGCGATAGCGGGGTTGATCGCGATATAGGGACCGATGGCGAGCACGTCGAGATGGCCGGTCTTGAAGGCGCGGATGGCATCTTCGGGGGTGCAGACGATCGGCTCCTCGTGAATGTTGAAGCTGGTGTTCACGACACAGGAGAGCCCGGTCAACCGTTTAAACTCGGAGATGATGCGGTGGTAGTCCGGGTTGTCGTGGGCGTGGACGATCTGCGGCCTGGCCGTGCCGTCGATGTGGACGACGCCCGGACAGGATTTTTTCATGACCTCTGTGCAATCGAAGGTGATGGTCATGAAGCGCGCGGTGTTCTCCGCCCCCTCGATGCCGATGAAGTAGGAGGCGGCGTCTTCTGCGAGGGTGGAGGGCGCGAACGGCATGAACTCGGTGCGCTTGAGACGCTCGTTCAGCCAGTCGTTCACTGATGGACTGTCCGGCCGGTAGAGAATAGAGCGATTACCGAGCGCCCGCGGCCCATACTCCATACGCCCTGCAAAACGCGCCACGACCTTGCCGTCGGCAAGCAGCTGCGCGACCTCCTTGGCCATGTCGTCGGCTTTCTTGTAACCGACCTCGGCCGTGCCGAGAGCCTCTTCGATCTGCTCTTCGGTAAAATCGGGACCGAGATAGACGTGGTCGATGCAGGCGCGGTCCGCAGGCTCCCAGCCGTTCTTCTCGGCATGGCGAACGAGGGCGGCGCCGGCGGCGATACCCTCATCGGACATGGCGGGAAAGACGAAGACGGAGGAGACGCCATCGGTTTCCAGAACCCGCTGGTTGATCTTGACGTTGGCGAACACACCGCCGGCGAGTGCGACATTCCGGTGGCCGGTCTTCCTGCACCAATGGCCGATATAGGACGTCGATACATCCTCGGCGAGATCCTGGACGGTGGCGGCGAGATCTTCGCGCTTGTAGCCCTCGGGGAGGGCCGCCTTAAGTTTTTTGAGCGCGGCGTGGCGGAAGCAGTTGCCGACATTCCTCATGGTGCCGTCGGCATAGCGGAAGAATTTCTCGAAGACATTCCGGTGGATGGGTTTGCCATAGGCGGCAAGGCCGGTGATCTTGCCTTCGTGCTTGCCGGCCTTGAAGCCGCTGATCTGGGTGACGTAGCCGTAATAGTCCCCGAGGCTGTCGAAGCTCGGCACGTTGTGCATGAGTTCGAAGCGGCCGTTCTTCACCGAATAGACGTGGGAGCTGTCCCCGTCCCCTGCGCCATCCAGCGTGGCGACCAGCGCCTCGTCATAGCCCGAGGCGTAGTAAGCACCGGCTGCGTGACAGAGGTGGTGCGAGACGAAGTGGACCGGCGCCGTGATGCCGAAATCGAGCTGCATGGCCTGGCATATCGCCTGCTTTCGCTTCTCGAAGGCTGGCTTTCGGAGGTCGTAATAGAGCTTCTCGAGAAGCGGGATCTTGGAGCGCAGGAAGCTGATATGGGAGCCGACCTTGAAGAATAGCGAGCGGACGACGGTCTCCTTGACGCCGAACACGCCATTCGAGAAGTCCACATAGTCCTTCAGGAAATGGCCCCAATCGGACGCGATGGCGACCTCGGACAGATCTTTGGGCTCGACGCCCGCGATGCGCATGGCTTCCTTGATGGCCTTCCAGGGAAAGCCCATCACCATTTTCTTGCGCGCAAGGCGCTCTTCGGCGACGGCCGAGACGATCTTGCCGTCGATGACGACGGCGGCGCCGCTGATATAGTGGTCGCTGATCCCGAGAATGATCAAGCGGGTTCCTCCTGGTTCATGATCAACCTTCAAGCCCGGCCATGGGGTTCAAGGCCTGAGAGCTCGTCGGCCGATCGGTATGGTCACTCTCATCACGTTCCGTTCAATGCCCGGCTCATACGTCCTCCACCGAGGTAGAGAAGAGCGCCGATCAGACCGAGCACAAGGGTAAGAACCCTGAGCATCAGCATGCTGGCGAGGCCGGCTTCGCTGCCGAGGCCAAATGCGCCCATCACATACACGAACGAGCCTTCCATCACGCCGAGGCCACCGATGCTGATCGGCAACATGGCTGCGACCTCGACGGCAAACAAAGCGACCGTAAGCTCCACCGGATCGACGGCGGTGCCGAGCGCCAGGATGAGGAGCCAGATGAAGCCGATCCTGAGGCCGTGAAAGGCCAGGGACAGGATCATCACGGCTCCCAAACGCGCGCCTTGCTCTTTCCATTCGACGATGACCTCCGAGCCGGTCTCGATGATCGTCTTCAAACCACGGATTCGGGATAGCGGGCCGAGGCTCCCGAAGCGCCACATCAGGGCCAGGCCGGCCAGCCCCATAATCCCGCCAATCGTGCCGATGGCCGCGAGCGACCCCGCAAGCGCATTGCCGCTCTGAAACCAGACGGCAGCGGCGGCCAGATAGCCCATGAAGCCCAAGGTCAGCACCCCGGTCGTTCGCTCCAGGAGAAGGGCGGCGACAGCGCGCGCCTTGCCCTTCGGGTTGTCGCATGTCTTCAAGAGCCGATAACCGTCCCCCCCTATATTGGTCGGAAGGAAGGCGTTGAAGAAGGCCGCGATGAAGTACCATCGTACTAATGTCGGCAAAGAGAAATGAATATCGTGACCGTGGAGCAGAATTTGCCATTTCCAGGCGCTGACGACGATGCCGAACAGGCTGAGAACGAAGACGACAGCCATCAGCCCATAATGAGCGTTTTCCAGCGTCGCGACGAAGGCTCGCCAGTCGATCCAGCTGATGATCAGCCAGCACAGCACCAACGTCACCAGAAGCTTGGCCCCACCGATCAGCCAGCTCGTGACGGCCGACCGGCCAGCGGCGGACGTCCCACGCCCGGCAGGCGACCCATGCCGGGTGGGCGGCATTTCCGCGTCGGCCATGGCCTCTGCTCCCGCCATCATCGGCGCCTTCGAGCGGCGGTTTTCCAGTCATCGGCGGCGATCAATCGTTTCGATCCGCGAGCAGGAACCGGCCCTTGATGGTGTTCCAACTGTCGTTCCGGCCCTTGCCGGTATAGATCATGACGAAATCTTCACCATTCGCGCCGAGCCATTTGCTTGGGAACACCCACATGAAGCCGTTATCCAGGGTCTCAAAGCGCCCGAAGCTGTCGGAGAAATGCACGGTGGTCCAGGGTCCCCAAGGCGTAGGCCCGTCATAGACGCCGATATTGCCCTCGGCGTGCTCGCTATGCTCCGTGGTGAGAAGGTAGCGGTCGAGGCCCGGATTGTAGACGACGGCGATATGCTGGGTGATGCCATTTTCCGCATCGGTGAACACCGACGCCCGGTCCATCGCCTCAAACGTCCAGACCGGCTCGCCGTCAGCCCCCATACCGGCGTAGAATTCGTAAGACGAGCGGATGTTGATCATCGTCTTGGGCACACGCATCAGCGTGACCTCGCCCGGCACTTGAGGGTAGAGCGTGTCGGTCTGCTGAATTTCCGGGGCGTAGGCGTAGACATAGTCATCGCGAGCGCCGGCGTAGTTCTGGCCATATTGGAGAAAAACCGGGCAATAGAACCCTAGGTCGCCATCGGCGATCGAGCCTGGCGTGAATTTCACGCCGGTGCTGCGCCAGGTGGCGCTGCGGTTGGTCGAGTGGAAAAGCTCCTGGGATTCAAGGGATGTAACGCCGTCCGATTCACCGCAGCGCCACATGTAGAAGAAGCCATCCACGCTCAAAAGACTGTAGGCCTTACCGCCGAATTCGGCTGGGTTCTCAGCCTCATGGCCGCCCCAGACATTGAATGCCCGGTAGTCGTCGGGACCACCTTCAACACGCGCAAAGCCGAGATAGACCCGGCCATTGACATTGGAGCCGCCAAAGCCGCCGCCATTGCCCCAGGCGGTGTAGAGGTGACCGTCATCCGCCCAGGTGGTGCCCCAGTCTCCGCTGCCGTCAGCGGCGCGCGTATGGGACGTCCAGTCCAACTCGAAACCCTGTATGACCTCGCTTACAGGATAGGGCGCACTCGGCCAGTAGGTGAGGCCACGCCAGAGCTGACGGGTTTCTTCCAGCCCGTCATTTACGGCGGTTTTGACCGCTCCCAGAGAGGTTGGGCGGGCGAGGTAAACGATCAGGGCCAGCGCTGCGATCAGCGCCAGAACGATCGCCAGGAGAGCGATACGCAGGAAACGGAAACGACGCAGCCCTGGCAAGGCGCCTGCCGTGAAGGTGTTGCTTTCTGCCATAAAGTCGACTTCTCATCCCGATGTGGCCCAAGGTTTGCAGGGCTCGTTTATCCAATTCAAGCCGCTTTCCGACCACCGACTGCGATCTTCACCGGATCTTTCGCCCCCTTCCGGCGATCTCGAATGGCAGCCTCGAAAAGCTCCTCATAAGCTGATGCCATCGTCTCGATGAAATAACGCTCGACGCGCTGCCGATTGGTGTCAGCGATCTTTTGCCGGAGTGTGGCGTCA
>JBPCVQ010000368.1:0-10485 GCA_051010395.1 Geminicoccaceae bacterium | reverse complement strand
GACAACAACCTGCCCCTTATCGTCAATGCCATGCACCTGAAAAACGTTCTTCGCGAAATCAAGACCGATGATGCTAATCTCACCCATGGGTGGCTCCTTCCTTGCGGTTCTAACGACGCCGCACTTTTGGCACATCGCGATGCCGGTGGAGGAGCCATCCACAGCATCAGAAGCGGGCGTAACACATTAAGGAGAGAGCGATTTCCCTCACGGCAATAAACCACACATCATAGTTTTCCGGATAGCAAGATCATGTAAATCATAACAACATTTAATTTAAAGAAAAAACTAGAGCAATGATAAACAACACAACAAGACTAATAGTAATTGAAATCATTACACAGTAATGTTCATAGATTTTACTTCTTACCCAAGGATCTGGCAAGACATTGCTTGGCATTGGAGTTCTCCCCAGTTTTTTCCGCAAAGCCCAATGGCGCTCGCTGGGTAATAACTCCTTAGTTTTCGATAATATCTTTCGACTATATAAAATTTTTGAGATACATAATATATAGCCGCATAAAGCGATAGGAATCGCGATAATAAAATAATATTTCATAATAGGGTGTAAGTCGGCATTTATTATAGTACTGATTATCTCGGATACATAATCTGCCATCCCTCACACCTCATGAGAAATAATAGCTATATCTTAGTCATATGATACTCAATAAGTGACACATCATTAAGTTAATAGATGTCACAAAAACGTGACATTACTCTTAGATGAAAATCTAACACCGACATCACCACTTAAAGTGGCTAAAATTTACTCTCCACGCTGGTGATAAGAGGGTGTGTACAGGCACTTGTAGAATGGACTTGTGATGCGAATTAAAGCGATTACCCATGACTAAATCTCAGTCTATGTAGCGAGGCTGCCCTCCGCTATCTCACGATATCTTATTGAAACTGTGATCGTAAATGCGTCCGTGCTCACCGGCTATTGGATTCAGGAACAGATCACGGCAGAAAGGAATCCGCCCTTCCAATGTCTGGTTCAGCACATCAGGGTCGTTCGATAAAATCACGCAAACCTCACTGCCGCCAAATCGAGCGGAGATGCTACCCGCTCAGAATACAATCACCTGTCGCACCTCCGAACCATCCGCCAATCGATCGAACGCCTCGTTCAAGTCCTCCAACGCAATCCTGCGGCTGATCAGCTTATCGACCGGAAGCCGGCCGTCTCGAAACAAATCGATGTAACGGGGGATGTCGCGCTCGACGACGCAGGAGCCGAGATAGCTGCCTTTGATCGTGCGCTCTTCGGCGACCAGGTTGACGTGTTGGATCGAAAATTTCTTGTCGGGGTGGGAGAGACCGCTGGAGACGGTGGTGCCGCCACGTTTGGTGATGGCGTAGGAAAATTCCATCGCCTGCACATTGCCAACGCACTCGAACACATAGTCATAGCCCCCTGTGCGATCCCGCACCTGGTTGACGATATCGTCCGTGAGCGGATCGAAGGCGTCGTCCGCACCAAGCTCGATGGCTTTGGTGCGCTTGTCGGGGAGGAGATCGAAACCGGCGATGGTTGAAGCGCCTGCCGCCTTGGCGCCCAGCAGGGCTGCGAGCCCCGTCCCGCCAAGTCCAACGACGGCGACGCTCGCCCCTGCAGGCACTGCAGCGGTGTTCATAACGGCGCCGACACCCGTGATCACGGCGCAGGAAAAGAGAGCGGCATCCTCCAGTGGCAGGTTGCCGTCGACTTTCACCAGCGAGCTTTGGTCGACGACGGCGCGCTCGGCGAAACAGGAGACGCCGACCTGGTGAAAATAGGGTTTGCCGGCTTTCGAAAGGCGCTTTGCGCCGCCGAGCAACGTGCCGGCGGCGTTACTGACGAAACCCTTCCCACACAGCGACGGCCGCCCGGCCGTGCACATATCGCAAGCGCCGCAGGCGGGCATGAAGACGAACACGACGTGATCACCAGGCGCAAGACGCGTGACGCCCTTGCCGACATCTTCGACAACGCCCGAGGCTTCGTGGCCGAGCACCATCGGCATGGGTCGTGGCCGGTTGCCGTTGACCACGGATAGATCGGAATGACAGACGCCGGCGACGGCGACCTTGACCAGGACTTCGCCGGGGCCCGGCCCATCGAGATCGACATCCTCGACACGGACCGGCCAGGTGTCCGTGTAGGGCCTTTTGGCGCCCATCTCGTGAAGCACGGCGGCTTTGATTTTCATCGACCTCTCCCGGCGAGACGGTCTCGCCCCCTGACTTTAACCCAAAATCGGGAAAGGTCGATGCAGTCTGCTGGGCGGCAGGATGTCAGCGGGTGGTTTTGCTCCAGCTATCGCGGAGGCTGATGGTGCGATTGAAAACGAGGGCATCTGGCCTGCTGTCGAGATCGGCGCTGAAATAGCCCTGACGTTCGAACTGCACGGCGGTCCCGCTTTGCATATCGGCAAGTGAAGGCTCCAGCCTGCAGCCGGTCAGAACATCGAGCGAATTTCGATCGATGTCGTCGAGAAAGTCGCCCTCGGCGCCCGGCACCGGTTGAGTGAACAGCGGCTCGTAAAGACGGACCTCCGCCTCGATCGCATGGCGCGCCGAGACCCAATGGATCGTCCCTTTGACCTTCCGTCCATCCGGCGCATCGCCGCCCCTGGTCGCCGGATCATAGGTGCAGCGAAGCTCGACCACCTCACCATCGCCGTCCTTGATGACGTCTGTGCAGGTGACGAAGTAAGCTGACCGAAGCCGCACCTCGCGGCCGGGCGCAAGGCGAAAGAATTTTTTTGGCGGATCCTCCATGAAATCCGTTCGCTCAATATAGATCTCTTTCGAAAACGGAACCTGCCGTGTGCCCGCCTCGGGCTCGGGACCGTTGGCGGCGGTCATCTCCTCGACCTGATCGTCGGGATAATTCTCGATCACCAGCTTCAACGGCCGGAGCACCGCCATCCGGCGCATGGCATGCTTGTTGAGATGATCGCGTACGCAGTGTTCGAGCAAGGCAGGCTCGATCAGGTTCTCCGACTTGGCGATGCCGACCTTCTTTGCGAATTCGCGCACCGCTTCCGGCGGCACGCCACGGCGCCTCAGCGCCGAGAGCGTTGGCATGCGCGGATCATCCCACCCCTTGACGACCCCGTCCTGGACCAACTGCCGAAGACGCCGCTTGCCAAGCGAGACGCCGCTATAGCAGACGCTGAGCTTGGCAAATTCGTACTGATGGGGACGCGCGTTGGTCGGCAGGTTATCGACCAGCCAGTCATAGAGCGGCCGGTGATCCTCGAACTCCAGCGTACAGAGCGAATGGGTCACTCCCTCGATCGCATCCGACTGCCCGTGGGCGAAATCGTAGCACGGGTAGATGCACCAGGCATCGCCGGTGCGCGGATGATGCGCGTGCAAGATGCGGTAGAGCACCGGATCGCGCATGTTGATATTGCCGGAGGTCATGTCGATCTTGGCCCGCAATACGCGCTCGCCGTCCCCGAACTCACCTGCCCGCATCTTCTCGAACAACTCCAGGCTCTCGGCCGCCGAGCGGTCACGGTGGGGGCTGTTCCTGCCGGGCTCCTTCAAAGTCCCGCGATATTCGCGGATCTCATCCATTGAGAGATCTTCGACATAGGCCTTGCCCTCCTTGATCAGGTGAACGGCCCAGGCATAAAGCTTCTCGAAATAGTCGGAGGTGAAATGCAGATGCTCGCCCCAATCGAAGCCGAGCCAGCGCACGTCCTCCATGATCGCGTCGATATACTCCTGCTCCTCCTTAGTCGGGTTCGTATCATCGAACCGGAGATTGCATCTCCCGCCGAACTCCTCCGCGACACCGAAGTTCAGGCAGATCGACTTTGCGTGACCGATATGCAGATAGCCGTTCGGTTCCGGTGGAAATCGTGTGACGATCTCATCGACCCGTCCTTCATCGAGATCGGTGCGGATGATGTCCCTGATAAAATCCCGACGCACGTCTCCGCCTTCTTCCGCAGTCGTCTCGCCCATGTCTGTCGATCATCCCCAAATGCGGTTAGCGTCCGGCAATGCTGCCGACGCCCAGCCCGAAAATTCCGTCCTCTATCTGCCACACTGTCGGGAGGTCGCCAAGCCATGGCTTGGCAGCGTGTCTGCAAAGAATGGTCAGTGTCCACCACTCCTCTCGATCAGAGGGTCTTAACACCGTGAGCGAGTGCAGGCGTCGTCGATGACGTGGTCATACCACTAAGCTCTTAGCCAATCGTCCACAGCCGCCATACCCGCGTTCTTTACTGGCTCGGGTGCTCCGCTATAGGCGAACGACGTGCGCGCCATTGCGGCGAGTTGGCCATCGTTCAAACCCATCTCGCGACGGCAAAGCATGAACTCGTCGACGAGATCGGGGCCGAACAGGAGCGGATCATCGCTGCCGAGTGTGCAGGGTATGCCAGCGTCGAGGAATTGACGCAGCGGATGGTCTTCAGCGGAGGGAAATACGCGCAGCAGAAGGTTGGACGTCGGGCAGATATCGAGACAAATCTTCTCCTCCGCCAGCCTCGCGATCAAGGCGTCGTCTTCGATGGCGAGTACGCCATGGGCGATGCGATCGGCGCGCAGATGATCGAGTGCTCCCCGGACGGAAGCAGCCCCTCCCCCTTGGGTTGGCGCAATCTCACCGGCATGGGGAGCCGATATCAAGCCGGTGTCATCGAGAGCGATGCAAAAGGCGTCAGCAAAGGGTTCCGGCGGATGGCCACCCTCGTTGCCATGCAGGCCGAAGCCAACGATACCGGCATGCCGCCCCTCGAAACACGCCATGCCGCTCCGGATCAGATGTTGATCCGAGATGACCAGATCCTTCGTCACCTCCGCACGTTCGATCGCCTGCTCCACCGGCATGATGCGATCCACCGCCGAGACGAAGCCAACGCCGACGCCTGTCGCCCTGGACGCCAGTTCAGCCGCCTCAAGGGCGAACAGCCAGCCTTCTTCTTGCGTCGCAAATAGTTGATAGGGGCTATCGGCACGAAGTGTGCTGTAGCGCGCCGCATCAAATGCCACTTCGATCCACCACACACCTTCTTCTGCGGCGTCCTCGGCCACCTCGAGAATGAGACGGGAGAGATCGTCGCAGGTCCGAACGCTGTTGCAGGCGGCCCAGTACATGGTCAGGAAGCCGCCGAAATTGTCGAATTTCCGGCCCGCGGTGTTCGCGGGCCGATCGATGCCGTAGCTGATGCAAAGCTCGGTCAGCGTCGATGCGCGCATGGCGCCTTCGAGATGGATATGCACATGCGCTTTCGGCAGGGTGCGGAGATCACGGGCTGAGCTGGGTTCCATCGAACGTCCTTCATGCATCAAGATCGACCGCCGACTGACAAAGCGGGCTGCGGCCAACAATATATCGTGTGTTGGGGCGGCAACGTGAACACCCGATGACGACTGCACGATATTTGGGCAGGATGTTTGTATGCCGTGCGTGCAAAGGCCCCAACAACGGAAAGATCGAAGGGAGTTGCCGATGGCCTCCGAGTTCAAAGACGGCATAGCCCATGTCGACGGCGCCTTCTGCCCCATCCATGAAGCCCGCATTTCATTGCTGGATTGGGGTTTTCTCAGATCCGATGCCTGCCAGGATACCGTGTCCGTCTGGGAGGGCGCGTTCTTTCGATTGGACGACCATCTCGAACGTTTCGAGCGGAGCTTCAGCCGCCTTCGCATGGCCTGTCCGCATGATCGCCGAGGCCTGCACGAGATCGCGATGGAGGCGGTGCGGCTGACCGGCTTCCGTGAGGCTTATCTGCAGCTGATCATGACCCGGGGCCGGCCGCCGATCGGCAGCCGTGATCTCCGTCTCGCCGAGAATAATTTTTTTCTGTTCTGCGTACCCTATATCTCGATCGCCACGCCCGAGCAGCAAGAGCATGGGCTGCATCTGATTGTCAGCGACATCCAGCGCATCCCGCCGGCCTCCGTCGACCCGACGATCAAAACCTACCATTGGCTGGATTTCGAAATGGGCTTGTTCGATGCTTATGATCGAGGTGGCGACACCGTGGTGCTGACCGATAGAGACGGCCATGTCACCGAAGGGCCTGGCTTCAATCTGTTTGCGGTCAAGGACGGAAATCTGATCACGCCCGACACGGGCTGCCTGGATGGCATGACCCGCGACACCGTCTTCGAGCTTTGTGCCGAGACCAATCTCGATTGCAGACTGGCCCCCATCCCGGCAAGTCTGCTCACCAATATGGATGAGTTGTTCATATCGAGCACGGCAGGCGGCCTGATGCCGATCAGCAAGGTCGATGGTCAGGTGATCGGCGAGGCAACTGCCGGGCCGGTGACGGAGCGCCTTCGCGATCTCTACTGGTCGAAGCGCCGATCCGGCTGGCATGCGACGCCGGTAGGCTACCGGGACGCGGAGTGAAGCGCCCTTCCAAAGCCGATATCGAACTTGCCGCCCTGGTCCGGGATCAGGAAGCACTGTGAGATCACAGGGTCACACGTGCCGCCGGGGGTTTTTTCGTACTCCCTTCTTCAAAAAAACTTGGCGCTGACAGTCCAGGGCGTTCACATAGACCATGCTCTCGCCAACCGCCAGAACAGCACTCCGTCTTGCCTTCTTCTACGGGGCTATCTTCGGTTCGGTCGGCATTTTCCTTCCCTATTGGCCGATCTGGCTGGAAAGCAGAGGCCTGAGCTCTGTCGAGATCGGCCTGATCATCGGCGCGTCGTTCTGGCCGAGAATCGTCACCAGCCTCGTGGTGCCCAATCTCGCGGACCGTCTCGGCCGGCGCCGCCTCGCGATGACGCTATCGACGGCACTCACACTGATCGGGCTCCTGGCCTTCGCGTGGGTGAGCGATTTCTGGCTGTTCATGCTGCTCAGTCTTCTCACCGGGGCGACCTGGTCCTGCATTCTGCCGCTCGCCGATGCCATCAGCCTCAATCGAATAGCCAGCAGCGGCCTCGATTATGGCCGCATACGCCTTTGGGGATCGATCACCTTCATTTGCATGTCGATCATCGGCGGCTTCGCCTTGGAACGGGCGGGAGCGCCAGCGATCTTCGTTCTCCTGGTCGGAACAATGTCGCTGACGCTGATCGCCTGCCTGACCATGCCCGAGAGCGCCGGGAGCCCGGCGAGCTCAGGCTCCACCAATCTGCGGCGTCTCTTCATTCGACGGGATCTCTGGATCCTGGTGATAGCGTCATCGATGATCCAGGCGAGCCACACGCTTCTCTATAATTTCGGCAGCATTCACTGGCGGGCGGCAGGCCTCAGCGAAACGACGATCGGCTGGCTCTGGGCGGAAGGCGTGATCGCGGAAGTTTTTTTCTTTTTCGTCAGCGCCCGGCTGATCGCCCGTTTTTCCCTGCCCAGGCTCCTGATCATCGCCGGCCTGCTGGCAGCAGGTCGCTGGGTTCTGAACGGGTTCTCGGCAAGCCTGCCGCTCTTGATCTTCACGCAGGCGCTGCATGCGGCGAGCTTTGCCCTCACCTTCCTCGCGACCCTTCACTATCTCCGGGAGACTACGCCGCCGGAACTGCAGGCAAGCGCCCAAGGCTTCTACGCGGCGGTCGGCTTTGCGCCGCTTTCCGGCCTGATCAGCCTGATCTCCGGCTGGCTCTATGGCGCTGCAGGCGGTCAAGCGTTCTTCGTCATGGCGGCGATGGCGGCCTTGGGCACGGCGCTGGCCTTCGCCCTGCCGGCGGTGACGAAACCGGCCTCCACCCCTGCCCCGAGTTCATGATAGGATCAAAGCCTGAACGGAGGACGCACGTGACGGAAGAACTGCGCGAAAAATTCGAGCGGGACGGCTATCTGATCATGCCCGGATTCGCCGACGGCGCCGCCTGTGATGCCCTGCAGGAGCGTATGGCTGAACTCATCGAGGCGTTTGAACCCGGCGAGGTCGCGACCATCTTCTCGACCACGGAAAAAACCCATGCCCAGGACGACTATTTTCTGACATCAGGCGACAAGATCCGGTTCTTCTTCGAGGAGGAAGCGTTCGACCGGCAGGGCCGGCTCCTTCAGGCGAAAGAAGCATCGATCAACAAGGTCGGCCACGCCCTCCACGATCTCGATCCGGTTTTTTCGAACTTCTCACGAACACCTGCCCTCGCCGGGCTTGTCGACGCGATCGGCGTCCGATCGCCGCTTTTGCTGCAGTCGATGTATCTCTTCAAGCAGCCACGCATCGGCGGAGAGGTGATCTGCCACCAGGACGCGACGTTTCTCCATACCGAGCCGTTGAGCGTCGTCGGCTTCTGGTTTGCGCTCGAGGATGCCACGAAGGAAAACGGCTGCCTCTGGGCTCTGCCCGGTGGTCACGAAGGTCCCCTTCGATCGCGATTTGTTCGAAAGGGCCAGGGCACGGAAATGCTGGAGCTCGACCCGACGCCGCTGCCCACCGAGGGGCTGGTGCCGCTCGAAGTCGAGCGCGGTTCACTGGTGGTACTGCACGGCCTTCTCCCGCACTGGAGCGCGCCGAACCGCTCGAAAAGCTCGCGCCACGCCTATGCACTGCACGTCATCGACGGCGAGACGACGTATGGCAGCGACAACTGGCTGCAACGTGGCTCGGATATGCCGCTTCGTGGGTTTTGAAGGCGGCGTTCTGCGATCGTCCTAGCGGCGAAAGCTTATCGTGATGCCGAGCTGCGCGTCCACGGTCGATCGCCTCGAACCTCGGCGACGGTCTTCTGCCGGATGGCACCGGGGTCGATCCAAAGGGCGAGGCCGCCGGACCGGCGAAGTGTTCTTGGACCGATCAGGTCGGTGCCATCAGGGCAGGCTTCGATCCTGGGATAGCTGATCACCAGGTCGTTGCGCGCGCAGTCTTCAGGAAGGGCGTCGGCTTTGCGGGTGAGCGCGACCTGCATATCCGCTCGGCGGTAAATACATCCAAGTGGATCGCAAACAAGCGTGGGTATGTCTCTCCCCGCCCTTTCTAGTACGGGTGCAGGCCCCGCCTGCCCCGCCTGCGGCCAGGGTGCTGGTTCGGACTGCCCTGCTCCGCGCAGCCATCCATTGGTCACCCAGCTGTCTTTTTTCCAGGGTGACAAGGCGAGTTTTTCACCATCGAGGCGCGCGGCGACCAGCATGCCGCGGGCATCGATGAGGATATCGGGCTGGCGATTGATAGCGGCGAGCAGGATGCCGAGCATGATCGGGAGAAGGCCCAGCCTTCGCCAGCCGGTCCGCCAGAGAGCGAGCCAGAGCCCGCCCAGCAATACCAGCACGAGGGTCGCGAGCGGTGGTCGAGGCACAGGGACGACCGCACCCGGGATGTCGGCGGTCCAGGCGGCGACCGCCAGCATCAGCTCGATCCCCATCCCCATGAAGACGAGGCACCAGTCCCCGAGGCCGAACGGCAAAAGGATCATGCCGAGCAGACCTGCGGGCATGATCCAGAAGGCAGTCAGCGGCACGGCAACGACGTTGGCGAGGATGCTGAAGGTCGGCAGGCGGCCGAAATGATAGATGGCGAGCGGTGCCGTCGCGGCACTCGCGATGATCGTGGTCAGGATCACGCCCGCCACATACATGAACAACCGCCAATCAAGCCCCCCTGCCCCCGCCGGCGCCTTGCCGATGCCGGTTTCGTAAACGGCGATCAGGACGATGACGGCGGCGAACGACATCTGAAAGGAGGCGCCGATCAGGCTTTCCGGCTGGGTCACGAGTACGGCGAGCGCTGCGAATCCGACCAGACGCATGGAGAATGGATTGCGATCGACCATGACCGCGAGCAGCATCAGTGCCGTCATGATGAAGGCACGCTGGGTCGGAATGGTGGCGCCGGTCATCAGCAGATAGATGAAGGCGGTGACGAGCGCGAGCCCGGCGGCGAGCTTCTTGGTGGGCCAGCGAAGGGCGAGTGGCGGGATCAGGGCCATGATGATGCGCGCGGCGAAAAAGACGGTGCCCGCGACCAGACCCAGATGCAGGCCGGAGATGGCCAGGAGGTGGGCCATGCCTGCGGCCTGCATGTCTTGCCAGACATAATCGGGAATGGCGCCGCGCAGGCCGGTGAGGAGGGCTGTGGCGACAGCCCCGGCAGCGCCCGGAACGACGGCCGAAATTCGCTCCGCCAGGTCCTGACGCATGGTGGCGAGACCGCGCGCCAGGTTCCAGCCGGCCGCATGCTCGATGATGTCGACGGCGCCCAGGCTGTAGCCGACCGCGCCGAGCTGCTGGAAGAAGGCTTTTCTTGCGAAGTCGAAGCCGTGGGGCTCGCTCGGCGGGGACGGCGGCATCAGCATGGCGCGAACGCGGATGCGGTCACCCGGCGTCAGCGGCGGTTCCGCGGTTCGCCGGCTGAACCGCACCTTGGCGGGCGTCGATCCCGGAGGCATGTCGTCGATCGAGAGGTCGCCGAGGACCAGGCGATCGCCCTTGACCCGGGCTTCGACCAGGCGAACTTCGCCTTCGATTTGATAGGCGCCGCGTCGTTCAAGCGTGGGGGCGTCGATCCGGTGGGTGCGCCACTGAGCGGCGGCGAGGCCGAGAAAGAGCAGGATCGAGAAGGCGGCGAG